>CAINCU010000027.1 GCA_903847155.1 uncultured Gallionellaceae bacterium | reverse complement strand
CCCGCAAGCTAACCCGCCCAAGACGCAGGGTCAATGTGAAAAACGGCCTATATATTTTATCCGCATTGCCAGCAAGCCAATATCCACGGCCATCTCCATGATGCGAATCTTGCAGATCGCCTATTGACGGGCGTTCCCGCGAGGTATGGTTTTGAAAATTGCTTTTGATGCGTTCAGATCACACGCACTGTCGAGCCGTAGCGCGCCAGCTTGGCATCGCCCGTCAGCAGCACCAGCGGCTCGGCCAAACTTTGCGCGACCAGCAGGCGATCAAACGGGTCGCGGTGGTCGTCGAATAGCGGTAATGCGGCAACGGCCAATAGATGTTCGTTCTTGATGTCCAGCCAGTCGAAGCCGCTTGCTTCGGCCATTTTGACGAATCGCGGCAAGTCGATTTTCAGCTTGCCGATTGATATTTTGATCGCCATTTCCCACAACGAGGCGCGGCTGATTGCCACCGGTTCAGTCGCGCTTTCGACCATCTCCCGCGCCGCAGCCGGGACGCGCTGGCTGTCTATCAGCCACCATAACGCGAGATGAGTGTCGAGCAACAATTTCATTCGGCGTGGCCTTTCAGGCTGCTAAACAGGTCATCAATCGGCGCATCGAAATCATCGGCGATCCAGCCTTCTCCTTCCATCAAGCCGGGTGGTGCGATGTGGCGTTTGGGTGGCGCATAAGGAATCAAACGGACGATGGGTGCGCCCGATTTTGCAATCACCACATCTTCGCCCGCTTGCACTTGTTCGAGCAATTTGGACAGATGGGTCTTGGCTTCGTGAATGTTGACTAGTTGCATAACGGCCTCCATGGATACATTAGCTAGACGTTAGTCTATTTGAGCTTGGGACGCAAGGCCAAGCCAAACAAAGCTTGGTAGGGTGGGCACGCCGCCCACCCTACGCATCCGCGACAAAGATTTTTGAATCTTCAAATATGCACAACGCCGCAAGCCAATAGATTCGGCCATCTCCATCAAGCGAATGAGGTAGATCGCCTATTGACGGGCGTTCACACGAGGTGTAGTTTTGAAAGTTTGGCCGACTCAGCTTTATGCCACCTTTATGCTTGCCTTGATTCCGCGCCCTCGCTACACTTGTCCAACTTAATGAACAAGTGAGGCGAAAATGAAAGTGGTTACCTATTCCCATGCGCGCAACTCGCTCAAGTCGATATTGGACGGGGTGGTGCAGGATGCGGATGTGACTGTTATCAGTCGCCGCGATGCCGAGGGCGATGCGGTGGTGATGTCGCTGGACAGCTATAACAGCATCATGGAGACACTGCACTTGACCAGCAATCCGGCGAATGCAGCGGCTTTGGCGCGGGCGATTGCGCAGGACAAGGCGGGACAGGCGCAAGCGCGCCAATTGCTTTCCACCGATTGACCATGCGCGCAATTCATTTTGTGCCCGATGCTTGGGATGACTATTTGTTTTGGCACGAGCAGGACAAGAAGACGCTCAAGCGCATCAATCTGCTGATTACCGCTGCCGCCCGCGAACCTTTCGCGGGCATAGGCAAACCTGAACCTTTGCGCGGCGATTTGTCGGGCTACTGGTCACGGCGCATTGATGACGCAAACCGTTTGGTTTATCGCGCGAGCGATGCGGATTTGGTCATTGTGGCGTGCCGCTTTCATTACGATGATTGAGAACTACCGTTCCGCCACTTAGAGCCACTGCTATAATTTGCCGCATGAACAAACCTTATTCTTCCGCCGCCCCACACGCGCTCGATCTTGCCCGCCGTGTGTTGACCATTGAAGCTGCCGCCGTGCAGGCTTTGGTCGAACGTATAGACGACCATTTCCTGCGCGCGCTGAATCTTATCCTCGACTGCAAAGGCCGGGTCATCGTGAGCGGCATGGGCAAGTCGGGGCATATCGCGCGCAAGATCGCGGCGACTTTTTCCAGCACCGGCACGCCCGCGTATTTTGTGCATCCGGGTGAGGCCAGCCACGGCGACCTCGGTATGGTGACTGCGCAGGATGTGTTCATCGGCCTTTCCTATTCGGGCGAGAGCGATGAGTTGCTGACCATCGTGCCCTCGATCAAACGTCAGGGCGCGAAGCTCATCACGATGACCGGCAATCCGCAGTCCAGTCTGGCGCGCGAAGCCGATGTGCATTTGAACTGTGCCGTGGCGCAGGAGGCTTGCCCGATGGGCTTGGCCCCAACCGCCAGTACTACTGCCGCGCTGGCGATGGGCGATGCGCTGGCCGTGGCGTTACTGGATGCCAAGGGTTTCGGCGAGGAAGATTTTGCGCGTTCGCATCCCGGCGGCAGTCTTGGGCGGCGCTTGCTCACCCATGTGTGCGATGTGATGCACGCGGACGCGGCCATCCCCGCGGTGCGTGAAGATGCGACACTGGCGGATGCGATGCTGGAAATGTCGCGCAAGGGGCTAGGCATGACCGCGATCGTGGACGATGCGTTTCATTTGCTTGGCATCTACACCGACGGCGATCTGCGCCGCACGCTGGAAAAGAAGCTGGATTTTGCCAGCACGCCAGTGAGCAGCGTGATGTCGCGCAAACCGCGCTGCATGGCGCCCGATGCCTTGGCGGTGGATGCGGTACAGTTGATGGAGCAATACGGCATCAGCCAGTTGCTGGTGGTGGATGCAGATAACAAAGTGGTCGGCGCGCTGAACATGCATGACCTGCTCAAGGCCAAGGTGATCTAGATGACACTCACCGAACGTATCAAACCGCTGCGCCTGATCGCCTTCGATGTGGACGGTGTACTCACCGATGGCGGGCTGTATCTCACCGATTCCGGCGAGGAATTCAAACGCTTCAATACGCTGGACGGTCACGGTTTGAAGATGCTCAAGGCATCGGGCGTGGAACTCGCCATCATCACTGGGCGTACCTCGCGTTGTGTTGAATTACGCGCGAAGAATCTCGGTATCACCCGTTTGTATCAGGGTGTGGAAGACAAGCTGGCGGCGATGCAAGCGCTATTTGCCGAATTGAAACTGGCGCCGGAAGCCGCTGCGTTCATGGGCGACGATGTGATTGATTTGCCGGTGATGCGCCGCGTCGGTCTGGCGCTAAGCGTGCCCGGCGCGCCGCAGGTGGTACGCGACCACACGCATTACATTGCGCAACGTGAGGCCGGTTACGGTGCAGTGCGCGAAGTGTGCGAACTTATCATGGCCGCACAGGGCACGCTGCAACCCCAACTCGCGCCTTACCTGAAATAATGAATACGCAACAACTCAGCGCGAAATTACGCGGCTGGTTGCCGCTGCTGCCGCTGTTGCTGCTGGTAATGGCCAGCTACTGGCTCAATCTGCAAGTGGAGCCGCTGGCGGCGGTGGCGCGCGTGCAGCGACATGACGTGGACTTCGTCATCGACAATTTGACCACCACCACCTTGAACGAACTCGGGCAGCCGCGCTTTATCCTTTCCGCCGAAAAGATGTGGCACTACCCGGACGACGACACCACCCATTTGCAAATGCCGTTACTGACCAGTTTTTTTGCCGACCGACCGCCAGTCTTCACTTCTGCCAAAAGCGGAACATTGGACAACAGGAACTCGGATATTTTCCTTTATGACGAGGTGAAAGTGGTGCGTACGGCCAGCGGCAAATTCAGCGAGCAACGTATCCAGACCGATTACCTGCACGTGGCTCCCGACAAAAATTTGGCGGACACCGATCACCCGGTGTTGATGATTGGCGGGACAAGCACCATTAGCGCGGTGGGCATGGAATTGGACAATCAGGCGCAAACCATAAAGTTACTGTCGCAAGTTAAGGTCACTCATGAACCGTATCGCAAATAATCTTTGCTGCTTGTGTTTACTGGCTGTGGCCAGCGTCGGCACGGCTTATGCCGAACTCGCCGACCGCGACAAACCCATGCATCTGGAAGCCAACCGTGTGGTGGTGGACGATGCCAAACAACACAGCATCTTTGAAGGGCAGGTGCAGCTCACCCAAGGCACTTTGCTGATTCAGGCCGACAAGGTCGAGGTGTCCGAAGATGCGCACGGATTTCAACATCTGACCGCAAGCGGCTCTCCGGCAAAATTCTGGCAGCGCTTCGAAGGTTCGAACGAATATGCCGAAGGTTATGGAAACCGAATTGAATACGACACGCGTACCGAAACGGTGGATTTTTTCGGACAGGCTCGCGTCAAGCGCGGGCAGGATGAAGTTTCTGGTGCGCATATCACGTACAGTACCAAAACCGAAGTGTTTGAAGTGCATGGCGATCCTGCCGCCAACAGCAAAAACTCCTCAAGCAATAGTCGCGTGCATGCAGTGATCCAGCCCAAGAGCGGCATGCCTACGGACAAAAAACCTTCCAAGCAAGATACTCTGGTCATTCAACCCAGCTCCACCTTATCTCCATCCGAAACCGTCCCGTCACAACATGAGTGAACTTCGCACTGTCTCCCTGAAAAAACGCTACGGTACCCGCACCGTGGTGCACGATGTATCGCTGTCCGTTAAAAGCGGCGAAGTGGTCGGTTTGCTGGGACCGAATGGCGCGGGCAAGACCACCATTTTTTACATGATCGTCGGGCTGGTCGCCACGGATGGCGGCGAGATGCTGATTGACGACATAAACGTCACGCATTTGCCCATTCATCGCCGCGCCCGTCTGGGCTTGGCATACCTGCCGCAGGAAGCTTCCATCTTTCGCCGCCTCACAGTGAGCCAGAACATTGAGGCGGTGCTGGAGTTGCACGGCTATACGCACGAAGATCAGTGCGAACGACTGGAAGCCTTGTTGACCGATTTGCACATCACGCATATCCGCAACAATCCGGCGATCAGCTTGTCCGGCGGCGAGCGGCGGCGCGTCGAGATCGCCCGCGCGCTGGCGTCCGATCCACGCTTCATTCTGCTCGACGAGCCATTCGCCGGAGTCGACCCTATCGCGGTACTGGATATTCAAAAGATCATTCACTTCCTCCGGGAACGCGGTATCGGCGTGCTGATCACCGACCACAATGTACGCGAAACGCTGGGCATTTGTGACCGCGCCTACATTATCAATGCCGGCGCGGTAATGGCGGAAGGCAAGCCCGACGAAATCATCTATAATGAGGGCGTGAGGAAGGTGTATCTGGGCGAGCACTTCAAGTTATAAGAAGCGCCGCCACAGCACCAAACATCCAGTAATGAAACACACTCTCCAACTCAGGCAATCCCAACAACTGATGCTGACTCCGCAGTTGCAGCAGGCTATCAAGCTGCTGCAACTTTCGACGCTGGAAGTCAATCAGGAAACGGCGCGCCTTTTGGACGAGAATCCTTTCCTCGAACGCGAGGATGACACCACAAACCAGACTTACAGCGGCAACAGCAGCAGCGACACGCCGACCCCAAGCAGCAGTAGCAGCAGCGAAACTTCCAAAAATGAACCTGAGTCGCGCAATAGCGACAACGACTGGCAGGAGCCCTCTTTCTCATCTTCATCTTCCTCCAGCCCGGACGACGAGGATGATGGCTACGCCGAAGTGGCCGCTGACAAACCCAGTATGCGTGAGCACTTGCTGTGGCAATTGAACATGAGCCTCATGGATTCGCGCGACAAGAAAATCATTGCGCTGCTGATTGACGCGTTGGACGACAACGGCTATCTGTCGCAACCGCTGGAAGAAATAGCTGAACTGTTGCCACCAGAACTAGACATCACGCTGGACGATCTGGAAACGGCGCTGGTGCAATTGCAATATCTGGACGAACCCGGCATAGGCGCGCGCAATCTGAGCGAATGTCTGGCGCTACAACTGCGCGCCGTACCGGAGGATGTGCCGGGGCGCGATCTGGCGCTGCAGCTGGTCAGTCAGCATCTAGATCTGCTTGCCGCGCGCGATTTCAATAAACTGAAAAAAACTTTGCACTGCGACGACGACGCGCTGCGCTGCGCACAGGATTTGATCGTGCATCTGCAACCCAAACCCGGTACGGCATTCGAGCATAGAGCCGCAGACTATGTCGTGCCGGATGTACTGGTAGAACGCCTCAACGGCACTTGGCGCGCGCGTTTGAACCCGGAGGCGATGCCGCGTCTGCGCATCAATCAGGTGTATGCCAATATCCTGCAACGGCGCGGCGAAACCAGCCAGCAGGAGATGGCCGGACAATTGCAGGAAGCGCGCTGGTTCATCAAAAATCTGCAACAGCGCTTTGAAACCATCTTGCGCGTGTCGCAAGCTATCGTCGAACGCCAGCGCCAATTCTTCGAGCATGGCGACATCGCCATGCGCCCGCTGGTGCTGCGCGAGATCGCCGAACAGCTCGAACTGCACGAATCCACCATTTCACGCGTCACCACACAGAAGTTCATGCTCACCCCGCGCGGCATCTACGAATTCAAATATTTCTTCGGCAGCGGTCTGGCTACCGAAGCGGGCGGTGCCTGTTCTTCCACCGCCATCCGCGCACTTATCAAGCAACTGGTCAGCGAAGAGGATGCCCAGCGTCCGCTCACCGACAGTCGCATGTCAGAAATCCTGGCACAGCAGGGCATTTTGGTCGCCCGCCGTACCGTGGCAAAATACCGCGAGGGAATGAACATCCTTCCGGTAAATCTTCGTAAATCACTCTAACCAAAAGGAGCAGGCCATGAACCTCAACCTCACAGGACGTCACCTCGAAATCACTCCGGCCATCCGCGAACATGTACTCAGCAAACTGGACAAGGTCAAACGCCATTTCGACAATGTGATCGACATCAGCGTAATCCTGTCGGTGGATAAGCTGGTGCAAAAGGCCGAAGCCACCGTGCACGTTTCCGGGAAAAACATCTTCGCCGAGACCGAGGATGCAAACCTGTATGTGGCGATCGACGCGCTGATCGATTCGCTGGATCGTCAGGTGCTGAAACACAAGGAAAAACATACTGCGCGTCGCCATGACGAAACCGGCAAGCCAGTCGTCGCAGCAGAATGAAGTAACACGGGGCAGCCAGCAGTGGTTGCCCCGATTTTTTTGTATTGGTGAAATTGCATGTGGGTGCCTCTAAAAATTCAGAGTTCGCCCAAATGCAAGGCGCGAAAAAAATTTCGCCGCGCCGCATATGCGGTCATGACACGGTGCGGCGGAGCCGTCTGGTGCGGGAATGACCGCGTGCGCCACCTCCCGCAGACGGCTGCTTTGCAGTAACGTGTCGGTGGCGCAATATGTAAGCAAGAAATTTTTTCCGCAACGCAGCATAACCAGCCACTTAGTTGCGGTTTTTTGCAACTTAGTGGAATGGCTAGTTGTTCCATCAGTTGGGATGAAGTGGTTTAGGCAGGCAAGCCGCGTAGCGGATGCTCGCAAATCTGGATTTTAAGAGGTACCCATGAGTCTGATTAGTAAGATTTTGACACCGGAATGCGTGCTGCTGGATAACGAGTCCTCCAGCAAGAAACGCGTGTTTGAACGTGTCGGGCTATTGTTTGAAAATACGCTGAATATCGCGCGCAGCCAAGTGTTTGACAGTCTGTTCGCCCGCGAGAAGCTCGGCTCGACCGGATTGGGACAGGGCGTGGCGATCCCGCACGGACGCGTGAAAGGACTGCGAGATGCAGCAGCCGCTTTCGTCAAGATGCAGAACCCGATTCCCTTTGATGCACCGGACGGGCTACCGGTAAATTTCATTTTTGTATTGCTCGTTCCAGAACGTGCCACTGATATGCATTTGCAACTTCTGGGCGAACTGGCACAGATGTTCAGCGATCAATCTTTCCGCGAACAATTGCAGGCCACCAACGATCCCATTGCGATCCATCATTTGTTTGTGAACTGGAAAATCACCTAATCATGAGTCAAGTCAACATCCGCCAACTGTTCGCCGACAAGCAGGAGCGTCTCGGCCTCACTTGGGTGGGCGGTGCGGAAGGCGCGGATCGCGTGCTGGAGAGCGAGACCGTCAATGCTTCCAATCGTGGCTGGATCGGTCACATGAACCTGATCCACCCCAACTGGGTGCAGGTATTAAGCAGTACCGAGCTGGATTATTTGCACTCACTTTCGCCCGCCGACCTGTCGGTTGCGCTGAACCAGCTGGAACAGGGGCATCCGCTGTGCCTGATCGTGGCAGGCAATACCGAGATTCCAAGGGGGCTGCTGGATTTCGCCAACCGTACCCATACCCCGTTGTTCCATTCGCCACTGGGCAGCGTGCAGTTGATGTGGATGATCCGCCACTACATCGTCAAGGGACTGGCCGACTCCACTACACGCCACGGCGTGTTCCTCGATGCGCTTGGTGTGGGCGTGATGATTACCGGCGACAGCGGTGTCGGCAAAAGCGAACTGGCGCTGGAACTGATCTCGCGCGGCAGCGGCTTGGTGGCGGACGACATCACCGAAATCTACCGCATCTCGCCGGAGACGCTGGAGGGGCGCTGCCCCGAATTGCTGCTCAACTTCCTTGAAGTGCGCGGCTTGGGCATGCTCAATATCCGCACCATGTTCGGCGAAACCGCCGTGCGCCGCAAAAAGAGCCTGAAGCTGATCGTGCATCTGTATCGTCCGCCGCATGACGACCTTTCCAAACTGGAACGGCTGCCCGCTTCCGGTTTCGAGGAGATTCTCGGGGTCAAGATCAGCAAGGTGGAGATTCCCGTGATGGCAGGGCGCAACCTCGCCGTGCTGGTGGAAGCCGCCGCGCGCAACTTCGTACTGCAACAGCGTGGCTTTGACTCCATGCAGGAATTTATCGCACGTCAAGAGCAATACCTCACCGGGGACTGATGCCGTGCAGCTTTTCCTGATCAGCGGCTTATCCGGCTCCGGCAAAAGCGTGGCGCTGAAGACGCTGGAAGACTCCGGTTTCTTCTGCGTGGACAACCTGCCCGCCGAATTGCTGCCGGCGCTGATCGACAATCTGCAACAAGCTGGCTACACGCGCATCGCCGTCAGTATCGATGTGCGCAGCGGCGGCAGCGTGCATCTACTACCCCAGCACATCACAAAACTGAAACAGCAAGGATTGGATGTGCAATTGCTGTTTCTCGACGCGCAAACCGACACGCTGGTAAAGCGCTTCTCCGAAACCCGCCGTTCGCACCCGCTCAACAATGGCGTGCACACCCTGCCGGAATCCGTAGCTTATGAGCGCAAGTTGCTGCACGAGATCAGCGAGATCGGCCACCGCATCGACACCAGTGAACTCAACGCCAATGCGCTACGCGCCTGGGTCAAACAATTCATCCAGCTCGACCGCGCCCGCCTCACCTTATTGTTCCAATCGTTCGGCTACAAGCACGGCATCCCGCTTGATGCCGATCTGGTGTTCGACGTGCGCTGCCTGCCCAACCCGCATTACGATCCCGCGCTGCGCGCGCTGACCGGACGCGACCAGGCCGTAATCGATTTCCTCGAACACACGCCCGAAACACAAAAAATGTACGGAAACATCCGCGATTTCGTGCAAAGCTGGTTGCCCAGCTATATCGCCGACAATCGCAGCTATCTGACCGTAGCCATCGGCTGCACTGGCGGTCAGCACCGTTCGGTCTATCTCGCCGAAAAACTCGCACAGCATTTCAATTCGCAGCAACAAGTCTTGGTGCGTCACCGCGAACTCACGCAGCAAATCTGACTGTGTTGCAGCACATCAAACCCGGCGACTTCCTTACCTTGATGATCGGCGCTATCGGCACCGTCTGGGTAACCATGATCGTTTGGTCCGGCGGCGCGGCGGACACCGCCCTCATTCGCAGCGGCGGCAAAATCTTCCGCGTTGTTCCTTTATCGCGCGACCAGCAGATCGAAGTACCCGGCCCGCTCGGCACCAGTATCATCACCATCGAAAAACGCAAAGCGCGCATCACCTCCGACCCCAGCCCGAGACAATACTGCGTGCGCCAAGGCTGGTTGCAACAGGCGGGCGAGATCGCCATTTGTTTGCCGAACGAAGTCAGTGTGGAATTGACGGGCGGGCAGAAGAAATATGACAGCCTCAATTATTAAGCTCGACACCACCCCGGAAGACCATCACATCGCACGCATGGCGGCGGTGGCGCTCGGCCTCACCGTGCTGGAGAACGCCATTCCCTCGCCGCTGCCCGGAGTCAAACCGGGGCTGGCCAACATTGTCACGCTCATCGTACTAGCGCGCTACGGTTGGCGTGCGGCGGCGTGGGTGTCGTTGCTGCGCGTGCTCGCGGGTAGCTTGCTGTTCGGCAATTTCCTCGCGCCGGGGTTTTTCCTCAGCCTGAGCGGCGCAGTGTGCAGCCTCGCCATGCTCGCGCTGAGCATGCACCTGCCGCAACGCTGGTTCGGCGCGGTCACACATAGCGTGCTAGCCGCCTTTGCCCACATCGCCGGGCAGATGCTGGTGGTGTATCTGTGGCTGATCCCGCACAGCGGCATCGCCTATCTGATTCCAATATTCGCCACCGCCGCGTTGGTGTTCGGTACAGTGAATGGATTGGTGGCGATGCGCTTTATAAATGATGCGCCAACTTCATCCCGGTTAACGGGATGAGGTTGGCGCAATGGAATGAAGTGAACCAGGAATCGCCGGATCAATTTGATCCGGCTGGCGGTTAATCAGAATACAGATTCAAACCTGCCGGTCCCACTGCGGAGAAGTCGTAAAGTCCACCCGTGGTAACGGCATTGATAGAAGAAGTTGTCGGCGTTGAAGGGACTGGCGTCCAGATCACCGCACCGTTACCCACTGTAGTACTGCCGCTACTATAGTAATCGCTGTAGTAGATGCTGCCGTCAGCAGCAACCGCGATGAAACGGCGGCCTATGGAATAGGTGATTGCATTCAAAGTTGCCGTTGAAACCGATGAAATAGAGTTTTGTGCTACCCAATTTGTTCCATCCTCGCTGGTCAGCACTGCCCCATGAGTGCCGACAGCCACGAATACCCCGTGCCCATTGGCATCAAGTCCACCATATGTAACGCCTTTAAGGTCATCCGTCGTGTTTGAAGATGATGCCGCATACGTCCAATTGATCCCATCCGTACTATGCAGCAATGTCCCCGCTGCCCCGACCGCAACAAAGGTGCCATTCCCATACGCCACTCCATTCAAATCGGACTGCGTACCGGAAGTTTGCACTGTCCAGCTTGAGTCATTGCTGCTGCTAATGATCGTGCCATTTGCTCCGACTGCAACGATATATCCAGCACCATTATTCGCAATGGCATAAAGATTATTCACTGTGCTGCTGGTTATTTGCGACCATGTTAGCGCATCTGAAGTGCCCAGCAAGATATTCCCGCCCGCTCCAGCAGCCAAATATTTTGCGTGCGAATTATCGTAATTTACCGCGTTTAAATCTGTGGTTAGATGGCTGGCCAATACAGTCCAAGTATTGCCGTCGGCACTCGAAAACAATGTGCCACTAGTTCCGGCAGCAACAAATTTGGCGGCTCCATAAGCCACGCCGCGCAATTCACTTGCGATCAATGGCCTACCCGCAACCCATATTCCACCCGCCAGTCTGGGGACTACATTATCAATCGCAGATGAACCCGGACCGCCCGGACCGTGGTTAATTCTGCCGTTGACGGTGAAGGAATAAGTCGTGCCGTTAGTCAATCCAGAAACACTTGCAGGCGAAACTGCATTCAAAATGTGGCCGCACAACGGCGACATGGATGTGCAATTCTGCGGCGTGACACCAGTTCCGGGCGCATTCCATATCCAATATTCAACGCCTGGCACTGTGTCCCACGTAACGACTACTCTGCTATCCTTGGGCGTAACAGTGACGTTGGTTGGCGCAGGTGCTTGAGAACCGCCGCTACCGAAGCAACCTGCCAAAAGTATGGCGGCCAATGCCGCCACGATGAATCCAAAGTATCTTTTCATTTCCACATTACTCACAATAATAACGCCCGATTTCCAATGACTATGTGCGACAGGCACGATTGCGCATTTTAGTTCAACGACGCATCCACTGCCCATCTCTTTACATGCGCTAACTCAATCTGCTTGAACAGACTAGCCCAACACCCATTAGTTCCATTACAGTGTAGGCGCGGCGGCAAGCACGCCCGTCAACGAGGATAGAAAAATGAAAACCATTTGTTTGGCCTTTACCGGCGCCTCCGGCCTGCCTTACGGCATGCGCCTGCTGGAATGCCTGCTGGAAAGTGGGCAACGCGTGCATCTGGTGTATTCGCAAGCCGCTCAGATCGTGGCCAAGCAGGAACTGGATTTCACCCTGCCCAGCCGTCCGCAGGATGCGCAGCAATTATTTGCCGAACGCTTAGGCAAATATAGTGGCGAACTGAAAGTGTTCGGCATTCAGGACTGGTACGCACCGATGGCTTCCGGCTCCAACCCCGGCGACGCCATGGTGGTCTGTCCCTGCACCATGGGCACCCTCGGCAAGATCGCCAACGGCATCAGCGACGACCTGATCTGCCGCGCCGCCGACGTGATGCTCAAGGAAAAACGCACCTTGATCCTAGCACCGCGCGAAATGCCGTTCTCCGCCATCCATCTGGAGAATATGCTCAAACTCGCCCACGCCGGAGCCGTCATCATGCCGCCCAATCCGGGCTTCTATCACCATCCGCAAAGTGTGCAGGATATTGTGGATTTTGTGGTGGCACGGATATTAGATCAATTGGGTGTAGAGCAATCTCTGATGAAACCTTGGGGAGAATAAAGTTGATATGAATATCACTGTATCAACCGCCCTGTCTTAAATTTACTCCAAGCAATATTTGAATAACTTGGCTTGCTCAAACAACCAGCCCCGATGATTTCCTATTTGCAGGACATCATTGGGGCTGGCAACTCCCTGTCAGTTATCTTTAATCAGAATAGGGGCTAGCGATGAACTGTTACCCAGCATGAACAGGCTATACACTCCCTGTGACTGCAGGGTTATGGAAGGTATTGTGTACAGCCCATTCACATTGATGTAGTGATTGTTTCCACTTGCAACGCTAACCGATGTTGAAGCTGTCCCAAAATTCACACCTGTCGCAATCTGGATGTAGTCGTAGCTAAGAGAAAGGCTGCCTGCTTGAGAATTGATGCCGTGAACCAAACGCAGTTTGGAATAACCGGAGGTCGGGCGCGTGTTGTCGTCGTTAAGCATGAAATATTGCGGTGATGACGCACTGCCAGCCGCCAGCAGGGTCAGCTCAGTTCCTGCAGTGGCAGTTGTATTCCAGCCAGTAATAGGAGCACCGTTTACGCTTATTGCCAGAGTCAAAGAGCCCGCGGGAACCAGCGCATATGAACCCACCGATGGTGAACTCATTGATGTGGTAGATGCGGTGGAGCCAACGAGAGGGACAGCGTTAACCGTAGCTGATGTTATATTTTCAGTCGCGCCAAAATTGGCCACGAGGCGTACACGAGCATTGGTATTCTTCTCTGCGACGACGGCTCCATGCTGAGTAATGAGCAATCCATCAACCAAAACCCCACCCGAAGTACCGGTAAGAACCAATGTCAAAATTTGCTGGTCACTGATCACGATCGAAGGAATATCCAGCCTCAGGTCTGTTTTGTTACCCGCACCTGTTACCCAGATGTGATAAGTCGCTTGAGGCACTTCGGCATAACTGCCGATACTCCCGGAAATATTGGTTGCCAATGGTTGAGCCGCTAGCAGCGCTGTACTCTGAACCGCCATATAAACATCCACGCTGCCTGCCGCTGACGCCAAGTCTGCAATCCGTATCTTTCCGGAGCCGGAAGTAGGCGCTACCTCATTGTCTGTAAACGAAGTCGTGTAAAGATTTTGGCCGGATGTGTAGGCGAGCACGGTGTAATCAACACCTGAGGAAAATGAATAATTTGTCGATGTCGATATTAAAGGGATACCTGTTCCACTATTCTCAAGTGCAATGGTTGAAAGGCCAGTAGCTATGGAGACGCTGCTGCTCGCACCACCATAGGCGATTGCTGAAGCGAGCGTGGCTCCCGATGAAACCATATTGTTGGTTCCCGATGAAACCATATCCAGAGTGCTGCTGGTTCCATTAACAAGGCGCACTGTGGCCGGCGCGCTAGAGCCTCCACTACCAAAGCACCCCTGAAGCAGGGTTGCGGTAGCCAATAAGGACAAGAAAAATAGTATTTTTTTCACACGTGCTCCATTTCTTAATTTGAATATGTTGGCGTGAACATGCCAAACTCATTTATTGCATGCGCGAATCCAGAATGAAGCCGCTTTTTGCATTTTTATCATTTTATCTAGAAAATCCACTTGATGTTGTAAGTAATTGTAAATATCCATTTCGTGGGTTTTGTTGACCGAATGCTCCGGCAATTCACGATGGTATCGACGATGAATGAATAGCGCTCGCGGCTGTATTCAGAAGCGTTGCACAACGGTGATGTGTTCGTTTAATAAAGACTGCGAATGATCTGCGGTACGCGCCACGAACTGAGCAATTGCCTCCGAACCAATAAATACGGGCATCTCCATACAACGAATAGCGCAGATCGCCAATTGACGTGCGTTCCCACGAAGAGGGCTTTTCAATTTCAAATCGAGCAAAATACATCGCGCATCATGCCCACCAGTTTGACGGTGCGCGGGTCGCCGATGCGGTAGAACACGCGGTTGGCGTCTTTGCGCGTGGCGAGTACACCCTTGTCGCGCAGGATGGCGAGATGCTGTGAGATATTGCTTTGCGAAGTGCCGACGTTGTCCACGATGTCGTGCACGCTGAGTTCGTTGTCCGCCAGCACGCACAGAATTTTCAGGCGTAGCGGATGGGCGATGGCTTTCATTGCCAGCGAGGCTTGCAGGATGTCTGCGTCTTTGTCGATTAATTTTTTTGACATCTTGTTATAACTCCCTTGGATGCGGGGGCTGACGCGCCCCGAAATCGGCTAAAATCGGCCACTGACTAATCGTCCAGCGCCCGTTAAATTAGCAAGTACTTATATTTTGATATTTTGGTGAACAAAAAGCCAGCATGACCGACAATTTTACTCAATCCGTAACTCCTGTCCTTCTGCTTATTCTCGATGGTTTCGGCTATCGAGAGGATGCCGATTTCAATGCGGTCGCAAAAGCGCGCAAACCGAACTGGGATAATTTCTGGGCGAACTATCCGCATACGCTCATCAATACTTCCGAGTTGCGCGTCGGCCTGCCAAAAGGCCAGATGGGCAATTCCGAAGTGGGACATTTGAACATAGGCGCTGGACGCGTGGTGTATCAAGACTTGACCAAGATTGATCTGGCGATCGAGAACGGCAGCTTTTTCACCAACCTCGCGCTGGTGCAGGCCGTGCAGACCGCCAGGCAACGCGGCACCGCGCTGCACATTATGGGGCTTCTCTCTCCCGGTGGCGTACACAGCCACGAGTCACATATTCACGCCATGCTGGAACTGGCGGCGCGCGCAGGACTGAAAAAGATTTTTATCCACGCTTTCCTAGACGGGCGCGACACGCCGCCGCGTAGCGCCGCGCAATCGCTGCAGACATTGCAGGACAAATGCGCGCAGCTTGGC
Source organism: uncultured Gallionellaceae bacterium (assembly GCA_903847155.1). Classification (GTDB taxonomy): domain Bacteria; phylum Pseudomonadota; class Gammaproteobacteria; order Burkholderiales; family Gallionellaceae; genus Sideroxyarcus. Next base: position 12,454 of record CAINCU010000027.1, on the reverse strand, counting down.
GCGGGACGCATCGCCAGCATCGTCGGTCGCTTCTTTGCCATGGACAGGGACAATCGCTGGGAGCGCGTGCAAGTCGCTTACAACATGCTTACGCTGGGGGTTGCGCCCTTTACCGCAGCGGACGCAGTCGCCGGCTTGGATGCGGCTTACGCGCGCGGAGAGAACGACGAGTTCGTGCAGGCGACGATCATCGGCGAACCTGCCGCGATGCAGGACGGCGATGCGGTAGTGTTCATGAATTTCCGCGCCGACCGTGCGCGCGAGATCACCCGCGCCTTGACCGATGAAAAGTTTGAAGGCTTCACCCGTACCCGCTTCCCCAAGCTGGCGAACTACACCACGCTGAGCAGCTATGGCGAAGATTTCCACCTACCCTGCGCCTATACCGCAGACTCGATTCACAACGGCATCGGCGAATACCTTTCCAACCTAGGCTTGAAGCAACTGCGCATCGCCGAAACGGAAAAATACGCGCATGTGACTTACTTCATGAACGGCGGCATTGAACATCCTTTCCCCGGCGAAGACCGCGTGCTGGTCCCTTCGCCCAAGATCGCCACTTACGATCTAAAGCCGGAGATGAGTGCGTTCGAGGTCACCGAGAAACTGGAAGTCGCGATTCGCAGCAAGCAGTACCAGGCCATTCTATGCAATTACGCCAACGGCGATATGGTCGGCCACAGCGGCATCATGGACGCTGCGGTGCAGGCGGTGGAAGTATTGGACATCTGCATTGGTCGTGCGGTGAACGCCATGCTGGAATGCGGCGGCGAAGTGCTGATCACTGCCGACCACGGCAACGCGGAGCAGATGCTGGATCGCTCCACGCATCAGCCGCACACAGCGCACACACTGAACCTCGTCCCATTCGTTTATATCGGGCGCAAGGCAAACATTGCAGGTGCAGGCGAGGGCGCGTTGCAGGATGTCGCGCCGACTTTGCTGGCAATGATGGGCTTGCCGCAGCCGCCGGAAATGACCGGCAAATCCTTAATCCGTTTTCTGTGATCGATTTGCTGCGCTTCTTGCTGCTTGCCACCTTGTTTCTGTCTGGCGTGGCACACGCCACGCAGCAGGACGAACTGGACAATCTGCGCAGTCGCATCGCTACGCTGCAAAAGGATTTTGACAAGACCAACGATTCTAAGTTAGAAGCGGCGGATGGTTTGCGCGAATCCGAGCGCGCCATCAGCGATAGCAATCGCAAACTGCACGACCTTGCGCAACGACAACAAGCCGCCAACCGCGAGTTGGGGCAATTGCAACAGCGTGCTGCGGCAATGCAAAGAGAATTACAAGGACAACAGGCCATGCTGGGACGTTTGCTCTTCCAACAGTATATGGATGGCGGCGAGCAGGAATTTCTCAAACTGCTGCTCAATAACGACGATCCGAATCAGGTAGCACGCGAGTTGCACTATTACGATTACATCGCCCGCAGCCGCTCCTCCACGATGAAGTCATTGCGCAGCGGCCTGGCCAAATTGCAGACTGTGACTGAACAAGCACATAAAAAAACCGATGAGATCGCCGCATTGCGTGTGGATGAACAGACTCAGCAAAAGCATCTGGAGCAAGACAAGCTCACCCGTCTGCAGATGCTGGGCAAGATCGCACTGCAACTCAAACAACAGCGGCGTGAGATTGGTCGTTTGCAGCGCAACGAGAGCCACTTGTCGCAATTGATCGACAAGCTGGCACAGGTGTTGCCTGACAATCAATTGAACGAATTCGCATTCAAGGCACTCAAAGGCAAGCTGATGATGCCGGTAAGCGGAAAAGTGAGTAACCGTTTTGGCACGCGACGTCCTGACAGTACAATGACTTGGACTGGATGGTTCATGCATGCCGCCCCCAATCAACCAGTCAAGGCGGTAGCTGCCGGTCGCGTGGTTTATGCAGACTGGTTGCGCGGCTACGGCAATCTGATCATCATTGAACACGGTCAGGGCTATTTGAGCCTGTATGGCAACAACGAGACCTTGTACAAACAAGTTGGCGACATCCTTCACGGCGGCGATACTATTGCTGCTGTGGGCAGCAGCGGCGGCAATGAAGATTCCGGTTTATACTTCGAACTAAGATTCGAGGGAAAGCCGTTCGATCCAAAACCTTGGATCAAAAAGCGTTAAAACTGAAAGGTAATTTAAATGAGTAGTCGTATTGAAAAATTCGGATTGGTCGCCATTGGTTTATTTGCCGGCATACTGGTCAGCCTGCACTTTGCTGCCGTGGCCGATAAGGACACACCGTTGCCATTGCCAGTGGAAGAATTGCGTGCCTTCTCCGAGGTGTTCGGTCGCATCAAGAGCGATTACGTGGAACCGGTCAGTGACAAGAAGCTTATAACAGAGGCGATCAACGGCATGTTGAATGGGCTCGATCCTCACTCTGCTTATCTGGATGCCGATGCTTTCAAGGAACTGCAAGTCGGCACACAAGGCGAATTCGGCGGGCTGGGTATTGAGGTCGGCATGGAAGACGGTTTGGTCAAGGTCATCTCGCCGATTGAGGATACTCCCGCATACAAGGCCGGGATCAAGAGCGGCGATCTCATCATCAAACTTGACGAAACACTGGTGAAAGGTATCACCCTGAATGACGCGGTGAAGCGCATGCGCGGTAAGCCGGGTAGCAGCATTTTGCTCACGATTGTGCGCAAAACTGAGCCTAGGCCTTTACAGATCAGCGTAACGCGCGCTGTCATCAAGGTGCAAAGCGTGAAATCCAAGTTATTGGAATCTGGTTACGGTTTTGTACGCGTCACCCAGTTTCAAGAACATACCGGCGAGAACTTGGCGACCGCTTTGGAAAATCTGCGCAAACAAAATAACGGCGAACTGCAAGGCATTGTGCTTGACCTGCGCAACGATCCGGGTGGATTGCTGACCAGTGCTGTTGGAGTATCGGCCGCATTCCTGCCAAAAGATTCACTAGTAGTCTATACCGAAGGTCGTACCGAGGATGCCAAGATGCGCCTCCTCGCCAGCCCGGACTTCTACTTGCGCGGAATCGGCAAGGATGATTATCTGAATAATTTGCCAGCTGAATTCAAGACCGTGCCGATGGTGGTACTCTTGAATGGCGGCTCGGCTTCCGCTTCGGAAATTGTCGCAGGCGCGTTGCAGGATCACAAACGTGCCGTCATCATGGGTACGCAATCATTCGGCAAGGGTTCGGTGCAAACCATCCTGCCACTGGGCAATAACACGGCCATCAAATTGACCACCGCGCGTTATTTCACTCCCAGCGGGCGTTCCATTCAGGCCAAGGGGATCGTTCCCGACATTCTGGTGGAAGATCCTGCGACTGCAGGAGTAGATAGCGCGTTTCGTCTGCGCGAAGCTGATTTGGAGAATCATCTGATCAATAGCCAAGGCGAAAGCAAACCGGACACGGATACAAAAACATCTCCTAAAGCCCATCCCAAAGCTAAGGAAGGGGAGGATAACAAACCCGAGTTCACCGAGTTTGGTTCCAAGAACGATTACCAGTTGAATCAGGCATTGAACGTGCTCAAGAGCGCGCGTATTTTCCACGGAAATTGATTTGATGAAACCGTTCGAACTTCACAAACAGCGTGTGTTAGTTTTCAGTGAAAATCCGGCCAATCAGCTCGATCAGGCTTTTCTGTTATTGCGCGGACTTTCCAACTTTCACGTGGAAAGAGCTAAACAACCAAACAGCCTGTTAATCCGCTACAGCATTCAGCAATATTCATTGGAGGCGTTGGAAACAGCGCTCTTCCGCGAGGGTTTTCGTCTAGAGGATGGCTTGTGGGGGAAAATAAAAAAACATTTGATACATTACTGCGAAGACGTGCAATATCACAACCTGAAAACGCCTGAGCACACTACCAAAAAGACGCCTCCTGAAATTTTTGTCAAGGTCTACGACCATCACCCCCACGGCAACCACGACGACACTCCGCAGGAATTACGCGAGTTCAAGTAGCCAAGTGCGGGCCTGACTAGTCCGGCAGAGCGATTTTGTTGCCAGTACTGAACTGGTAGTCCTTAAACACGTGCTCGGTAGTCAACGACTGGTAGGAGCCGTCCGCCAGCTTGCGCGTGGTATCTTTCAAGCGATAGGTCATTTGTCCGCAGGTCCAGCACTTAAAGTTACGCATATGCGTACACAAGCAGGTCTTGTCATACACCGCAATTTTCTTTTCGCCCGGATGGGCTGCCACTTCCCGGTTGTATGATTCGATATATTCGCAGCGACCGTTAGCATCCAGCAAATATCCGTAAGACTCGCAACCTGGACGAATGCCTGATCCCGTGGATGGGCTGCTTTTCAGCATCCGCATTGGATAGCCGGTGGGCGACGTGCCATTCACCTCTATGTCATCTTCGCTGGCTTTAAAGTACTCCTGCTGCACATCCGGCGGCAATCCGCATTCCTTGACCACGGTAAAGCGTGTGGCCACTTGCACAGCGGATGCTCCCTCTTGCAAAAAGGTTGTGGCATCACTTCCAGTGAAAATGCCACCGGCGGGAATCACCGGAATATCCAGCTTCTCAGCGCGCAAGTATTGATGAATTTCATTGGTAATGGTGCGCAAATCGTATTGCGCCCAGTCCATGCCAAAGCCCAAATGTCCACCCGCCAGCGGGCCTTCCACCACCACATAATCGGGGAGGCGGTTGGTCTTCACGTTCTTGCGCAGGAACAATTGCAGTGCGCGCAAGGAGGAAACGATGATGCCCAGTTTGGCATCGCGAAAACGTGGATGGTCTTCCATCAATCCGAACGATCCTAGATGCAAGCCGGCCGCCAGGGTGATGCCATCGACACCCGCTGAGAGCGCCTCCTGCAGGCGCACGCGCAAGGTTTCACGCGGCGAATTCATGGTGAGCTTTTCCATGCAGTTGATGAAGATCATGCCGGAACCACGTTTGCGCTCCATGGTCTTGCTCACGTGCAACCGAGTTGATTCGGCGATATGTCCCAGATCAAACTTGACCGATGACTTGTCGGAATTGTCGATGTTCAGTTTGTATTGCTGAAGTTTTGTTTTTACAAAGCAGGTGTCATAGCGACGATCCGACACCGTAGGGAGCATCGCATCCGATATGTGTCCGACTCCGCCCAGACGCGCCGCTTCCAATGCCAGATCGGACGTGGAAATGTCCACACCCATACCGCCGATCATGATGGGAACCAGCTCGTGCTTGCCGAACTTCAGTCGAAAATCATCTACTTTTTTTTCCATATTCGCCCCGTTAATTCGAGGGTCTCCTCCGTTAAACTGTGCGTATATTTTTAAAGTCGCCAGTCATTTTTTTATTAGATCACTTTTGAGTAGCGCGCATGCTCCTGCCGGGTGCGCAAATATTTATCAAAGATCATGCAGATATTGCGAATCAGCATGCGCCCCTTGGGAGTGACGTTTATTTGCTGTGGCGCAAGGGTCAACAACCCTTCTTTCTCGTACTCGACCAACTCGTTCATCTCGGTTGCAAAGTATTGGTCGAAGTCGATCTGATAAGCAGTATTGAACTGTTCCTTGTTAAGCTCGAAGTGGCACATCAATGCCTGAATAATGGCGCGACGCACTAGATCGTCTGCATTCAATTCCATACCGCGCATGATAGGCAGTTGGTCATGATCGAGCGCATTGTAATAATCTTCCAGTTCGCGGTAGTTCTGGCTGTAGGTCGGCCCGATCTTGCCAATGGCGCTCACACCCAACGCAACCAGGTCGCAATCGGAATGGGTGGAATAGCCTTGAAAGTTGCGATGTAATCTGCCTTGGCGTTGCGCGACGGCTAGCTCGTCTTCCGGCTTGGCAAAGTGATCCATGCCGATATACACGTAACCGGCGGCAATCAGCTTGTTCACAGCCATGCTGAGAATATCCAGCTTCAATTGTCCCGCAGGCATATCTTCTTCATGAATACGCCGTTGCGGCTTGAAGATGGTCGGCATGTGAGCATAGTTGTAGATGGATAGGCGATCCGGGTTCACTGCAATGATGCGGTCCAGCGTTCTGCCAAATCCTTGCAACGTTTGCTTAGGCAAACCGTAGATCAAATCAATGCTTACCGACTTGAAGCCGTTGGCACGCGCCGCATTGATCACGCGCATGGTCTCTTCTTCGCTCTGAATGCGATTCACCGCACGCTGCACTTCTTCGTCAAAATCCTGCACGCCGACGCTGATGCGGTTAAATCCGGTCGATCCGAGCAATGCAATGGTCTCATCGCTGACTTTGCGCGGGTCAATCTCGATTGAATATTCACCATCTTCCACTAGCTTGAAGTTCTGGCGAATTGCTGCCATCACTTCGCGAAGCTCGTTATCGCTCAGAAAAGTTGGCGTGCCACCACCGAAATGCAGCTGTTCTACCACCTGATCCTTGCCAAGCATTGAAGCCTGCATTCCCATTTCCTTAATGAGATAACGCACATACTCTGCAGATTTGCTGCGATCTTTCGTTATGACCTTGTTGCAGGCGCAGTAGAAGCACAGCGTATTGCAGAATGGAATGTGTATATATAACGACAACGGGCGGCTGACACCTTCATTTTTCCGTTTGGCTACCCACTGGCTGTATCTCTCGGCATTGAATGCTTCCTCGAAGCGATCTGCCGTTGGATAAGAGGTGTAGCGCGGGCCGTTTTTGTCCAGCCTGCGTATCAGTTCCAGATCTACCACCAATTGATTCTCTGCTTCTTTCATTTTCTTCCCCTTACAGTGGCATGCACTATGCCAGTTAGCCGCATGTCCGTCTTGATATATGTCAAAATACGGTTCGTATTATAACCCTCAGCCATGCGCGGCTGTAGCGACAACCTGTGCCCACATCCATTTCCACACAATTCGCAGGCGCCTGCTCTAGTTGCAATCTGCTTGAGCTCTGTATGCCGACCAATCTTTCCGCCAGCGAATTGGCGCGACTAGAAGATTTGAGCAACAGCAAGCGTACTTATTCAACAGGCGACTACTTGTATCGCACAGGTGACTGTTTTTTGTCTTTGCACGCCATACGTAGCGGCTCTGTCAAAACCCGCGTGCTGCACGAAGATGGTCGCGAACAGCTGACGAGCTTCCTAATGGCAGGCGAAATCATCGGTCTGGATGCTATCAGTACTGACTTCCATACTTGCGAGGCTGTAGCGATGGAACCCTGCGAAGTATGCGAGTTGCCTTTTGCTCAGATGGAGGAATTAAGCCGCGAAATTCCCAGCCTGCAAAGGCACCTGCACAAAATCATGAGTCGCGAGATTGTGCGTGATCGGGGCATCATGCTATTACTTGGATCAATGCGTGCAGAGGAGCGACTTGCCACATTCCTGCTCAACCTGTCGCAACAAAATGCCGCTCTCGGCATGATTTCCACCCAACTACGTTTGAAAATGTCGCGTTTGGAAATAGGCAGCTACCTTGGTCTCAAACTTGAAACTATTAGCCGTGCCTTTTCTCGTTTTCAGGAAGAGGGCTTGCTTCAGGTCAAGGCTCGTTATATTGAGATTTTGGACTTACCGCGTTTGCGCATTCTTGCCGTGAAGTCTTAATGTTTTTTTAAAATAACTCATTCAAAATTTATAGTGGAATAGTTATTCTGCGCACCGCAATATCAAACTTTTAGAAGACAATATGACACAACCTCATACTGACCTTGCAACTTGTACGCATTGCGGAAAATCGATGGTGCCACGCATAGTCATGCATAATGGAATGCCTGCTTTTTCTGTATGCCCATTTTGTGCTGGTATCTACAAGCATTTCATCGAACGCCCGGAAATTATCCGCGCCAAATGGCCGCATGAATTATTTCTTATCAATCTGGTGTTTAACCACATATTGGTATTCGCTTCCACTTTCGGAGTTTTCACCACTTTCCCGCTGATGGTGCTTGTGGTACCAATTACTTCATTCATCATCACTGGCTATTTACTGGTAAAGGCCAAGAAAATCGCTGCAGGCGATGAGACGAAATTCGTCAAAGCGCACTGGATCGTTGCCGATAGGCGCAACAAACATTTTATATGGTTACTGTCTATTGCATGCGTCGTGCTGGGCGGCGGGTTCTGGCTCTCGAAGTTAATGGGTTGGTCAAAAATTGCCACTATCGCTCTGCTCGGCGGTGCCGGCTTACTTCCCTTTATGCTGTCGCTGCTGTTGCTGATTGTGCTAGGTAACGACTCAATGTACCAAGCGCGTCACGGCAAATTCCCCAAAGGCTACGTTCCAATAAATTTGGATTCTTCAGGCTCTGCAATTTCCTCCTAAATCAATTTTTAAAAACCATGGCAACAGAAAGAAAAATTTATTGGGGTATCGGCATCATGTCGGTGTTGATACTCGTCGGGGCTTTGTTCATCCCCGCAGAACCCAGACGCATTAGCGACCTGCCTTGGCATATCGAACACCCGACTTCTGACACGGTGCGCATCTTCGGCCTTACGCTGGGCGAGTCTTCCACCAATGAAGCCGAACAACGCTTTAGTGAAGAAGCCGTTCCCAGCCTATTCAAATCACCGGAGGGGAAATTGGTCGCGGAAGTGTATTTCGAGCAAGTCAAACTGGGCGGACTGCCCTCGACGATTGTGCTAACCATAAATGTCCCTGAAGAAGAAATAAAGGGCATGTATGAGCGCGGGCTGCGCATGGCCACAACCGGTAGTGGCAAGAAGATCACCATGACGCCGGACGACATCACAAAATTGCGCACACTACCAATCGGCAGCCTGACTTACTTACCTAGCTTGCATGTGGAAGAAACAATTTTCATCAAACGCTTTGGACAACCAGCTCAGCGGATTCGAGAGCAAAAAAGTGGGCTAATCCACTGGCTGTACCCTCAAGAAGGTTTGGATATAACATTGAATGGAAGCGAAAAACCGTTGTTGCAATACGTTTCACCCAAGAACTTCGACCAACTGTCCCAGCCCTTAATGGTTAGCGGTGAAGTGCTGAAATAAATATTGCGTGAGCACCTACTTCTTGTTTGTGCTCACGCCCTTTGCCTTGTCAGTATCACGCAGCATGTCATCATCGTCATCCAGCAGAATGCGGCTGGCATTGCCCTCCATATCTTCATACTGTCCCTTCTTTACCGCCCACACCAATACGACGACCATCAACACGCCGAAGAACATCATGCCCGGTATTAAACTGTAGATCATGTCCATCAAGTCACCTCATTTATTTTTGAATAATGTTCGAATACGCGCTGCATTCCCAATCACAATCAACGAACTTATCGGCATGCTGATCGCCGCCACCAACGGGTTGACTCTTGCCATCATCGCCAGAGGCACCATGATGGCGTTATACACAAAAGATAGACCGATATTCTGCTTAATGGTTCTCAAGGTTCGGCGCGACAATTGTGTGGCTTGACGTACCTTGTCCAGTTCGTTGTACATCAGCACGATGTCCGCGCTTTCCACCGACACATCGGTGCCCGATCCCAGTGCGATGCCGACGTCTGCCCTGATCAGTGCAGGCGCGTCGTTGACGCCGTCACCCACCATCGCCACCACCGCGCCGCTCTTCTGCAAGCGTTGAATCACCTGATCTTTGTCCTGCGGCAGCACTTCGGCGATCACTTCCATGCCGCCAAGTTGGCGCGCTATAGCTTCAGCAACAGGTCTGCGATCTCCACTCAGCAAAGTCAAGGTGATGCCTTCTGCGCGAAGATCGTTTACCAATTGCTGCGCATCGCCGCGTAGCTTGTCGGCCAAAGCAATCATCGCCACATGTTTTCCATTTTGCGCCACATATACACAGCTCATTGCCTGCGTTTCCAGTTCAATCGCCTTGGCCTGTAGATTTACGTCCAGCACGATACCGCATCTCATTAGCCATTCTGCGCTCCCCAGCAGCACAATCTGCCCGCCGACATTCGCTTCCACACCCAGCCCTGCCGTGGCGAGGAATCCGCTCGCGGCAAGGTCACGGTGAAGGAGTTGCCGTGCCTCGGCTTCGGCTACAACTGCCTTGGCGACGCTGTGCTCGCTATAGCGTTCTACCGCTGCCGCATAACGCAATACTTCCTGTTCGTCGTTGCCCGAAGCGACACGCACCTGCGCCACACTCATTTTGCCCTCGGTCAACGTGCCTGTCTTGTCAAAGACAAAATGCGTGACTTTGGACAGCGTCTCCAACACCAAACCATTCTTGACCAATATTCCGTGCTTGGCACCCAAACCTGAGGCCACTGCAATAGACATCGGCGTGGCCATGCCCAACGCGCACGGGCAGGTAATGATGAGCACCGAGGTCGCAGCCATCAGTGCCATCTCGAAATTGTGGCTATTCCAGATGAAGAAAGTGATCGTCGCGCATATCAGCGTCACCAGCACGAACCACGGCACGATGGTGTCGGCAAGACGCTGGATGGGTGCTTTGGAGGACTGCGCTTCTTCGACCAGACGGATGATTTTGGACAAGGTGGTGTCCTGTAGCTGGGCACAAACTTTCACCAGCAAAGCTCCGTCACTGTTCACCGTACCCGCGAACACCTGCGCCCCAGCCGATTTACTCACTGGTGCGGATTCGCCGCTCAACATGGACTCGTCCACTGAACTGTGACCTTCCAACACCACCCCATCCACCGGTACTTTATAGCCGGGCTTGATGAGTACATGATCGCCCAGTTTCACGCCACGTATCGGAGTCATCTGTTCCTGACCTTCGCGCATGATAATGGCGACGCGCGGTTGCAATTCCATCAGTCGCTTGGTGGCAGAAATCGCTTGATGACGGAACATTCCCTCAAGGTAGCGGCCGATCAGGATCACGAAAATTAAATTGGTAACAGTATCGAAATATACTTCCCCAATAATGCCGTGGGTCACGGTTACATACAGCGAATAAGCGTAGGTAACGCTCAAGCCGATGGCGATGGGCATATCCATAGTGAGATGACCACCGCGTAAACCGCCAAGAGCACCGCGATAAAAAGGATAGCCGGAATACAACAAAGTCGGTGTTGCCAGCGCCAACCCCATCCAATGGAAGAATTGGCGAAACTCGTCACGATCCGCACCACTGTATAGTGCAATAGATATCCACAACATGTTCATCATGGCAAAACCGGCGAAAAACAGCCGATAAAGCATGGCGCGGTTGGTCTTCTTGATTATGCCTTCTGCACTCTCGGGATCGTAAGGCACTGCTGCATAACCGATCTTGCCCAGTGCGCGTATCAGATCAGAAAGTTTACTTTGATTGTTGTCCCAGCGCAGATGCAAACGTTTAGCAGCCAAATTGACGTTGGCCGAATGCACCCCGTAGGTTCGCTGTAATCCGCGTTCGATGAGCCAAACACAGGCGGCACAGTGGATTCCTTCAACCAGCAGGTGGATATCGCGAATCTCGCCGGAGCAAGTGGTATATTCCTGCTGTACTTCGTCGAAGTCGTAGATTTCAATATCTTTGGGCAGTTCGGGAGGAGGTGCTAGCAACACGCCTTCCGGTGTACGCTGATAATAACCCTGCAACCCTGCCTCAAAGATAGCACTGCTAACCGATTGGCAGCCAAAGCAACAAAAGTCCCGCTCCACCCCTTCCAACAATGAATGAAAATCTACCTCTGGCGGTACTATTTGACCGCAGTGAAAACAGGCGGTTGAAGCGGAATAGATTTTCTGCGTCATGCAGACTAACTACCACTTACGACGCGGCTGCAACCATCAACTTATCAGTAGCAACGCTAAATTTTTCATCACCGCGCTGAACCCGAATATGCAATTCCCAATACCCCTTGAGCGGGAAGTTAACATAGCCCTGATAGCGACCTGGTGCAACCTCCTTGAACGAGGTTGTGAAATCCTTGCTAGCGTCGGATGCCCGATATACATCAACCTCCATTGTTCCACTCACTGGAGAGCCTTCACGATCCTTGACATCTATCTCATAGGAGGTCGGGATACCCATTATTATGGATTGCGGCTTCTTGATTTCCGTCTGCCAAGATAGCGCATGCTTCGCCCTGAGCTCGATCAGCATCTCCTCGTTCGATTTACGATCTCCTGTCTCATAGTCACGTTCAACTAGTGCCGAGCGTGTCCCCTTGGTAGCAAACCAAATGAAAGTGGCATTCACAGTCAGCACCACAGTGATCAGTGCCAACATTCCCCATACCCATGGGTTGCGCAGACCTGATTTGTTATTTTGTGAAATCATATTTACGCTCCTTTTAGTGTTTTGGTCCATTGAATTTGCTGGTGTACTCAGCTTTTATTGACGGATCTTCGACAGTTTCCACTTCAAATTCAATCGGCGTCACTTCTTCCTTAACGTTCGCGCCGGGTGCTTTGACGAAGATGGTAAAAGTAGTCCCTCGACCATGGTGAGTTATCTGCGGTTCTTCGGCACCGATGAGCACCTGCCCCGCCACGCCCCCCTCAGCACTAACCTTTACATGCAGGTCTCTGTCAGTTTTGTTGAGCACTTTGAAATCATATTTATTCTGCACCGATCCATCGCTCATCAT
>CAINCU010000026.1 GCA_903847155.1 uncultured Gallionellaceae bacterium | reverse complement strand
TGCAAAGAAGGTCGTTGCCAAGAAGCCCGCAGCCAAAAAAGTAGCAGCAAAACCCGCTGCCAAAAAAGCTGTAGCGAAGAAACCGGCGGCAGCTAAGAAAGCCGTTGCAAAGAAGGTCGTTGCAAAGAAGGTCGTTGCCAAGAAGCCCGCAGCCAAAAAAGCAGCAGCAAAACCCGCTGCCAAAAAAGCTGTAGCGAAGAAACCGGCAGTAGCTAAAGCAGCAGTAAAGAAACCCGCTGCCAAAAAAGCTGTAGCGAAGAAACCGGTAGTAGCAGTCAAGCCAATAGTTACTTCGGCGGCTGCCACTCCGGCTCCCTCCGCTCCGGCTCCTGTGCGTCCGGCTGCGACTTGGCCTTTCCCTACACCAGGTATTAGCAAGCCAAACTGATGTGGCGGGAGGCTGTGAAGGCAGCCCCGAGCTAGTAGTTCTGGGGCTGATTCACGGTTGTCGGATAGGTTAGGCCCCAGTATTTTTTGCACTTGAAAAAAGTGTGCTGTGCATTGCTTGCTTGAATAAGCTTTGTACTGTTTCGGATTGGCGGTTTGTAGATTGCGTTAAACCGCGCACCGCTCTCGGACGGTAAATTCTGAGAATTGCCACTGTGGTGTGGAGGTGGTTCTGCCTCCTTCAAAGCTGGTGACAGGCATACATCCAAATCGTTGGAGGGGTGTAGTTCTGCTTCAAATTATGAACTATCATTCCCAAACTCTTAATTTGAAATAATCCCAAGAACGCAGGTCATCCACAGGCGAAACACGGATAATTCGCGTGAGTAGTCCATTCACATGGCATCTTGTGGCATCACTAAAAATATATTTAACCTGTGGCAGACCAGCTTCGTAAGGATTATTGATGCTGTACAGCTCTCCGCTCCCATATCAATCCGATGCCAGCGCCTACTTCTCGGCAATCCGCGATCTGACGTGGGCAGCTTGGCTGGATAGCGGTGGAAAAGATCGCTTTGACATTCTTGTCGCGCAACCTGTGTTGACTCTGATTACGCAAGGAGAACAGACCTTAATAGATAACAATTCCGGCGTGCAGCGCTCAACAATCGACCCCTTCGATCTATTGCGCAAACATTTGGGCGAACCGACTGCATCCATACCTGACATTCCTTTTGCTGGGGGTGTATTGGGTTATTGGAGTTATGACCTCGCGCGCCGCTACCATCGCATCAACAATACCTGTCAAAATGCTGAGCATCTGCCGGAAATGGCGGTCGGCATCTACGACTGGGCGTTCATCGTTGATCATCACGAACAAAGTGCGCGCTTGGTGTCGCGGCAACGCTTCGCCAAGACAAAGAATGAGCTGCCGAAAATTTTGGCGAGACTTGGCAGCGCAGTCGCGAACAGTGGTGACAACACAAAAACATCATCTTTAACAGTGCAGGGCAAGATTACTTCCAACTTCACACCGGACGCGTATCGAAATTCCTTCAATACGGTGAAAAAATTCCTGCATGAAGGCGACTGCTATCAAGTGAACCTCGCGCAACGCTATGCTGTGCAAGCAACAGGCGATGCCTGGAACGCTTATCAAGAGCTACGTCGCTTGAGTCCCGCACCGTATTCCGCATTTCTCGATTGGCCGCAAGCCCAGATTCTATGCGCTTCTCCAGAGCGTTTCTTGCAAGTGAAACAGGGGCAGATTGAGACCAAACCGATTAAAGGAACACGTGCGCGCCATGCCGATGCGACTGAGGATGCGCGACTGGCTCAAGAGTTACAGCAGCATCCCAAGGATCGTGCAGAAAATCTGATGATCGTCGATTTGCTGCGCAACGATATCGGCAAGAACTGCGAACCTGGTTCAGTGCGTGCGCCGAAACTGTTCGAAGTGGAGAGTTTTTCCAACGTGCATCATCTGGTTAGTACAGTGCAAGGCCAACTACTAAGCGGACGCGATGCGCTTGATGTTTTGCGCGACTGTTTTCCCGGAGGCTCCATTACAGGCGCGCCCAAACAACGTGCGATGGAAATTATCGAACAATTGGAACCGCATCGGCGCGGGGTGTATTGCGGTGCTATCGGCTACATTGGATTTGACGGCAATATGGATAGTAATATTGCCATTCGAACTCTGGTCTATTCGGATGGAGTCATACGATGTTGGGTGGGGGGCGGCATCGTTGCAGATTCGCAATGCAATGACGAGTATCAGGAGACAATTGACAAGGCTGCGGCGATGCTGGAGTTGCTGCGCCGATTCGGCGGCGAGTTGGATTGATCGCACCGATCAGCTTTTGCGTTTGGCGCTGACTTTTGAGTCGAACTTCTCTTTGTTAATGATGAAGCGTTCATGCCAACCTTTAGAAATAATATCCACGCCGTCGTGCACTTCGACCTGAAAAACGAGTCTTCGGCCATCCACTTCAATTAATTCGACGGATGCAGTTACTTCCAAACCAGGTGGTGTAGCTGCCAAGTGACTGACATTGATGTGCGTGCCTAAAGTTTGCTCGACGGGCCAGTCGATGTGTGGGTTGACACACTTAATGCATGCCCATTCCAGAAAGCCGACTAAGAACCCGGTAGCGAATACTTCCGGCATCGCCTGAAACTCCTCGGCTTCAGGGTACAGTGCGGAAACGGTTTTGGTCGGGGGTAACAGAAATTTATGCTCGTACTTGATACCAGGTTTAAGCGAATTTTTCACGGTGAATTCCCATTCCGATGAAATTATCTTAAAAATTAAGCTGCGTTTTTTGCACGTATGATGCGAATTACCTCTGAAATTTTACGCAAGTTACGCATGATGTTGGCCAGATGGAGACGGTTGTTTACCTGAAGTGTGAAGTAGATCGCCGTATATTCGCCCTCACTGCTGAAGTTGACGTTTTCGATATTGGAATCAGCTTCTGCTATGGCAGATGCAACTTTAGCCAAGACACCGCGCCGATTGGCAACGATGAGTTTTAGGCTGACGTCGAAAGCACGGGTAATGTTCTTATCCCAAACCACATCCAGCCACTGCTCGCCACCGCGACCTCGACGCAATGTCGGGCAGTCGTGGGTATGCACGACTAGTCCTTGACCGCTCTTGATGACACCAATGATCGGGTCGCCCGGAATGGGGCGACAGCATTTTGCAAACTGTACCGCCATGCCTTCGGTGCCCTGGATGGTGACAACGGCATTTCCCATGGCATCGTTGGAAATAGTGTCGCCTAGACTGGCTAGTTGTCGTGCCACAACGATATTGAGTCGTCGTCCCAAGCCGATGTCAGCAAAAATATCCTGTCTGCATTTTGCCCCTGTTTCCTTAAGCAATTTCTCCCAACCCGCCTCGTCCACGTCATTCAGTTTTAGCCCCAGCAAATTGAATGCTTGTGACAGTAGCCGCTCGCCTAGCTTGGCCGATTCAGTTAAATGCATTGTCTTTAAGGCATGCCGTATCTCACTACGTGCTTTGCTGGTAACTACATAGCCAAGCCAAGCGGGATTAGGGTGAGCATGCGGTGCCGTGATGATTTCCACTCGATCACCATTGCTCAACTCAGTGCGAAGAGGAACCAACTCGGAATTAACTTTGGTTGCCACGCAGCAATTGCCGATGTCGGTATGCACCGCGTAGGCAAAATCCACTGTGGTTGCGCCTCTAGGCATAGCAAAGATTTTGCCCTTGGGAGAGAACACATAAACCTCATCCGGGAACAAATCTACTTTTAAGTGTTCGAGGAATTCGACCGAATCACCACTTTGTGAAAGGCTTTCAAGTAAGCTTTGCAGCCATTGGTGCGTCTTCTGATGCAGTTCGTTGATCTGGGCTTCCGATGATTTGTATAGCCAGTGTGATGCAACGCCGCTTTCAGCCAGCTTGTTCATCTCATAGGTCCGAATCTGCACTTCGATCGGTGTGCCAAAAGGGCCGAACAGCGCGGTGTGCAACGATTGGTAGCCGTTCCCTTTGGGAATGGCGATGTAATCCTTGAATCTGCCTGGAAACGGTTTATAAAGACTGTGCAGTACACCTAGTGCGAGATAGCATGAAGGTACATCATTGACCAGTACGCGGAAGCCATAAATGTCCAGCACTTGCGAAAAAGCCAATGATTTGGCCTGCATCTTTTGATAGATGCCATACAGATGTTTTTCGCGTCCCCGTACCTCAGCCTTTATGTGATTTTCGTCCAAACGTTGTCGAATGGCCTCCAGTATTTTGCCCACTACCTCGCGCCGATTGCCTCGCGCAACTTTCAGTGCCTTCGACAGCACCGCATAACGGTTCGGATGCAAATACTTGAAACTCAGATCTTCCAGCTCCTGAAATACGTCATTGAGGCCAAGCCGATTGGCAATGGGCGCATAAATGTCCATGGTTTCATGTGCGATGCGTTCGCTTTTTTCTCGCGATACCGAATCCAGCGTGCGCATGTTGTGCAGACGATCAGCGAGTTTGATGAGGATCACACGCACATCGCGCGCCATCGCCATCAGCATTTTGCGAAAGTTTTCCGCTTGCGCGTCTTCCTTGGTTTCGAATTTCAGCTTGTCCAGCTTACTCAGGCCATCAACCAAATCTGCCACAGGTTTGCCAAATTTATCCGATATCTGCTCGATGCTAACGCTGGTGTCTTCGGCTACGTCATGCAGCAAAGCGGCAGTGATCGCTTGCGCATCGAGATGTAAAGGAGTGAGGATACGTGCAACGGCAATGGGGTGGGTGACGTAGGGAGCACCCGACTGTCGCAACTGGCCTTGGTGTGCATTGTGACTGAAATCCAGCGCAGCTTGAATCAGCGCCACGTCCTCAGATTTCAAGTAGGCGGAAACCTCTAACAGAAGTGCGTCGGCATCAGCTTGGGACATAAAATGTCAGAAGCCGTCGGCAGCCTGCCGACGGCGAGCAATCACGCCATACCGCGATTCAGGATTTCTATACCGACTTTGCCTTCGCTGATTTCGCGCAGGGCGACTACAGTCGGTTTGTCTTTGCCGGTTTCAACCAAGTGGCTTGCGCCATTGGCCAATTGGCGCGCGCGATAAGCGGCGGCCAGCGTTAGTTCGAAGCGGTTGGGGATGTACTTCATACAATCTTCGACAGTGATACGAGCCATGATTTATTTCTCCGGTTTCTGTAATTGGTTGATGAGCTGCTGATGTCTTGCCAACTGGCGTGACCCTCGCACACGGGCGGCAAGCACGACTGCATTCAGCTCGCGCAAAGCCTCGTTGAGGTTGTCGTTGATAATAACATAGTCGAACTCGGCGACATGCGAGACATCCTCGTGTGCCGCTGCCAGACGCTTGGCGATTACCTCGGCATTGTCCTTGCCGCGACCCGTCAGACGTTGCTCCAGTGCTGCCAATGAGGGCGGCAGGATGAAGATGCTGAGGCACTTCGGGAATAATTTGCGCACTTGCCCTGCGCCCTGCCAGTCGATCTCCAGCAGGATGTCCTGACCTTTGGCAATCTCCTGAGTGATCCAAGTTTGCGAAGTACCGTACAGATTGCCATATACCTCTGCGCTTTCCAAAAATTCTCCGCGAGCTGCCATCTCAAGGAATTGGGCACGGCTGACAAAGTGATAATCCTTGCCATTGACCTCACCCGCGCGCGGTTGGCGGGTCGTATAAGACACCGACAGGTTGATTTGCGGATTGATATTGAGCAGGGCCTGCACCAGACTGGTTTTGCCCGCGCCCGATGGCGCACTGATTACAAAAAGACTGCCTGACATGTGTTCTCCTATTCGATGTTCTGTACGCAAATATTTATCTGCAACTTATCTAGTTGATAGTTATGAATATAATACTAATTGAAATCCGCTGACTACTCATGTGGCTACTCAAACGAAATGGCACACAATTTCTAGTTTGGATTATGCCTGATTTGCACTTCAGGTTAATTTGGGCCAACAAAAATTACCTATGGTGCTAAATCTTGGCGGGGCGACTCAGAAAGAAACTCAGTGAGTGCGCTTGACAATGATTTCGATTATCGATAACTATACGTACGCCGCAAGGTAGCCAGCGCTGTGTAGGCTCTAAAGTAACGCAGACATCCAAATCTAATGCCGGCCATCATTTGGCGAGCATCGTGAGTCAGAACTCTAGATTCACGTCATCGGGACAGTTGCGCTCGAAATTTCCAAGCGTTTCCCCTGTGGCATTCTCAAAGATGCTCAGGTGCGGCGCATTCTTAAGTTCTATTCCAAACCCATTTAAACAATCGAAGTGGTTGCCTAGCGACTATAGCTGGCGGTGTTGTTCGAGCAATTGCTCGTTCAGCTTTTCCAGAGGACTCCACGCACTCGTTGCATTCAACTTGTTGAATGCGGCATCAAAAAATTTGATCAAGGAGATCCGCGATGACACAATCATCGGATGGTTTGGTAGTTCGTATCAAAGCAGTTTGTGGGATGGTTGCACTTTCGAAATCGACTGTTTTGCGGTTGATGGAAAAGGGTGATTTCCCACAAAGCTTTGAACTCTCTGGAAACGCAGTAGGTTGGAGCCGCGCAGAAGTGGAGGCGTGGGTTGCGGAGAGAATGAACTCTCGAACATCAAGCTAGCTGTTCAAATGAGCGCCCCGCGTTGCCGGGGCGCTTTTGTATGGATTCAATATGAACTATCGAATCCGTCTTTTTCAATGTTGTTAAATTTTTGAGTACGAGAGTGATGTATAACTGGTGGAGCCCAGGCCTGATATGTATTGACCTGTCAATTTTCAAAATCATGTTTCAGTGTATGGGTAGCAGAACGGACGGCATGCCGACGGTTGATCAGTCTGATATGCGCGGGTTGGTTACCGCATGACAACCGATTCGTCGGGGAGCTG
>CAINCU010000025.1 GCA_903847155.1 uncultured Gallionellaceae bacterium | reverse complement strand
GATACGGTGGATAATTTGTGCGCCATGCACGCCGATATGTTTGTGGTGCGCCATTCGTCCAGCGGTGCAGCGCATCTTATCGCCCGGCATGTCGCGCCGGTAATACATGTCATCAACGCCGGTGATGGTCGCCACGCGCATCCCACGCAAGCATTGCTCGACATGTTTACCATCCGCCACTACAAAAAAGAATTTCATAACTTGCGCGTTGCGATCGTCGGCGATGTGCTGCACTCGCGCGTGGCACGTTCGCAGATTCATGCACTGACGACCTTGGGTGTGCCGGAAGTGCGCGTAGTAGCGCCAAAGACACTGTTGCCCACCCAAGTGGAAAAGCTCGGCGTGCAGGTGTTTCACGACATGGCGCAAGGCTTAAAGGATGTCGATGTAATTATGATGCTGCGCTTACAAAACGAGCGCATGCAAGGCGCGCTATTGCCTTCAGCCCAGGAATATTTTAAATACTACGGCCTGACGCAGGAGCGGCTGGCGCAGGCGAACAGCAATGCCATCGTGATGCATCCGGGGCCGATGAATCGCGGTGTGGAGATTGATTCCAGCGTGGCCGACGGCTCGCAATCAGTCATCTTGCCGCAGGTTACCTTCGGTATTGCGGTGCGCATGGCAGTGATGAGTATTCTGGCGGGGACACAATGAACATTCATATCAAGAACGGTCGCTTAATTGATCCATTGAATAAGATTGATGCGAAACAAGATGTGTATATCGTCGACAAACGCATCGCGGCTATCGGCAAAGCGCCGCAAGGTTTTGCGGCAGAACAAGTGATTGATGCCAACGGCTTGATTGTCATACCTGGCTTGGTAGATGTCGCTGCGCGTTTGCGAGAACCCGGCTACGAATATAAGGCAACGTTGGAGTCTGAGATGGATGCCGCAATGGCGGGTGGCGTGACTTCGTTGTCATGTCCTCCGGATACCGACCCCCCGCTTGACGAGCCGGGCTTGGTGGAAATGCTCAAGCATCGTGCGCGGTCTTTGAGTCAAGCACGAGTATTTCCGGTTGGCGCGCTAACCTACGGGTTAAAAGGCGAGGAACTGACAGAGATGGTCGAGTTGACAGAAGCGGGTTGTAAGGCGTTCAGCCAAGCCGATGCTCAACTTATTGATACGCGGGTGTTGTTGCGCGCCATGCAATACGCGGCGACTTTCGGCTATCGGGTATGGTTGCGGCCACAAGATGCCTTTCTCGCCAAAGAAGGGGTGGCTCATGACGGCGAAGTCGCTACGCGTTTAGGCCTGCCGGCGATTCCCGTGGTAGCAGAAACTATTGCACTTGCCACCATGCTGCAACTCGCGAGCGAGACGGGAGTGAAGCTGCACGTCTGCCGCATTTCCAGTGCGGAAGGTGTCGAGATGGTGCGTGCCGCTAAACGTCAGGGCTTGGCAGTGACCTGCGACGTTTCGATGAACCATGTACATCTGTCGGAGATGGACATCGGTTTCTTCGATGCGAACTGTCATCTGGTGCCGCCCCTACGGAGTCAACGTGACAAAGCAGCCCTACGCGCCGGCCTGCTTGACGGGACAATTGATGCGATATGCTCCAATCATTCGCCCGTGGATGAAGATGCCAAACAATTGCCGTTTGCCGAGGCCGAAGCAGGCGCGACAGGCATGGAGCTATTGCTACCGCTCGTGCTCAAGTGGGCAGAACAAGACGGCGTACCGTTACTGGATGCATTGGCGCACATCACTATCAATCCGGCGCAATTGCTCGGCGTGAAGATGGGACACTTGTCGGTTGGCTCACATGCGGATGTTTGTGTATTTGATGCCACGACTACTTGGAAGAT
>CAINCU010000024.1 GCA_903847155.1 uncultured Gallionellaceae bacterium | reverse complement strand
GACACCATGCCCTTGCGGGGAAGTGTCCCCGCTTGGGTGGGTATTGCGTTGGGTGATTCGTTGGCGCTTGCGCGTCTTCTGTTTATTTGGATTGGTCAGCCGCCAATATCAACACGGCGCAATAAGCGCCGGGTGTGAATTTGCTTTTCAAAAAACACCTTCTGGTGTGCTTTGAAAAACCCACCCCCGCGAGGGGATGGGATGAACTTTAGACTACTTCTGCCGCCTCTTCAACAGCTGCGTTTTCGCCCTTGTCCAAGTCCAGCTCGGCTTCAATTTCTCTCTGCCGTTGTCTCAGCCAATTTAACCGCTCAGACTTGTCAAACGTCTTTGTGATTTCGGCTTGTATATCTGACATGCGCTTCTCAGTCCTTGCCAGATGCACCAGTTCTTCCTGATGCAACAACTCGATCTTGTTGAGCGTATTTTCGAGTACGCGCACATAGCCTTGCGCTGAATCCGCTTGGCCACAATCGTACCCAACACTCCCAACGATACTCAGTTGTCTTGCCCCAACGATGCCTATTTCTAGGTTGATGGGGAATCCGGCAATATGACCAATGTTCCGGTCGCTTACCAACACGTCTCCATACACGGCTTGCAGCAATGCCTTGCCCGCCTCAACGCGATCTGTGTAGCGCCTTCCCTCAACTTCAATCAGGAAATTGCTTCCAGCCACGTTCTGGCGCACCGCCATGTCCGACTCCATGCTGTCTGCTCTGGCCTGAATACGCTCGATGCGACCTGGCAACGTCACCAGTTCCTGCCTGTTGCGCCATTGCTGCTGATCCCATTGAGATTTAAGCAGCGACAGTTTGGCAAACTCGGTATCAACACCTGCTTTCTCCAGCACCAGCGGGTTGCCCGATGCCAAGGCTTTCACCTCTGCATAAGACAGCGCGGCCAACTCAACGTCTTCAATACAACGCAATCCAGCTTTACCTCGCATGACTTGGGCGATAAAGCGTGCCTTGCATTCGAGACCTTGCCACATATATGCATCGAAGGATTGAGCGGTGACGTAGCGGAAGATCCGCACAAATTCGTTCAAGTTGCCTTGGCGAATAATGCGACCCTCTCTCTGCTCCACGTCACTTGGCCGCCACGGTGCATCTAGATGATGCAATGCGACCAATCGCGTCTGTACATTGGTTCCAACCCCCATCTTCTGTGTGCTGCCCAGAACGACGCGGATACGCCCATTACGCACTGCCTTGTACAGTTCTTCCTTGGCGGAATCGCTGTCGTAGTCGTGAATAAAGGCAATCTCTTCGATTGGAATACCACGTTCTACTAAAGTGCTTCTTAATGCCTGATAGACACTGAATCGTCCATCTTCCAGCGGCGTGGATAGATCACAAAATGCTATTTGCGTCCCACGTACTGGTTTGGTTTCATCCCAGATGCTGTAAATGTTCTCAGCACAATGGGCTACCTTGCCATCCGTCACTTCACTGGACGCATCAATCAAACGCATATCCAACGCAGCCTTGCGACCCTCGTTGGTAATGGCCAGCATGTTGTCCTCGGAAGGAGTAACGCGACCATTTTTGATTGCTTCCGCCCGCTCCACGAGGGTTTGGACAAACGCTTTCAGCTCTGCGGTTGGCTTGATTGTGACTGTTTCCTTGCGCGCCTCCGGCACAGGCAGGTTAAGCATTTCCGCCGTGCGAATGTCCGCCACCTCACCAAATATCGACATCAATTCGGGTAAGTTTACGAACCGCGCAAAGCGGGTGTGCATCCGATAGCCACGGCCATCCGGCGCAAGTTCCAGTGCCGTTACCGACTCGCCGAAATTACCAGCCCAAGCGTCAAACATTCCCACTTGGTAGGCATTCAACGTCTTCGGTTGCAGGTATCGCTGCATGACCCACATTTCGGCCATGCTGTTGGACACCGGCGTGCCAGTTGCAAACACAACGCCAGCTTCGTCATTGTGTTTTGATGCGACGTGCCGTGTCTTGACGAACATATCAAATGCCCGTTCCGAATTACTGTTAGGCAATCCGGCGATACGACTCATCTTGGTGAAACGCCACAAATTCTTGAACAGATGCGCTTCATCGACAAACAGCCAGTCGATACCCAATTGCTCGAAAGACAAAATATCGTCCTTCTTGCTGCTGGCGGCTTTCTTTGCCAGCTTTGCTTCCCATGTTTTTTTGGCACGGGCTAATTCCTTGACGATGCGGTTGCCGCGATTATTGCTTTCTGAGCGAATTGCATCTTCGATCTGATCGATTTCGTTCTGGATATATTCCTCCATAAACTCATCGCTCATCTTGATGCGCTCAAAACTCGCGTGCGTCACGAGAACTCCATCCCAATCGCCGGTGGCGATACGAGACAGAAGCTGCCTGCGCCTGTCACCTTGAAGATCATCTTTCGATGCGATCAAAATATTCGCACCCGGATACGCGCGCAGAAACTCGGCAGCAAACTGATGGAGCATGTGATTTGGGACAACAAAAAGCGGTTTTGCAGCTCGCCCCAAACGACGCAACTCCATTCCAGCACAGATACAAGTCAGGGTTTTGCCAGCGCCTACAGCATGCCCTAGCAGGGTGTTACGTTGACTTGCAATAACGCGCCAGATCGAGTCCTCTTGATGTTCATGCAATCGGTATATCCGTGAGAAACCCGGCAATACCAAATGCTGTCCATCGTACTCACGCGACACAACACTGTTGAAGGTGTCGTTGTATTGTCGCGCGAGTCGCATTGCCCTCGCATCGTCCTTCCACAACCACTCCTGAAATGCTTCTCGGAGTGACTGTAGTTTTTCCCGCGCCGCTATGGTCTCCTTTTGGTTGACCACGCGCTTGTCGGGATTCTTTGGATCTTGATCGTAAACTGTCGGTACAACTTGGTTCAGCGCTTGGTCGAACAGGGCTGCTGCATTGATTCGCCCTGTACCATACCTTTGCGTCGCTGCGACCGACGAACTGACACTGTGATGCGGCTCCATAGACCACGAGCCTGCCACCTGATTGAACGCCACCCGATTGCCGTTGCACTCCAATGTTTCGTTGAGGAATGCTTCGTAATCACCGGTTGGAATCCATGTTGACCCGATGCGCGCACCGATCTCGCCAGGTGACAAATCATCAGGAATAACAGCTTCCAATGCTTTCGCATTGTGGCTGTAACGTTCGCCCAATAATTTGGCGATGGAGAGCTTTACGCGAACATTGCCGGATAGGTACTCATCCTTGGTTTCCCATGCATCGTTTGACGGATTGAGGAATACCGCCCCCTTGTCTTCGAGCGACTTCATTACCTCGCTGCCGGGTTTCCCAAGCAATTCAGCAATTCTGTCTTCGACGACGTGGCCACACTCGCTCAAACTCACCAGCAACGCCTCTTCAGGCGTTTCACAGTGCTCGACCTTCCTGAACAACCCCACTGTGCGCCGCGTGAAGATGTCTGCCTTCTCTGCGGTTTGAGTTTCCTCATCCCACAGCTCAAG
>CAINCU010000023.1 GCA_903847155.1 uncultured Gallionellaceae bacterium | reverse complement strand
TCAAAGATTGCAACTGTACAAAAACGTGCCTGTGGATTCAGGAACCGTGACCACTTCAAGATCGCCATCTATTTCCACTGCGGCGGGCTTGATCTGTATCCGGCTCAGGTTACCCATGGGAAAGTCTGATGAACCAAAATTTTAATTCCGTCATTCCGGCGAAGGCCGGAATCCAGTCATGAAAATGATTCCGCGAAGCGGACAAACTCGGTGTTGTCCCATTCGCGTGGGGATTTGTTAACTATCTGGATTCCGGCCTTCGCCGGAATGACGGCCTAATGGGCTTTTTGCCTTCACCACCCGCGCCCTTAACTGTCCGCAAGCGCCTTCGACTTCCTGTCCTGCCGAATCACGCACTCTGGCGAGGATGCCATGCTGCTTCAGGGTTCGCACCATCGCCGCAATCCGTTCGGCTGAAGGGCGGCGATAGGCGAGTCCGTCCACTTCGTTGAAGGGGATGAAGTTCATGATGGCGTATTTGCCGGAGAGGAGTTGGACTATCCGTGTAAGTTCGGCATCGCTGTCGTTCACGCCCTCGATCAACGTCCATTGATATTGCACCGGATACCCGGTGGCGCGCGCATACATTTCGCCGCGCTCCACCAATTCCTCGATAGCGATCTGCGGCGCATGCGGCAGCAACTTGGTGCGCAGTGTCGCATCGGTGGTGTGCAGTGAAAGAGCGAGCGCCGGTTTAACTTTTTCCTGCGGCAGACGCTCGAACACGCGCAGATCGCCGACAGTGGAAAACACCAGATTCTTGTGCCCGATATTGCCCTGCGTGCCCAGCAACTCAATCGCTTCCAGCACATTATCGAGATTGTGCGCCGGTTCGCCCATGCCCATGAACACCACCTTGCTCACCGCGCGGCGGTGGCGGGCGAGCACCACCTGCGCCACGATCTCGGCGCTGCCAAGCTGGCGCTGCAAGCCGTCGCGGCCGCTCATGCAGAATACACACCCCACAGCACAACCCACCTGCGTTGAAACGCACAGACCGCCACGCGGCAGCAGCACGCTCTCCACCATCTGTCCATCGGCCAGTTCCACCAGCAACCGCGCCACCTCGTCATCGGCGGGATACTCACCGTGCAGGCGCGCCAGCCCATGCAACTCCGCCTCAATGGCGGGCAACTCGTTGCGCAGCGCAAGCGGAAAGAAAGTCTCAGCGGGGCTGTGGGCTCTATCGTAAGAACTCACCTGGCTCCAGCCGCGCAGCATACGATCTTCGTGGCACGGCTTGGCACCAAGCTCGTGCAGGCGTTGGCGGAGGTGGGAGATGCGCATCGGGGAATGAGAAGCGAGAGACAAAGTGGGTCTGCAGATAATGACGGGGAAACCTGCGAATTCTAACCCAGTCCCCGACTCCATACCTTCTAGCCGTTTCAGATTAGAATTTACCCCTCATCATTTCCTGCAAATTCATCACGATGAAATACCTGTTTACCCCGCCCGCAGTTCCATCCGTGCCGATCCGAGGCAGCGATGAACATTTCCCGATACGGCGCATCTTCTGCGTCGGCCGCAATTACGAAGCGCATGCCAGAGAGTTGGGGAATGAAGTGGATCGGGAGACGCCTTTCTACTTCACAAAATCTTCGGCCCATTATGTTTCATCGGGCGCCACCGTTGCCTATCCGCCGGGTACCGCCAATTATCATCACGAGATGGAACTGGTGGTGGCTATCGGCAAGGCCGGTTTCCAAATTCCCGAGGGGAAAGCGCTGGCGCATGTTTTCGGCTATGCGTGCGGGCTCGACATGACCCGCCGCGACTTGCAAAAGCAGTTGCGCGACAAACAGCTGCCATGGGACCTGGCCAAGGACTTCGAGAATGCGGCAGTGGTCTCAACGCTAGCGCCCGCTTCGGACATCGGCCATCCGGGCAAAGCAAAGATAGAACTGAAGGTGAACGGCGATATCAGACAATCTTCCAACATCGGCCTGATGATCCATCCTGTCCCGGCCATCATTGCCCACCTCTCCCGCTTCTACCACCTGCAGCCCGGCGATTTGATCTTTACCGGCACGCCGGAAGGCGTCGGCCCCGTGATCGCGGGTGACCGCATTGAAGGGATGATTGAAGGAGTGGGCGAGATCGCGCTGAACATCGGCCTGGCAAAGTCGCCATAAACCCAGATAGTCATTAGCAAATTACCGTCATTCCGGCGCAGGCCGGAATCCAGCGAAAAAATCATACTGCGAAGCAGACAAAAAATTAGGTGTTGTTCCACTTACGTGGGAATTTGTTTATCAACTGGATTCCGGCTTGCGCCAGAATGACGGCCTAATGGGTTAAACAGATTGGCAACGGTGCTATCCCCGTTTTTTGGTGTTGGATCGTTTGACAACACACAAGGCTGTTGTTATTGTCTCCAACATGAAAGCCCGTGAATTATTTAACCGCCGAGTTCCTGTCATGGAACAGGCGTTTGCGGAACTGGTGCTGTGGGAGGTGTCCGAGCCGCTTTCCGGCAGCGAACACTGTTACAAATATCGGCTGGCATTTGTGGTCGCGGGGGAATGTGTACTGCGTTATGACAACGAGGCGGGCAAGGGCGACCACAGGCATGTGAGCGGCAAAGAAATGAAATACCGCTTTGTTTCGGTTGACCGGTTAGTGGCGGATTTTTTCGAGGATGTGAAGAGGTGGCGCGATGAAAACAGTAACGATTGATATCCGGCCATTGGCCGAAACGCTGGGCGATTTCGCTCAGACATGGAAGAGCGGAAAATCTTCAGCGCCGCGTATCAGCTTTGAATCACCCGAGCTGCTGTTCAAGGTGTTGTCCGGCAAACGCTGGGAACTGCTGAACGCGATGACAGGCGCGGGAGCCATGTCCATCCGCGAGGCGGCGCGGCGCGTGGAGCGTGATGTCAAAGCCGTGCACGGCGATGTGACCGCATTGCTTAACGCCGGACTGCTGTCAAAAACAGACGATGGAATGATCGTCTTTCCCTACGATGCCATCCACGTGGACTTCATGCTCAAGGCGGCTTGAAACTGCTCGCATAAAAGTTGTAGGGTGCGCAAGCGCACCCTACCGGACTAGTGGCGTGAGCCAGTTTATCCGCTATCGATTTGGCGCTATCATCTCGCCCCTTTAACTCGGAACCTCTTCTCATGCCTACCCGCAAACCAATCAACATCCCCGTCGTCTCCGCCACCACACAGCAAGACGACACAACCGGCAACAGCTGTTCCGGCAACGAGATGGTCGCGCTGATGGTGCTGGGCGACAGCATGGTGCCGGAGTTCATCGAGGGCGAGATACTGGTCATCGAGATGGGTGCAGATGCAGCGGATGGCGCGTTTGTGATCGGTACGGCGAACGAGGAATCCATCTTCCGCCAGCTCAAGCGCGATGACCAAGGCGGCTGGCTGCTGCATGCGCTCAACCCAGCTTATCCTGATATTGCCATCCCAGGTCTGGATGAGATCAAAGGCGTGGTAATCCACAAGAGAAAGTCCGGCTCGCGCAAGTCAGTCAAATACTACGTGCCGCAATCGGCTCTCTGAGCCTTCAAAGGCGGCAGGCGCGGTCTTTTTTCTAGGAAGACGCTGATTTAATCCCCCGTTCGTGGTGAGCTTGTCGAACCATGAATGGAGGACGATTCACATTCAACGTGTTATTCAATGAACCCTTCGACAAGCTCAGGGCGAACGGAATAAATCAAAGCTTCTGTAGTGCTGCAAACGCGCATTCATTCCATCACGTACAGCCAGGCTTTCTGGAACCAGCTCAGAGAACTCCACCAAACCTTGGCGCCTTCAAGCGCTTTTTCGCCCGCTTCCGACAGAACGAAACTTCGTGTATAGCCGCCCTCATCACTGTCCACGGGTCTGACCCATCCAAAGCGTATTAACGAACCACCTATCGCCTCGGGACAGACCGTGCCGGGCACGAACAGCGGCTCCACCTCATCGCTCAGCCAGCTGCGATTCTGGACGAAGTACCCACCCAGCATGCGCTGCGCCTCACTTTCGACGTAGTCTGTTCTCAGCCGGTAAACCAGCAACGCACCGTGATGAGCGAAACTGAGCGCCTTCATCAACTGCACGCGCATTCCGGCAAGTTCGCATAATGCGTCATCGCTTGCGGAGGCAGACCGGGAATCCCCTAAGCGATTTTTTCTGGCGTATGACATGGCAACTCCAATCATGTCGTTAACTTTGATTGTCGAGGTGTGATTCCATTTTCAAATCAAGAGTGGAATGAAATTCCTGCTGCTATCAGTTCCCTCTCCCGCAGGCGGGAGAGGGTTAGGGTGAGGGTCGTGGGGAACAAACCAGTTATATTGCAGCGCATAGACCCTCATCCCCAACCCTCTCCCGCCTGCGGGAGAAGGGAGTAAATTCAAGTTTTGAAATGGAATTGTAATGAGACCTCATCGCCTCTGAAATATATCCGTATTGTGATACTTATTATCGGTAAAAAAAAGAACCTGATAAGAGGGAGTACGGAAATCGCATCAGATGTTTTTGAAAGTGCGAATCGCGGCGATGCCCGTGGATAGGCGATCTCCGTCGTGTGCATGATGCGGATCGCCTATTGACGCGCGTTTTGGGGCGGTAGATATGTGCATGACGCCAGCTCACTCCCCTATCATCACACTCGATCAGTCGAGTCTGAACCATTGCTACTGCTGCTACCCGACTGACGTGGTTTGGAAAAGTAATTCGAGCATGGCCACTTGGGCTACTGAAGGTGGCTCAGTACGCCGGCGAATCCCAATCAAGCATATCCCAGTCGCTGCTCATTTCGCGGCGCTCGATGACCAAATCGGATGTGGGTTTTGCGCAGCAAAACAAAGCCATGCCCGCGTCCCTTTCCTCCGCGCTCAATCCAATATCCGTTGACTTGCCGTGATCTACCGTACCTTGCAGCACACTACCTTTGCACATACCGCATGCTCCATCGCCGCAACCTCGCGGCAGTTTGTGGCCATGCTTCGTCGCAGCTTCGAGAATGGTTTCGCCAGCTTCGGCGATAAAGGTGTGATTGCCCGGTTGGAGTGTGATGCTGAATCTCATGTTGTCTTCTACTCGTTAAGTAATAAATCTAAATTAAATGGGCATGCTCAGCTTCGAATCAGACCTCAACTTCTATCCGCTTCAAAACGATTTCGATGCTGAACCCTATGAGCCTGTGCGGATCGGTTTAGCATGTTTACAATTTGAAAGTAGAAACTTCAGATTGCATGGTAAGGGAAAAAGGAAGGGGAAGAAGAAGGTGGTATCGCTGACGCATTTCGACAGAACAATTGTGATGCTGACCCTGTTTGTTGTTATTCGAGCCCGGCCACTTTAGTCTCTCTGGTAGGCTTACGGTTTGCGGCGTTTGGAGGACAGGTGCTGTTTGCCCTGCACCAGATCCTTGGTCGGAATCCAGCTGCTCTTCGACTTGGGCCTGTCAGTCTGTATGTTCGGGCCCTGGTGGCTGTGTTGAGCCGCCTTGTAGCTCTGAATCGCCGCCAGCAACTGCTCCTGGGTGACCTGAATGCTTGGGTGCTTGTCCTTGGGATCAAAGTTGGAGAGCTGTTGCTTGAGGTGGACCAGCCGGGTGGCGCTGTCATCCTTGGCGCGCTGCCCCGTCATCATCGCCTGCGCCTCGGCAGAGAGGGTATAGCCACCCTCTGCCTCGGCGATCAGGCCACAAACGCCCATGCGCGCAAACGCGTCCACCAGTTTGGACTTGGCCGGAATCTCGCCGTGCTGGGCCATGGCCAGCGCGGTGATGATCTCGTCCAGCGCGGCCGGGCGACGCTTGGCCGCAACGGTGAGGGACAACAGCAGGGCGGCATCGTCGTCGTAAACGGGGTACATGGTGAACCTTTGCAGAGTTAGCGTGCGTCCGAGACGGACTTGAGGGCGAGAGTGTAATGGATGCGGGCCGGTAAAGGCGGGAAACCGGTAGTCTCTGCCACAGTGTCCATGGCCTGACGCGGGTGATGGCTGTTGCGGTGCAGGGCTTTCAGGCGTACTTCGACGTCCTGATATTGGTGCTCAATATAATTGGTTATGGCGAAGATCGGCGCGAACTGTGCACCGCGCTCGGCGGGGAGGCGTTTAGTACACTGAAAAGAAGAAGCCCGGCGATGCCGGGCATCTTCAATGGAAGGTGTTTCGAAGCTGATCCCATATCACTGGATAACAATTAGAGCCTGGCCCCTTTAACCTGCCTTTAACCTTCCTTCAAAACTATTTCGATGCTGACCCCGTTTGATTCATTCTGAACACGTTGAGCTCTTTTACATGACGCACCGCGCTGTTGTAACAGTACGTTTTTCATCGTCGCATTCTAAGAATTGAATAGTATTTCCATCGTCTTGAAAATACAGGAGTCCTTTTATGGTGCGCGATGAATCTCCTAAAATGGAGCTTGGTTTTTCGCTGGGCGTAATATTTAATTCAAACGTGCCTGCTTGGCCGTGCATCTGAGCTGTCAGAGATAATACATATGTAGTGACTTCAAGTTCTTGAGTGTCCTTTTTTACGGCTCCCAAATGAGGGAATGCAAATGACATCAACCCCCGCGGTGTAGTCTTAGTGAAAGTGCCATTACCTTTGAGATTGTCTTGTTCACGAACTATTAAAATTTGGCCATTGGTAGTGGAATATATTCCACTGGCATTATTCAGGTGCTTCTGACAGTAAGACTCAGCATATGCGCACATAAATTCACGTTCTACTTTTGTGTCGTCGGCTAACTGACCAATAGCTTCCTTTTCTGTCTTCTCAGAGCTAGCGATTTCATTTAGTACATACTGTGCACGGTCGGTTATCAACTGCACCTCATTGTGGTCTTTTGCCTCTGATATAGCTGAATTCGCTAGCTCTTCCGCTTCGGTATGAAGTCCAGCATTTGCGTATATGGAAGCAAGATTAGCTTTAGCCAAAGGATATTTGTCGGCAACTAATTTATATAACCGGCATTGCGCTGCTTTAAGACCGAGTTCGCCATAGGTGACGCCAAGGTTGTTAGAGGCTCCTCGCCAATCTGTATGTTTAGCTACGACGTCATAATGATATGCGGCTAATTTCCCAAGTTTGCTTTCACTGCAAACATAAGCAAGGCGAAACCTCGCAGTATTATTGGTTGGTTCTGCTTTAAGCACTCTCTCTAAAAATGCTATTTCCATATTGGTATTTTTTGTTTTTTCCGCCACTTTAGCCATTTCTGAGTACAGCAAAATGCGTATAGATTCATCTTTTTCCTGTTGGAGACTCTCTAGAAGCAATGGGATGGAATCATTGGATTTGCCGTCCTCGCATAATGCTTGTGATGCTCTGATAGCGAGATTACTGCGTTGATTTCTAGGTACGTTGTTCAAATTACAAATAAGAAGTTTCGATGCCTGATTAAAATCAGCAAAACTAGTGAAGACACCTGCGAGTGACTCTAATGCTACATGGTCACTTGGGTCTTCTGCGCAACGTTTCTTAAGGCGATCTAGTGCATTGGTATCGCTATTTATTGCGCGAAAATATAGAAGAAATGCTTCAGTTGAACTGCGCTGTTTTGCATCTAATTCAGAGTCTGTAATCTCACGCTGTATTCGATCTGCTTCTGAAAAGCTGCCGCTGAGTACATGCTTTTTTATATTTTTCAGTTGCTCTGAAAAGGTTGGTGTCTTCTGCGCGGCGAGCTGCTCTTGGCCACTAGGAGATGTAGTGGCTGCGGAGGCTGGTTCTGCTATGGAAGTCACTCTTTGTGAAATTAAATGCAAAACCATCTGACTGATTTCTGTTTGACTTGCAGATAGGTTGTCGCGGTTGAATGAAATCCATTGTGTATCACCATCCAAATCGGCCGTCGGAAAATTTACGCCTTTTTCTATAAGAAGGAGAACTTTTAGACCTTTTCCAATTGCAAATCCAATCTCCTCAATTACCCATTCCGAAGCAGTCCATTTTTGTGGGGTATAAGATCCAAGCGGATGCAGCCAGCGGGCTTGCCAAGACGTAGGTTCTTGCCAAATTGGATAACGTTTAGTCAGGACACCAATATAGATTTCATGGCGTAATATAATTTCTTGCACCTTTTCTGAAATTGGACGTATCTGGCCTTCCTTGCCGTCCTCGTACTCAAAACCCATAGTCTTCAGGCTATCTAGGATGTCGCGCAAGTCATGCCAGATTTTTTTGTCGTCTTCTAGAAAACTACGCCCAACAAATGCACTTAGTCGCATGGTTTGCTTTCTACGTTAGCAAAAAGGGTCAGCATCACAATTCATTTTTCAAATCGCCAATTGCTCCGGCACGATCCCCATCGCCTTGGCGATTTTCTCGCGGGTGGATTTTCTGACGGGTTCTTTGGTTTCTTGCTGGGCGTAGGCGCTTTGCGAAGTGTCCAAGCGGCGCGCAACTTCTGTCTGGAAGAGGCCGAGGTGTTCGCGCCATGCGCGGATGGGTGTCATGTCCTTGTTGATGACTTTGTTGACCACCGCGTTGGGGATGGTCGGGGCGTGTTGTTTGGTCAAGCGGTTGCGGAACATGGTTCGCTCTTCGGATGATGGACTCGGTTTCGTTACCGAGTATAACGCCTTCGGCTATTTGATTCCCATCCCTGACCATGCATGAAATGTTAAACCAAACATCTCGAAGATTCCCGTCAATAGGCGATCTGAGCGTATCTATTGATGGAGATGGCCGTGGATAGGGCGTTGCGAGCAAGGTGAGTTTGAAAAATCGAAGTTTTTCGTTTCAAAGCCCGCGCATGAAATACGGACTCAGTGCACTGTGATCCGCCATCGCTTCCCGCAGTTGCAGCAGCAATGTCTTTCGGGTGGAGTCGAGGTAATGGGTTGGTAAACCAAACATCAGATGCGTTGTCTTAGCATTGCATGTGGTTGTTGAAATAACCATTCTGCAGATGCATTTTTTAAGGAGGCAATATCATGAAACTCTATTACAGCCCAGGCGCCTGTTCGCTCTCTCCCCATATCGTCCTGGCCGAGTCCGGCCTTCCGTTCGATCTGGATAAGGTGGATTTTTCCAGCATGAGAAGTGAACACGGCGCAGATTTTTCGAAGATCAATCCCAAAGGTTATGTTCCTGTCATTCAACTCGACGATGGTGAATTACTCACCGAAGGTTCGGCGATCGTCCAGTACATTGCCGATCGCGTGCCAAAGAAGAAACTGGCGCCAGCTGCCGGTACGATGGCCCGTTACCGCCTGCAGGAGTGGCTGAACTTTATCGCCACCGAACTGCATAAAGGTTTTTCGCCGCTATTCAATTCAAACCTTCCGGAGGATATGCGAGCCAAGTCCATTGAACGGCTCAGTAGTCGGCTTGATTTTGCAGCGAAGCGCCTTGAGGGAAAAAACTATCTGATGGGTGATGATTTCACCGTGGCAGACGCTTACCTGTTCACGATTCTCAGATGGGCTCCCCACGTCAATCTTGATTTGTCTCGCTGGCCGGTGCTGGTTAAATATCAGGAACGGATCGCGGAACGTCCGGCGGTGCAGCAGGCGCTGGAGGAGGAAGGATTGCTTGAGATGGCGGTGCATTGAACAAGAACGATTCAGGCATCAAAGCCCGCGCATGAAAACCGGCCGCAGCGGCCGATGCCCAGCTATCGCTTCGCGCAATTGCAGCAGCAGCTTCTCTTTGTCTTTGGGCAAGTTCCCGGCGAGCGCCAGCGCATTGGAGGCATGGTTGGAGCGGAAGATGACCGACTGCGGCGGGTTGAGGCCGCTGATTAGTCTTTGCTGTTCCTTCAATATCGCGAGGTCGTCCGGCATCTGGAATGGCTTGCCGAACTTCAGTGTCGGCTTCGAATTGTTTTAATCCGCGCTAGTTCGCCGCAACCCTTGCAGGATGATTAGCTGCAACTTGCTGCTGTCGGCGCACTGCACGCACAGGATGGAGGCTTCGACGTAGGCGTTCAAGCCGGTGGTGCCTTCGGTCAGCGCTTGGCTGTAGTCGATGGGTTCGTAGCCGTGGTACACGGCGATGAGGTCGAAGAACAGGCGGGTGATGCGTCCGTTGAGTTCATAAAAGGGATGCAGTGCGATCAGTTCGGACTGGTAATGGGCGAGGCGCTCGGCAAATTGTTCAACCGTTCCGTCTGCGGCCTGTTTCAGGTATTGCTCTTGTTCCAGTTCGCGGAAGATGCGGCGAGTTTCCTGTTCGAGGTAGGCGGCACGGCAGAACAGCGAGCCGCCTTTGCTCATGTCCACGGTGCGGTACAGGCCGGCCCATTCGTACAGGGATTCGTAGGTGTCGCGGTGCAGCGCTTTGAAGTAATTCTCATCGAAGCGGTCAGTGGGATCGAGTTCGGTGATAAAGCGGGTGTAGGCTTGTTGCAGCAGCGTTGCTTCTACTTCATGCAACAAGTCCGGCGTTTCTATTCCCAAGCGGTTCTTGGGAATGTCGGTGCCGGGAAGGTAGATGTCACTTTTTGTGAATTGATACTTGGACACGGTGCTGTTCCATCAGGGCTTGAGCCTGTTTTTTGACTGCAGCAGATTGTTCCGCCTTGCAGCCTTCGATCCGCATCGAGGTCTGTACAGCTTGGGTGATTTTCTGCTTCAGGCTGGCGCTGACTTGCATCGTTTTCTCCCAACTAATGTGGTGAGTTTTGATGGTGCGAATTATATCAGTTCTCGATGTCCAGAGCCGGTGCATGGGGCGGAGGAACGAGTGATGCATGAGGTTCAAAGCCCGCGCATGAAATATGGCCGCAGCGGTCTATGCCCCGCCATCGCTTCCCGCAGTTGCAGCAGCAGTTTCTCTTTGTCTTTGGGCAGGTTGCCGGCGAGCGCCAGCGCATTGGAGGCGTGGTTGGAGCGGAAGATGACCGGCTGCGGCGGGTTGAGGCCGCTGATCAGTCTTTCCTGTTCTTTCAATATCGCCAGGTCGTCCGGCATCTGGAATGGCTCGCCGTATTTGCGCTGGAATTCTTCCGCGATGCTTTCGTCCAGAGTCAGTTGCAGCGTGGAGAGGTAGGTGACGGGCGTGCTGTTGAGCAGGGCGATGGTGCCGTCGATGTGCTCATCACTGTGCTTGTTGCCGCCCAGTCCGAGGATGACGGTGGCGGAGATTTTCATGCCGCTCGCGTGTGCCTTATGCAGCACTTCGGCCATGCGCCGTTGCGTGGCGCCCTTGATGATTTTTTTCAGGATGAGGTCGGAGCCGGATTCGATGCCGAAGTAGAGTAGGCTGAGTTTGAGCTCGCGCAACTGGGCCAGTTCTTCGGCGCTCTTGCGCCCGATGTTGCCGGGCGTGGCATAGCAGGAAACGCGCGTCAGGCGCGGCAGCGCAGACGCCAGTTCGCGCAGGATGGCGAGCAGGTGTTGCGTTGGCAGTGCCAGCGCATCGCCATCGGCCAGGAACACGCGCTGCGCATCCGGCCAATCGGCGGCGGCAGTTCGGATATCGGCGCATACGTCAGCTAGCGGGCGTTCGACATAGTGCTTGCTGCGATACATGGCGCAGAAGCTGCACTGGTTGAAGCTGCAGCCCAACGTGGCCTGGATGATCAGGTTGTCGGCCTCGGAGGGCGGGCGGAACAGCGGCATGTCGTAGAGGAGGTTCAATTTGATTTCAATACTTCGAATTGCTCCCTTCGCCCGCAGGCGGGACTGCGGAAGGGTCGCTGCGAAGCAGCGGGGCACCCACCGGCGTACCCCTTGCGGGTGTAAGGGCTGGGGATGAGGGTCACTGCACATCAACAAAATTTGTTTTGCCTCGTCGTCCCTCACCCTAACCCTCTCCCGCCTGCGGGCGAGGGAATGAAAAATTTGAACTACTGTTTGGTCGGTTTGACGAAGTTGATGACGTTCGCATTCGGTGGCTCGCCGTCCTTGTAATAGGGTTGAGCCTGTTCGAAGCCGAGTTTGTCGGCCAGTTCTTTTTCTCGATCCGAGATCAAGGCAAAACAATCCTTGATGTCCTGGATGGTGTTGGCCGTCAGCGGGTTTGGGCGTCCGCCCATTGGGGTGACGTCTTTGACGACGTTGCCCAATGTCTTGCGCATCTGGCGCAGGATTTGTTGTTCTTTGCTTAGCTCTTCTTTGTTCATGGATATATACCGGTGTGAAATTCAGGGGACGACTTTACTGGAATTGAGGCGGTACGGCTAGCGAGCGCAATGTTTCTTCGAGGTGAAGTTAAGATAAATCGCCATCATGCCGCCGACCAGCCAGATGCTTGCTATCGCGGCGAGCCAGAAGCCGGGCGCGCCACGGGCGGGGCCGAAGGTGTTGGTCAGCCCCAGCACGATGCCGCCACCGAGGCCCGGCACCCACAGTGTGACGGTGTAGATCACCATCGGCACGACCGAGTTTTTGTATCCGCGCAAGGCATTGACGGTGATGGCTTGCATCGCGTCGCCCAGATGGTAGAGGCCGACCATCACGATCAGCGGGATGGCGATTGCTTGCACTTGCAGGTCGGTGGTGTAGAACGCGGCGATGTACGGTGCGCCCAGCCAGAAGGTGAGGCATAGCACGATGGCGATGGACATGCCGAAGCGTATCGCTTCCCAGCAGATGCGGCGGGCACGCGCGGCTTGTCCGGCGCCGAGCGCCTGGCCGACCAGCACCGAGGTGGCGTTGCCCAGCGAAAGCGGGATCATGAATGCCAGAACCGCGAGGTTGGCGGCGATCTGATGCGCGCCGGAAACGACGGGGCCCAAGCGCGCGATGAACAGCGCCATGAAGGTGAACGCGGTGACGTCCGCGATGAACGTTAAACCGATGGGAATGCCGAGCTTGAGGAATTCGCGTATGGCGGCGAAGTCCGGCGCGGTGATGCGTCGGCGCAATTCGAACTCGGCGTAGCGCGGATGGTGCAGGCACCAGCCCCAGGCGAGCACGGCCATCAGCCACGCATCCAGCGACGTGGCCACCGCAGCGCCTGCCGCGCCCATCGCGGGGAAACCGAGCAGGCCGTACATGAACAGCGCATTCAGTGGCACCTTGAGCGCCAGCGATAGCAGGTTGAACAACATCACCGGAAGTGTGTAGCTGATTCCCGTCGACAGGCCAAAGAACAAACGCAAGGCGAAGGCGGCGGGCACGCCCCAGGCCGATGCGGCCAGATAGGCGCGCACTTTGGTTTCCACGGCGGGCTGCAATTCCGAGATGGCGATGAACGGCCCGGGGAAGCGCATCAGCAGGATCGCCACCAGTGCCAGTGCCAGCGAAATCCACACGCCCTGATGTATTTCGCGCCCGATCTCGGCGCGCCGATTTGCGCCATACAGGTGGGCGATGATGGGCGGCACCGCGAGCAACACGCTGACCAGCGACATCAGCACCGTGGCCATGATCGCTGAGGCGATGCCGACCGCAGCAAGGTCGATGGCAGATAGCCGCCCGGCCATCGCGGTGTCGATGACGGCATTGGCCATCATCGCCAGTTGCGCGACCAGCATGGGCCATGCGAGATGGATTAGTTCGCGGGTGGAGGATGCGGGGTTGGTCATCTAGGGGTAATTCCATTTCCAGATCAATAGTGAAATGAAATTCCTCTTGCTATCAGTTCCCTCTCCCGCAGGCGGGAGAGGGGTAGGGTGAGGGTTGTGGGGAATAAACCAGTTATATTGCAGCGCATAGACCCTCATCCCCAGCCCTTCTCCCGCCTGCGGGAGAAGGGAGTAAATTCAAGTTTTGAAATGGAATTGGAATAAGGGGGGCTTTAAATTTGGCAACCTGGCCGCCAACCATGTTAGCCATCCGCAGGCCCGGGCAAGTCCTCGAAGAACAGCGCCAGCGCATCTTCCAGATTCGCAATCGCTTCTTCCTTAGTCGCGCCGCGACAAGACAGATCAAGGTCGGAGCACTTCGCGATGAAGACACCGTTTTCCTGAACGACTACATAGTTCGAGCTTTTCTTGTTGCGTTTCGTAGTTCTCATGGCAATAGGCGCGTTGCAATTTTTTACACATTAATTTATTGGTCTTGAAGCCGTTCGCTTTGAGTGGATCGACGGGCTCACTACGAACGGGGAAACGGTATCCTTATCCAAACCGCACATCGTGAAGATGCCCGTCAATAGGCGATCTGCGCTATGCGGTCTATGGAGAGTGGCGTGAATATTGGTTTTCCGTGCTTCATGCCCAATAATTCATTGTGCCGATGGATTATGGGTTCTATGCCGCATCATCATGGTAGAGCACTTCCAGCCAGCGGCCAGCGGCGACCAGTTCGTTGCGCTTGGCTGTCCAGGCTTCGGCTGATCCTGCGATGCCGCTCATCGCTTTGGCAATCATGTCCCGCATCTTCGTCATGCCTGCCACGTAGACGTGGCTGTCCGGGCTATTCACTATGCTCCAAACTTCTGCTGCATTTTGCTCAATCGCTTTGTCCAGAGCGATGGGGGCGTTAAAGGCGGGGCGCGGGCTCACCGCTTGAAAGGCTTTGAACGTGGGTTGGTCGAAATAATTGCCGATGTCGTTGTTGGCATCGTTCATATAAAGCGATTCCAGTCCGGTTTGTGCACCGTGGAACAGCCGTACTTTTCCTTTCCATCCGCCATGCTTTTCATAGATCATCCGCACCAGTCCACGGAACGGCGCAATGCCTGTGCCCATGCCGATCATCAGCAAGTTGGCATTCTGGTTTTGCGGAATGGTAAACGGGTAGCCGACCGGGCCGGAAAATTTGATTTCGCTTCCCGGCTTCATGTCGCACAGGTAGTTTGAAGCGACGCCGCCATATTCCTCGCCACTGGCTTCATCGATTAAGAAACAGCGGCGTACGCAAATCTCAAATTTGGCGCCGTCGTCGGACGGGTCGCTGTCGGCGATGAAATAGAGCCGGGTGTGATAGGGATTGCCATACTGGCCGGGAGCAAGCACGCGGATGCAACTGCCCACTTTGCTGTCAAAATAAAGATTGTCCGTGTGGAACACCAGCTTCCTGATGTCTTCGCGCGAAGACTCCGGCGTGATGCGCTCAGAGCTAAGGAGCTTTGCCGTAAAGATCATTGAATTGCCAGCACCGTCGGTAAGTGAATTCGTCATACTTTTCTCCATTTTTTAATGTACGTTGTTGTGGCATATTTAAGTTTTTGCAAAATCGAATCATCCCGGGCTGTTGCCGCGCTAATGGGTCAGCAGCCCAATCTTATTTCACGCTCGCCACTGCCACCCGTGTCTTGGGTAAACCTTGATCCAGAAAATATTGTTCGGCGATGGTCACCGCGTCTTCCGGGCCGGCGATGTAAATGTCACCTTCAAGCAGGTTGGGGTCGGCACTGATGATGCTGTCGAGTTGTTTGAACAATATCTCCTCACGTTTGCTGTTCACCGTACGCAGATCGAAACCGGCAATGTGTTCGTCGAAGTAGAAATTATCCAAAGCATCTTGCCACGCATGGGCGATGTTTGGCAGGTAAATATGTTGTTGAGTCGAACCGAACCAGTGTAAGTGGATGCTTTTCGCTTCGAGTGATAGTGCATGTTCGATCAGGCTTTTGATCGGGGCAAAGCCGCTGTCGAACGCGAAGAAATAATACGGGCGCTGTGACTTTTCGTGCAGGATAAATTCGCCGTGCGGCCCTTCAATCTCCACCGATTCATGCTGTTTGAGGCGGTCGAAAACATAATCGGAGAACAAATTGCCGTTTTGCCGGTGGATGTGAAATAGCACATTGCGGTCATCGCAGGGGCAACTGGCGATGGGTAGGTCCGCGCTGAAAGATTGCCCGATACGCAGCATCACGCTCTGCCCCGCGAGGAAGCGCAAGCGCTGAGTGCGCGGAGTTTGCAGATGCAGCAAGATCATGTCGTCGGCGATATGTCCCATGTTTTTAACCTGGGCTGTGATCTGCTGAAACGGAATGTCCTGCACGCTGTTTGCCACTTCGGCTTCAATAACCACATCGCTGACTGCCGTGTTGCTGCACAGCAAAACATAGCCCTGACTTTTTTCCGCATCGGAAATGACAAAATCATGCTGGCGTGTTTTTTTGACTTCGCCCGACACCACCTTGGCCTTGCACAAGCCGCAATTGCCGCCGCTGCAGCCGTAATTAAGCGGAATGCCGGAACGCATCGCGGCTTCCAGTAGCGTATCGTGCCCTTCCACCAAAAAATCGTGTTTGCTCGGTAACACCGTCACTTGCGCGGTGATGATATGCAGCATCGTGTCTTTGATTGCCAACGGATTGATGAATCCCGGTTCCATCGCCATATCCACCTCCCGTTTGATCCATACCTTCAGATTTTCCATCGCCAAGCCAGACT
Source organism: uncultured Gallionellaceae bacterium (assembly GCA_903847155.1). Lineage (GTDB taxonomy): Bacteria > Pseudomonadota > Gammaproteobacteria > Burkholderiales > Gallionellaceae > Sideroxyarcus. Next base: position 36,748 of record CAINCU010000023.1, on the reverse strand, counting down.
CGGAATTGAGCTGCGATTCCATCTCGGAAAGCTTGTCCCATAACCTGCCCAACAACGCGGTGAATTGCTCGACTTGCACCTGACTATAGGTCAGCGTTCTACTGACCTCGGTGAGGCGTGCGGCCAACACTTCCGCGTCCGGCATGGCTCGTTCAAACACCCGTTTGCCGAAAGCGCGCTCCTTGATCTGCGCGATGCGTCTGGACTCTGCGTTATCTTCCAATTGCGCATCAGGATAGCAAGCCAACAGATTTTTGACATTGACCATCCCATCGTATGAAAGCAGCTCGCCGATCTGGATCTTTTTTTGCAATTCAGCGCGCGTTACGCCAATCAACTTGGCTGCACGTGTCAGACTTAACATCTCACTCATGGCATTTTCCAATTGTTGTCATTATTTGGATTCCATATTTCAGAATGAAATGTACATGAGTCGAATTGTTTTGACTATCTCATGCTTAGAGTTTTGTAATGAGGAATAGTTATGAAACACCACCTTGCGAAGATGCCCGTAAATAGGCAATCTGCGTTAAGTGATTGATGGAGAATGGCGTGTTTACTCGCTTGCATGGAAGGTTTGTTTTGTGGGGGTGATTTATGCAGCCAGACCAGCCAATTCGCTTCGTATCTCTTCAAACAACGGTCTCTTATTCACCTCAGCGTTTTCGCAGCGTCGCTGCAAATTCCTCATGGCGGCAGTTTCGTGCGTTTCATCGCAGCGCTCCAGCAATTCTTGCAGCAGGCAGGCATACGCGCGCACTTCGATGCGTTGCAGGGCTGTGGCTTGTTGCGTGTTGTGTGGCAGGAACGAGGCTGCGCCGAAGTCGCCCAGCAGGCAGTCGCCTTGCGGGTTCCACAGGATGTTGTGCGCGTACAGGTCGCCGTGCATGATGCCTTGCGCGTGCAGGTGGCAGGTGGCGGAAGCGATGCCGAGCGCGATGTTGAGCACGCTGGTCGGCGTAAAGCGAAGGTGTGCGGGATAGATGTCGCGGGTGCAGGATTCCAGGCTGGGCGGCGCGGCGAGATTGGTGAAGCTGGCATCTATCAGCGACATCACCAGCCCCGGCGTTTGCTCGGGATGCGAGCTGATTTTGCCGACGATGGGGATCAATCCGGGGTGCGCGCCCGCTGCGATGCAGGCGGCTTTTTCGCTGCGCGGCAGGCCGTCGCTGGTGAGCGCGCCCCTGAACATTTTCACGGCCACTGGAGCATCGTCCGCATGATGATGCGCGCGGTAGATGATGCCGGACGCGCCTTCACCCAGCTTGTGCTGCAATTCAAGCGTGTGCCACTCGACTTGCGTGATGTGCAGATGCTCCAGCGCGGCGGCTTCGCTGCTGTCGCTGCATGGGTTGCCGGAATAGGCCAGCCAGGCCAGACGCGGCATGTTGAACAACCAGTCCGGCAACTGCGCAAAATTGTTCGCTGCGATGCGCAACAGTTCCAGCTTGGAGCAGGCCGCCAGTTCATGCGGCAGGTGCTGCAGCTGGTTGCCAGCCAGCATGAGTTTTTGCAGGCGCGTGCAGGTGCCGAGTGCTGCGGGAATTTCGCGCAGGCGGTTGTCGGTGAGGATCAGCCAGCGTAATTTCTGCGGCAAGGCAGCGGCGGGCAGTTCATCAATTTGATTGGCCTTGAAGCCGACCATTTCCAGATTGCGGCATTGCCCCAATATTTCCGGCACGCGCGTGAAGCGATTGTCGGAACAAAAAATGACACGCAGTTTGTGCAGGCGCGGCAGGTCGTCGGGCAGACTGGACAGAGCATTGCCGGAGAGATTCAGAATTTCCAGCGAGTCGGCCAGATCGAAAATCTCGCGCGGAAATTCGGTGAGGCCGCAGGCAAGGTCGAGACGCTTAATACCGGCCAGTTCACCGGCGCGCAGGGAGGAAAGAGTGTGCATGGTTAAACGGGCTAATGCATGAACCCGTTCGCCAGGTACCAGAAGAACGCCGCCATCAAGCCGGCCGCGGGGATGGTCAGCACCCATGCCCAGACGATGCGCGCGGCAACTCCCCAGCGTACTGCGGAAAGGCGGCGCGAGATGCCGACGCCGACGATAGCGCCGGTGATGGTGTGCGTGGTGGAGACGGGAATACCAAAATAGGTTGCCAGCAATAAGGTCACTGCGCCTGAGGTTTGCGCGCAGAACGCGCCGGTGGGTCTGATGCGGGTGATGCCCATGCCCATGGTCTTCACGATGCGCCAACCGCCGAACAGTGTGCCCAACGCCATGGAGATCTGGCACGAAATAACGACCCAGAACGGGACTTGAAACGCGCCGTGAATATAACCATTGGCATACAGCAGAACTGCGATGATGCCCATGGTTTTCTGGGCATCGTTGCCGCCGTGTCCGAGGCTATACAACGAGGAGGAGATGAACTGAAGTTTGTTGAACTTGCGCTCGGTCTGATGCGGCAATGACTTCTCTAAAATCCACAGCAGGGCAATCGACATGGCCATCGCCAGCAACAGCCCCAGTAGCGGCGACAGGATGATTGCCGCCGAGGTTTTGATCAGACCTTGCGCGATGATGGCTGACCAACCGGCTTTGGCCAGTGCAGCGCCGACCAAGCCACCGATGAGACCATGCGAAGAAGACGAAGGAATGCCGAACCACCAGGTAATGACGTTCCACACGATGGCACCACACAGCGCGCCGAAGATCACCGCGTTGTCGATAATCGCCGTGGAGACAATGCCGGAGCCGACGGTATTAGCCACATGCAGGCCGAAAAACAGGAAGGCGATGAAGTTGAAAAACGCAGCCCATATGACTGCTGCTTGCGGTGTTAACAGTCGGGTGGAAACCATCAACGCGATTGAGTTTGCCGAATCATGAAAGCCGTTCATAAAATCGAACAGCAGCGCCACGACGACCAAAGCCGCCATGATCAGAAACGTTTGTTCGATCATATGCGTTCCAGCACTACACCGTGAATGACATTGGCGGCATCTTCGCAACGGTCAACCGCTTGCTCGAATAGCTCGTAGATTTCCTTGGAGCGAATGAGCGAACGCGCCTCCGAAACTTCGGCAAACAGGCGTTCCATGCCTGCGCGCATGACGCGATCCGCCTCGCTTTCGATCACGCCGATCTCCTGGCAAATATTCAGGATGCGATCGGCATTTCTCATATCCGACAACAGCGAGACAGCTTCTTGAACTTTCTCCGTGGCACGCAATGCGATCTGGCCAAGTGCCGCCATTTCAGGGGTGAAACTGCCGGGGCCGTAGAGACGGGCGCGTTGCGGAATGTCTTCCATGCAGTCGATCATGTCATCCAGCGCTCTGGCCAGATCCTTGATCTCCCAGCGGTCGAATGGTGTGATGAAGGTTTTGTGCAGCGACAGGAAAATATTTTTGGTTATGTCGTCCGCCTCGCTTTCCGTTCTCATCATTTCGACAAAAAGCTGATTGAAAGCCGCCGGGTCTTGCACTGAACTCATGGTCGCCAGAATTTTTGCGCCGCGCACGGTGCAGGCCGTCAATTCGTTGAAAAGGGTAAAGTAATTGTCGCTGCGTGGCGACACTGAGGATAATAATTTGCTGAAAAATACACTCGCCATAATTTATTTCCGTGAAGGCTCAACGTTGATTGAATACTTCTCGCTGGAGAAAGCCAAGAATCCCCAAATTTTTAGAGTCGGCAATATACCCAATTTAACTGGGCAGAGTCGAGCTGTTTTCAATTAGTAAATCAGTCGGGTTATCGTGCTTGCGCAGCAAGAAAATGCAGTAATGTCGCTGTGCCGTAAAGGACATGTTCAAGTTAAACTGCAACAATAATAAGATGAAATTCGAGACGACTTGAACAAGGATAGATGACATGGAAATAGCAGACGGACAGCCTACGCTGGGAAAGAAGCTGACGCCCAGCGCGATCACACATTATCTGAACCAGTATGTCGTCGGGCAGGATGATGCCAAGAAGACGCTATCGGTAGCGGTGTATGCGCATTACCGCAAGCTGGGCAAGCAGCGTCAGGTTGACGTTGAGCTGGTCAAGAGCAATATCCTGCTGGTCGGCCCGACCGGCACGGGTAAGACGCTGTTGTGCGAAACCCTGTCGCATGTGACGCGTGTGCCATTCGTGACCGCGAATGCGACTTCGCTGGCGCAGTCGAAATATGTCAACGAGGAGATCGAGGCGTTGCTGCTGCGCCTATTGGAAAAAGCGGACGGCGATATGGCCAGGGCACAGCACGGTATCGTATTTATCGACGAGATCGACAAGCTGAAAGCATCCGAAGGCGAACAGCGCGGCACCTCTGGCGAGCGCGTGCAACACGCGCTGCTGAAGATCATGGAGGGCGCGTCGGTGCGGCTGGGCGCGCAAACTTTCGATACCACCAACGTGCTGTTTATTTGCGCGGGTGCTTTCGTCGGTCTGGAAAACATCACCGCCAAGAATCAGGCTTTTGGTTTTATTTCCGTCGGTGCCGGTGAAGAGCAGCAGATTCTTAATCGGCTGAATACCCGTGTAAAGCCAACCGATCTATTTGCATTCGGGCTGATTCCCGAATTTGCAGGCCGTTTGCCGATCATCGCCAATCTGCATAATCTGTCCAAGGAGCAGTTGATGCGCATCATGGTCGAGCCGCGCAATTCGATCTACAACCAGTTCCGCGAGATGCTCAAGGATGAAGGCGTGGAACTGGAAATCGAGCAGGAAGTCTTCCGCCAGATTGCTGACATGGCGTTCGAGTACAAGGTGGGTGCGCGCAGTCTGCGCGGGATCTTCGAGGAGATGCTGATGCCCGTGCTTTATCAAATCCCCGACAGGCCGGAGGTGCGCAAGGTAGTGGTCAAGTCGCTGTTCGAAGAGGCCAGTTTGCTAGTGGCGACGTGAATAACTTTAAGATGGCTTCGTGTAGATGTCCGTCAATAGGCGATCTACGTTATGCGTCAAATTATTTGTACGCACTCTCGATGGTGATCAGCGTGATCTCGGGAGGAGCAAATAAGCGCATCGGAGGCCCCCATGTGCCTGTGCCACGGCTGACATACAGCCTGCGCCCGTCGGCCAGTTCAGTGAGACCGGTGCGTATGTGATAGGTCAATCGCGTCAGATAGACGAACGGGAATATCTGTCCGCCGTGCACATGCCCGGAGAGCTGCAGATCGAAAGGTGTGTCGCTATCCACCACTGGCTGGTGCTTGAGCAGGACGATGTAGTCATGCGCGCTGACTACGGCGAGGGCCTTGCGGGTATCCAGCTGCGCTTGCTGACCTGAAGAGGCTGCGCTGGAATCATCGACACCCACCAGCACGATGCCGCCTGTCTTGGCTGCTTCGCCGCGCAGCACAGTGAAGCCCGCATTGCGCAGGAAACGCAGGGAGTTTTCCAGCCCGGCGTAGTATTCGTGATTGCCGGTGACGGCATAAGCGCCCAGCGGCGGTGCGTAGGTCTGGAAGTGGCGGGCAAGTGTTTCAAGGTCGTCGCCTTGTCCATCGACGATGTCACCCGTTGCCACCACGATGTCGGGCTTGAGTTCGCGTAGTTTGGCGATGATGCCGTCGAGAAATCTATCACCCTGCATGATGCCGAGATGCAGGTCGGAAATCTGCGCGATGGTAACGTGGCCGGAGGCAAGTTTTGGGGTGCTGATGTTGACTCGTTCAATCTGAATTTGGCGTGCCTCGATCATTCCATAGCCCACTGCGGCGAGTGCGAGCAAGCCCACAGTGCGCAACGCCAGTGCCGCGTTCAGCGGCCAGGTGAAATGCAACAGTGTGGCTAATGTTTGGCCAAGATCGAACAGCAGGCCGATGCACAGAAACAGGAACAGATAGCCCATCCACGTGTAGCTCAACCATGCAGTGGCGACGGTGGCGCGATGCCAGTTTTGTCTTTCCATGAACCAGACGAGCAGCGGAGAAAAAGTCAGAATTATGCCCGCCAGCGTTAGCGCCAACCCCAAGCCGAACGAATGCGGAAAGGCCGCCCACACCTTGCCGAGTGCATATAGATGCATGGAACCGTAGATCAACAAGGCCACGCTCATGAAGGTCAGCATTAAGATGCTCCTTGGGGTAAATACTGCCGACGCACAGTGCGTGTCGGCAGCCCGGTTTCATCAATAGTTTTCGCGCCGGTAGATGAACTGTTGATTACTCTTGTACACGCCGAAGGTCACCCGCCCGGCGATTGGTGTTAAGTAGGTAGCCGCGTTGATGCTGATGTCTGCGCTGCCTATCACGTTCGGACTATTGAGCGTGAATGAACCAACACCATTCGCCACCGTCACAGTCCCGGCATTGAATGCCGTCACATTACCCACCGCCAAAGGCGTCTTCACGATACTTACCGACATATCCGTGGTGGAAGTATCGAAATTCGTGAGGCTATCGTCCGTATTGTTCACCCAACCCAAGTTAGTGTAATACTGCACCGTCGCCGCAACCGGAAGCCTCAACCTCTCCGAACCGTAAGCATTCGACATGCGTATGCGTCCGTAACGCACTTCGGTGCTGGCCTGCACTGTGACGTCCATGATGCTGGTATGGTCTGGGCTGCCACCCATACTCAGGTTATAGCTGCCCATTTGCACACTGTCCGTATCCGACGGTGCGATGCCCAACATCAGTGCCGCATATGGCCCATCCGGTGATGCGAGTGCGGTAAAGAACAACGGTGCTGTTATGTCGGCGCTGCCAGCCAAAGTGCTGCCCGGTGCCGGAAAAGCTCCGGTCGGCGAGGTCGAAGTACCCAGCCGCGAGGTCAGATTGCTCCCGGCACTCACTGCGCCGAAACTCAAACTTCCAACGGAAGCCGGATTGAGCTTGGCATATACGCCACTATAATTTTTCGTGTTCGAGCCGCCGAGCGCGACGGCATTCAGGATGAATTGTGCGTTGAATTGTTCACCCATATAACTTCCCCATTCGGCAAACACCTTTTCGGTTCCATCGCCGGCTTGCGCGGTGCCGATCGCAGTGTTCAGCGTGAGCGTGAGCGCCACGTCATCGACCGCAGTGACTATCGCGGTAAGCGTATTGCCCCCCGTCCCCGCACCCGGGATACGCACCTTGCTGCCCACATTGAAATCGGTCGTTGCGGCCACATCAATCGTTGTTGCACCTATCGCCGCCGGCGCGCTGACCGTTGTGAAAATCTGCGAAAAATCGGCCTGGGTAACGATAGGACTGTCCGGATCGGTGGTGACAGTGAAGCGATCCGGGATGAAGCGTCCGATATTGCCGGTAGCGGGCGTCGTGACCTCCTTGAGTCCGGCAGAACCAAGGTATTGGCCGCTGGCGAGCTTGGCGCTGAGCTTGATGATGCCGACATCGCTATAGCTGAAGGGTATGCTGCGCAATATCCCGCCCGGCTGAAACGTGATGCCATCGGCAATCGCCACACCGTTACTGAATGCGCCGAACGTGCCGCTCACGTTGCCGGTGACCGCGCCCGCCAGAAGATCCGGCATGTTCGCCACCGGAGTTACCGTCACTCCTTCAGGAGTGGTTTTCTTGCCGAAATTGGGCGTTACCGCGCCATTGGTGTTGTATGCGCTAACGGTCAGCGCGAACGAGTCACCCGCTTTAGTGAAGACCAAACCGGAAGCATTGGCTGCACCGGGATTGGTGTAAGGGCTGCTTGCTACCCGGCAACCCGTGAACGGGCTGCCGCCGCTACCGCATACGATATTACTCAGTGTGAAGTGGTGTGGAGCAGCGATGAACTGATCGCTGCCGAGCAGCACTGTGCCTGCATCACCGGTGGCGGAACTGCCGTCATAGCGTAAGTCCAATTGCACCTTTCCTGCGTCCGGGTAACACATGGTAAAAGTCGCAGACGGCGTTATGCCTGTGCCGAAGCTGAGGCTGAGTGAAGTCGGACTGGCCGACGAGATGCCCAGCGCGGTATAGCCTGTCGAGCAATTGGTATTGCCTGTTCCAGCCACAATTTTGCCTGTCTGCGTGCCAGTCGCGGGATTGATGTAGGTGGACCAGAATGTCACGCTGCGCGAGGTGCTGGCGAAAGAAGCTTTGCAGGAGGTCACAGAGACCACTTGGCTTGAATCGGAAGTGTGGTCGGGCACGCTGAGTGTAAATGAACTCCCTGAATACACCAGATTGCAATCACCGCTGGTACCCGTAGCCTTGTTGTAGCACTCGTAGGTATTGAGCGGTGTCGGCGAGATCGTACCAGACAGCGACAAGGTGGCTGTTCCCGCCGTGCTGCGCGCCAGCGTGATGCCGACGCTGCCGCTTGCAGCCGTGATGGTCTGCGGGTTGACGGGTGCCAGGGTGTAACCCGCGCTGGTCGGCGAGAACACGGCCCCCGTCACATCTACGGCCCCCGTCACATTTGCGGTGTTGTAGACGGTAGAGCAAGACGCATTGGCGCAAGCGATCAGCGTGATGTTCGCCGGGGCGCCGGCGCCGCTGCATGCCCCGCCGTTGTGCTGAATGCGGATATGATCCGGCGCTGGTACAGCATAGGGCCGCAATACAAGCGACTGGCTGATGCCGCGCGCCGCATTGGCGGCAGCCGTGGCGGTCTTGGTGCCGGTGGCGACCCCGGCGGTGGTCAACTGCTGCGTGAGCATTTCCATGCCCATGCCGCTGGTGCTGCTGGAGGTACGCGAACAGGTATCGATCTGCTCGTTCATTCCAGTCGGAATAGTATTCCAGCCGTTGGTGAAGCTGCCGCTGCAAGGCGTGGATGTCAGTTCATGCACGGTCACCAGCCAATCGTTGGCCGAGGCCGGAGTGATGGAAGGCGCGATCTGCGTGGTGGTGGCAGCGGTATTGGGTGTCGCCAGAGGCGTTACGCCGTCAAAGGGCGTGGTGCTATCCACGCCGCTGAAACTCACCAGGCTGGCTACGCTCTCCACCGACGCACTCCATGGGTACGATGCGGGTTCGCTCGCCCCGGCGATCTTGTAGTAGGTGCTGAGCTTGCTGGTGGTGGTGGTGGTGGTCTCGGTTGTGGACAGCAGCAACGTCCAGCCGGGCGGCGGATAGATGATCGCCGTGCTGGAGCGCGCCGCGATGGCAAGCACCATCAGATCGCCCGCCACCGTTCCGGCTGGCTTGTTGATGACGGGACCCGGTTTCCAATCAATCAATGCGCCATAGTTGAGCGAAGACCCGTTGACTGTCCCGGCAATCGTGGCGGTAACCGCCGTCTGCGCGCCCGCAGCCGCTTTGGTCGCGGAGAACAGCCCGATGCTGGAGCCTGAGCCCAGCGCCGTGGTCGAAACATACTGTTGCGTCCAGGTTAATCCGCCCGGTGTGGACATCGTCCAGCCTGCGGTGGTGGTCGCGCCCTGGTTGAGGTGTGCCGACATCAGCAACAGCTCATTGGCAAAGGTGGTGGTGACGGTGCCCGATTTGACGTTGGCGCCGGTTCCAGCCAAACCGCCGGTAAGGGGCGCGCTAGCCGTCGATGCGTTGCGGTAGGCCGAACACTGGCCAATGATGCTACCGCCCGCAGTATGCGCAAATGTTTGGGTGGTTTCGGTGCCAACGGCGGTTTTGTAATAGGCTTGGCTATATTCGGTGCCGGGCCGGTTGCGGTAGAGCCGTGTCCATCCGGTCGGTGTGGAGGTGGCCACGTTGTCGTGCGACTCCACGATGCACAGCAAGCGGTCGCCCGCCACAATGCCGGCGGGGATCGGTGCGGTCACAGGGCCGCTGGCAGCGGCCACCGCAGCACCCACGCCAACCACATACGGCGCACCGCCTGCGGTAAATGTCGTCGTGGTCTGGTAATAAGCGACTGAGGTAGCGCGCACGGCGATCGCCGCTTTGGCACTGAACGAAATACCGGTCGCCAGCAATGCGGCGACGATTATCATGGAATTGCTGCTATCCGCTCTTCGATGAATTTCACGATGTTGTGGTAAAGTTGCCTTGCTCATTTTTCCAACTCTCCAAATCCTGCAATCAATGGGAACACGCCCCAACCCACAACAATCCCTGCAGAAGAAACAATACCCTTTTTTCATTAGCTATGCATTCGCTGTAGCCGTAGCTTTAGCCGCGAACGACAATCTTCTTCGAGCTGACCAGCATAATTTGGAATCCAAAGTTTATTCATGTTGACGGGGCGATTGGCGGATTTTAAAGTCGTGCCGCACGTAGATGGCCGTCAATAGCTAATCTGCACGATGCACTTGATGGAGATTGCCGTCGATATTGGCTTGCGGACAAGATGGCTTGGTGAATTATGCGCATCCATCCTGTTTCACTATGCAGCCTTTGTTATGATGGGTGCGCCGGTTTTAACGACTGAGTTTGTGAATCGCAGCATTCATGCTATTGCGCAAAATAAATGAGCCAAGCTTCAGACAATTACGCAACACAGCAAAAACTCATCGCTGCGCTGCGCGACCCGCAGCGCTATCCGCATGCGGTGAAAAATGTGCGGGTGATCGAGACGCATATTTCGTGGGTGTTGCTGGCCGGGCGTTATGCTTACAAGATCAAGAAGGCGCTCGATCTGGGCTTTCTGGATTACACGGAACTGGAGGAGCGCAAGTTTTGTTGTGATGAGGAAATCAGGCTTAACCGGCGCACAGCCCCCGACATTTATCTCGACACAGTTGCCATCGGCGGCCGCGCGGACGAGCCGCAATTCGGTACGTTACCCGCTATCGAATTTGCGGTCAGGATGCAGCGTTTTCCTGATGGGAAATTGATGGATCGTTTGCTGATGCGCGGCAAGGTGACCGCGCAGCACATCGACCATCTGGCAGCCACGCTATTTCATTTCCACGCGGCAATTCCTGCATCAGACAGCGGCTCCATGTTTGGTACTGCGTCATCCGTTGGCGCGGCGGCGCGGCAAAACTTTGAGCAGTTGTTTGCGCAGCTGAATGATGAGGCAGACCGGGCAAACATCGCGGCGTTGCAGTCCGCGACTGAAACAGAATACCTTGCCTGCAAAGAATTATTCGAGGCGCGCCGCGCGCACGGTTTCGTGCGTGAATGCCACGGCGATCTGCATCTCGGTAACATCGTGCTGGTCGGTGATAAACCTGTTCTGTTCGATTGCATCGAGTTCAATCCCGCATTACGCTGGATCGATGTAATGGATGAGCTTGCGTTTACGGTGATGGATTTGCTGCACCGCAAGCATGCCGAATTCGCCTGGCGTTTGCTGAATGCTTACATGGAAGCGAGCGGCGATTACGCAGGTCTTTCCGTGCTGCGTTTCTATCTCGCCTATCGCGCCACGGTGCGCGCCAAGGTCAGCGCGATTCGTGCCGGACAGCCCGGTATTTCGCAACGCGCCAAGTCGCATGAACTGGCTGCGTGCCGCAGTTATCTGGCATTGGCTCAGCAATGTCTGGCGCAGCGTTCCCCGGCATTGATCCTCACGCACGGCCTGCCCGGTTCCGGCAAAACCACGTTCTCGCAACTGGCATTGCAACAAATGGGCGCGATTCGCATCCGCTCCGACGTCGAGCGCAAACGCCTGTTCGGCTTGGGCACGCTGGAAAACAGCCGCGCGCGCGGTGCTGAAATTTATGGCGCCGAAGCAACACAGCGCACCTATGCGACTCTGCACGCACAGGCGCAGGAGTTGCTGAGGGCAGGTTTCACCGTGATCGTGGATGCCGCCTTTCTCAAGCTGGATGAGCGCCAGACATTTCACCAGCTTGCGCAAAGTATGTCCGTGCCCTTTGCCATCGCCTCGCTGCAGGCGCCGGATGCTACGTTGCGCGAACGTATTCAACAACGGAGTGGCGATGCGTCGGAGGCGGATGCGAAGGTGCTGGAGATGCTGCAAACGAAGCAACAGCCGCTGGCGCCACACGAACTCGCCTGTACGGCCAGATTCACCACTGGCGAAGCGCCAAACAGTGAGCTTAATTCGAAAGGTTGGTTTAGACTATTTCAAAGACTGTTCACTACGGTAGTTCGTAAAGCATAATTTCTTCATCTACCCGCTTATTTTTACGGGGACATCAATCAGGAGAGGCGACCATGGCACATCAAACACACCCACCGGGATTTCATCTTGTTCGTCGTGACCGCTTGTTGCAGGAAGCGCAGCAAGATAGCTACAAGAACAAGGGCAAACTTTCCGAGCCGACACTCTGCCCGGAATGCGGCGCAGTGTTCCATGCAGGTCATTGGCAATGGCTGGATAAACCCGCCAAAGCGCACGAGACCTTCTGCCCGGCCTGCAGTCGGATACGCGATAAATTTCCGGCGGGATATGTGTCGTTGACAGGAGATTTCTTCGTAGCGCACGAGCAGGAAATCATGCAGTTGATACAGAACCATGCGGCGAAAGAAAAATCCCAGCACGCCTTGCAGCGTCTCATGGACATCGTGAAACTGCCGGTCGGCGCGGTGGTGACCACCACCGACATTCATCTGGCGCGTGGCATCGGTGATGCCTTGCACCATGCGTATCAGGGCGAGCTGGAGTTCCATTACAACCCGGGCGAGAATCTGTTGCGGGTGAACTGGACGCGCTGAAATGCAGGCAGGCGGCGCTACAATGCCAGCATGAAGAAAATTCTGCTGTGCATCGTGTTGTTGCTTGCCGCCTCTGCCATTCCGTCGAAAGCCGAAGATGGTGCGTCGCTTGCCATCAATTTTCAGCAAGAAGTGGATCGACGTCTCGATGTTCCGCAAGTTGCCCAAGCGCGCTATGTGGAATTGCTCGAAGCCGCACTGAGCAAAGCCGAGATCCTGATTTCGACTGCGCAGTACATCCTCGTGGTGGATCGCAATCCGCATGTGCAAGCGATCTTGCTGTACTGGCTGGATCCGCATGCGCCTTTACATCGTTATCACTTCATCGGCGCTTCGCCCGTATCCACCGGCAGGCCCGGAGAATTCGATCATTTCATTACGCCGCTGGGCGTGTTCAAGAAAACGTTGGAGTACAACGACTATCGTGCGGAAGGCACACTCAATGGTTATGGCATTCGCGGTCTGGGTCGCAAGGGAATGCGCGTGTTCGATTTTGGCTGGGTTCAGGCAGAGCAGGGCTGGGGACCAGGCAGACTAAACCAGATGCGTCTGCTGCTGCATGCGACAGACCCGGATAAACTCGAAATATATCTGGGCAAAGTCAAGTCGAAAGGTTGTGTGCGCATCCCCACGACTCTGGATAATTTTATCGACCGCTACGGCCTGCTGGATGCCGACTATGAGCAGGCGCTGGAGATAAGCAAGAAGTTCTGGGTGTTGCGTCCTGACCGGACTCCCACGCCGTGGTCGAGCCGCTATCTGGTGATCGTTGATTCGGACAGCTATAGCCGCCCGGAGTGGTCACCGGAACCTGTGGCAGTGACCAAGAAACCAAAAAGCAGGAAAACGCCGAAACAATCCTCCGTTCACGGTTCGACAAACTCAGCGCCAACGCAGGAGTCTTTCGGTATTAAATTAAGACGTGTACCGGCGATTGAGGTTGGTCAGTAGCGATGCTCGTAACTGACTACCGGCAGCCAGCAATAGCATTGCATGAATAACATGCCATAAGTAGCGCCCGCCGTAAGGTAATCATGCTTGCCGAGCTTGTACTGATAGCCGAGTGTGGCCTGCAAATCAACTACACCTACCGTTGTCGTGGCGACCAGACCATTACCTTCACGGTCGCCGTAGTAAGCCAGGCCGACACCGATGAGTGCTGTGCCGAGTCCTCCGGTGACAAAATAGGATGAGTGTTCGTCCAGCAAGTATTCTTTGGTAAGGCCAAAATAGTTCCAGGCTTTCGGCGAGCCCAGCCCGGCATGCAAAGTCCATATTTCCGCATTATTGCTTGGCGCAGGTGAGCCCGCTTCTTCCTGCGCGCGCACCAGTACAGGCAAGAGCAGTGCGGTCGTCAGAATCAAATGAATAACGTTTTTCATGGCGGATATAAGATTGCGTTGGTGAAGTGTAGCGGCGTTTAGTGCGCTCGGGGAATGCAGTCTTTTCTTAATAAAACCCGGGTAATATTGACGGATGGTTTTATACGGGTAAAATGCTGACGCATTACTTTACTGATCGTCAGGAGAATAGGCGTGAGCACTACACAACTTTCCGCTTTCTGCACCGCCTTTGCCGGTACACGCTGTATCGCCGCCGGCGACTTGCACGCGGTTGCAGCCGCAGTCAAACAACTGGTCGATCAGGGTGAGCAAACTCATATTCTGATATTTGACGACACCACAAGCGAACCCATCGAGGTGGACTTTCGCGGTACGTTGCAGGCGGTGTTGAATCGCTTGCCGCCGCCTGTCGTGCAGAATGTCGCCGCAACGGGCAGCGAAACGGTGGCGCGTGCGCCGGGTCGTCCCAAGCTGGGTGTGGTGGCGCGTGAGGTGACGTTGTTGCCGCGTCATTGGGAATGGCTGGCTGCGCAGTCGGGCGGTGCTTCGGTTGCGCTGCGTAAGTTGGTGGAAGCGGCGAGCCGCGCTAATGAAATCAAAGACCGCATACGTCAAGCACAGGAAGCCGCCTATCGTTTCATGTCCGCCATGGCGGGCAATTTTCCCGGTTACGAAGAAGCAGTACGCGCGTTGTTCGCCAATCAGCCGGAGCAATTCGGCGTGCTGACCGAAGCCTGGCCGACCGATGTGCGTGACCATGTGCGCATGCTGGCACTGCGCGTGTTCATGTAAGAACAAAATTCATGAATTCGCCAAATATGCAGCGAGAAAAAATGTGTGCAGCGCGTGATCTTGGCTATGTGCCGACAATCGTGGTGGTAGCGTGCCTGACCCACTCGCACGTCTTGCCTTCGGGCGCATTCGAATCTGTCAGAAATGCCCGTTATAACTATTCCGGAATACTCCCTTATGGTTATTCTTCTTGCCACTAAGTGTGCCACAATTAAACTTCAGAATTTTCTCTGAACCGCGTTTATGGTTTATGAAGGAGTGAACATGGCTTCGCCAAGAGTGCAGGGTTATCCAGTGCTGATTATCGGGGCAGGACGCGGTGGCGTGGCGTTGCTGGAATTGTTTCTGGAAGATCCCATGGTCCAGGTTGTCGCCATGGCGGACAAGGAGTCCGATGCTCCCGGACTTGAACTGGCAAGGAAGCACGGCATCCCCGCTTTCACCGATGTCGTTGAAGCAATACGTGCCTGCAAGGGTTACCCGGATTGCATTGTGTACAACCTGACGCACGACGACACCATCGCCGATGAGGCGTTCAAGGTGTTTGGTGACAAGCGGGTGGCCAATGGTCCCGAGGTAAAATTGTTCTGGCAGATGGTCACCAATCTGAAGCAAATCAAAGGTGATCTTGAAAAAAGTCAGCTTCAGTTGCAAGCCATCATCTACAACGTGATGGACGGCATTATTACCATCAATGAGCTTGGAGCAATTCAGGGATTCAATCCCGCGTCCGAGCAAATATTCGGCTACACGCAGCAAGAGGTTCTCGGTAACAACCTGAAGATGTTGATGCCGGAGCCGAACCGAAGTGCGCATGACCTTTACCTGAGCCGGTACTTGCACACCGGACATGGCCGGATACTTGGCGTGCGCGGACGTGAAGTGACAGCCATGCGTAAAAACGGCGAAGAGTTTCCGATGGAATTGTCCGCTTCGGAAATGATACTGGGCGGTCAACGCTATTTCATCGGCATCGTGCGCGACATCACGGATCGCAAACGGGCAGAAGAAAAAATCGCGCATCTGGCGCATTACGACTACCTGACTGACTTGCCCAACCGCGCTTTGTTTCTGGACATCCTCGACCATTCCATTTCCTTGGCCAAACGCAGCAAGATCAAGCTGGCGGTAATGTTTCTCGATCTGGACGGATTTAAAAAAATCAACGACACACTGGGGCACGGCGCAGGCGATTTATTATTGAAGGGCGTGGCCCAAAGGCTCAAAGAAACCATTCGGGAATCGGATTCGGTGGCGCGGGTTGGTGGAGATGAATTCATCCTCGTGCTGGACGATGTCGGAACCGAGGAAAACGCAGCGCAAGTCGCCAAAAAGATTATCGCCGAGCTGTCGGTTCCGTTTGACTTGCAAGGAAAAACCAGTCGGGTGGGAGCCAGCATCGGCATCTCCATCTTCCCTGATGATGCAAACGATTCTGTCAATCTCGTCAAGCGGGCGGATACAGCGATGTATCTGGCCAAGCAAAGCGGCAAAAACACTTGCCGGTTTTATCGGGAAGTATTGCCGGAGGGGGCAGGTTGAGTGAAGAGTGAAGGCGCGGACTGAGTGCGTAGCAGCCAAGCCTGTTGCCCGTGAAGCCGCGTCAATGCTTGATGTCTGGCGATCGCTGCGTGGAGAGCGCCTATTGACAGGCATCTTCATGATGCATGGATAAAAATCCAAGGCAGTTAAAACACCTGCTGTCATATCTCCAAACAACATAGAGTTTTCAATATTCCAGCGAGCAAGTGCTAAAATTCGCATCCCTCAGCAAGTAGCCTGCAATGCTGGAACCTAAATATTATTATGGTGTCGGATTGATGCTATCGAACAAGAAACAAACTGACGGAGAGATTGTGCCGCAATGCGGCGGGACATCACTTCTCAACAAGGAGTTGCACCATGTCGCTTGAACTGGTTTGCCCCGCCGGCAGTCTGCCCGCGCTCAAGGCCGCTGTCGATGGCGGTGCCGACTGCGTCTATTTCGGTTTCCGCAACATCACCAATGCGCGCGCTTTTGCCGGACTGAATTTCGATGCAGAAACCGCCAAAAAAGGCATCAGTTATGCGCGCGAACGCGGCTGCAAAGTGTTGCTGGCGCTGAATACTTTTCCGCAAACTACGCTGTGGAATACCTGGCAAAAATCGGTGGATGATGCGGCGGAGTTGGGCGTAGATGCACTGATCCTGGCTGACCTCGGCCTGATGCGCTACGCCAGCCGCACCTACCCGAATTTGCGCCTGCATCTTTCCGTGCAAGGCTCGGCCACCAATTACGAAGCGATCAATTTCTACCACGAACATTTCGGTATCCAGCGCGCCGTGTTACCGCGTGTGCTGTCGCTGGCGCAAGTGGAAAACGTCATCAAGAACACCCCAGTGGAGATCGAGTTGTTCGGATTCGGCGGCTTGTGCGTGATGGTGGAAGGGCGCTGCGTGTTGTCTTCTTACGCCACCGGCGAATCGCCTAATACCGCCGGTGTGTGTTCCCCGGCCAAGGCGGTGAGCTGGAAACAGACACCCAAAGGCTTGGAGTCGCGCCTGAACGGCGTGCTGCTGGATCGCTACGGCGCCGACGAGAACGCGGGCTATCCCACGCTGTGCAAAGGCCGTTTCACGGTGCAGGACGAAACCTACTACGCGCTGGAAGAACCGACCAGCCTCAACACGCTGGAGATGATCCCCGACATGCTGCGCATGGGCATCTCTGCCATCAAGATCGAAGGCCGCCAACGTAGCCCGGCCTACGTCGAACAAGTCACCCGCGTGTGGCGTGCCGCCATTGATTCAGCGAAACGCGATGCGACTAACTATGCCGTATCGCCGGCGTGGATGGCGCAACTGGGCAAACTCTCCGAGGGGCAGCAACATACTTTGGGTGCCTATTACCGCCCTTGGAAATAGGGCGCGAACATTTATGAAAATCTCTCTGGGACCCATCCTCTATTACTGGCCGCGCGAAACAGTGCGCGACTTCTATGCGCAGGCCGCAAGCTGGCCGGTGGACATTGTTTATCTGGGAGAAGTGGTGTGCTCACGCCGCCATTTGATGAGCCTCGACGACTGGCTGGAAGTGGCCGAGCAGTTGGTGGCTGCAGGCAAGGAAGTGGTGCTGTCCACGCAGGCGCTGATCGAGTCCGAATCCGACCTCAAAGCGCTGCGCCGCTTTGCCAACAATGCCCGCTTCGCCATCGAAGCCAACGACATGGGCGCGGTGCGCCTGTCCGGCGGACGGCCCTTCGTGGCGGGGCCGCATATCAATACCTACAACGGCGCAACGCTGGAAATTCTGGCGGAGCAGGGCGCGATGCGCTGGGTAATGCCGGTCGAACAATCGCGCACCTTGTTGCAGGATTTGCTGGCGCGCAAACCCGCCAACATGCAAACCGAAGTGTTCGTCTATGGCCGATTGCCGCTGGCTTTTTCGTCGCGCTGTTTCACCGCGCGCCGCTACAACCTGCCCAAGGACGACTGCCGTTTCAAATGTATTGAACACCCCAGCGGCATCACGCTCAACACGCGCGAAGGCCAACCCTTCCTTGCGCTGAACGGAACGCAGACACAGTCCGCCAGCATCCATAACCTGATTGCGGAACTCGACGACATGCGCCAGATCGGCGTGGATATCGTGCGTATCAGCCCGCAGCCGGAACACACCGGGGAAGTGGCCGAGGTGTACCGGAAAATGCTGGATGGCGCAATCAGCGCCGCCGAGGCACAATCCGCACTCAAACCGTATTTATTCGATGCGCCCTGCGACGGTTACTGGCACGGGCGCTCGGGCATTGAACAATCCAAGGAGGCAGCATGAACCAGAAAGCATTCACCTTTCCTCGCCCGTTAAGCCGTTTGATCGAACGCCTGCCAGCATGGCCGCCGTCGTTCGTGTTCAGCCGCGTGCTCGATCTGGTACTGGCCGATGTCATCCGCCACGGCGACCTCGAAGCGCTGTACGGCAAACGCATCGCCATCCATGTCACCGATGCCGGATTGCACCTGCACTTCACCATCAGCGCTAACGGATTTTCCGCCACCGCCGCACAAGGCAAAACGCCGGACCTGGCACTCAGCGCCACCGCACACGACTTTTATTTGCTGGCCACGCGGCGCGAAGACCCCGACACCCTGTTCTTCAACCGCCGCCTGGTGGTGGAGGGCGAAACCGAACTGGGGCTGGTCGCCAAGAACACCCTGGACGGCATCGAACTGCCAACGCTGGCTGTGCTGCATCCCAACCATCTGCTGGCGCATATCAGAACGCGTTTGCATTTGTCACCGCGAAGTCATTGAAACTACATCCATACTTGATGCGGCGGTAGTTTGCCTGAAGAGCCAGTATTCACGCGGTTCTTCAGGTAGTGTATGCCGGCAGGCCAATATCCGTGCGGTTCTACAAGTATCTTCTGAAAAGTTAAGCAGGCAGGCGCGTCTCTTGAATTCACGCGGTCAACGGCCATTTCGCTAGCCGGGAATGACTGACTTCATTATCTACAAGCGTACTCGAAAAGCAGATGAAGCAAAGATAGGTTGCGGACGGCTTATTCCAGGTCTAATCTGCAACAATGCGCAAAACTGGCTTTGTTAAAGTTCTGTTGGCAGGCTTGGTTCTGCTCAATGTGGCAGTGTTTTTGTTCGCCGCGCTTGATCTGTACCAAAGCAAGTTAGTGTACGAAAAACAAGCGGCCATCAATACCCAAAATCTGGCGCAGTTGCTTGAGAAGTCCATCTCCGGGTTGGTGGACAAGATTGATCTCATATTGCTAGTTTCTGTGGATGAGACTCAACGGCAGATGGCCACGGGCCGCATCGATGCCAAAAAATTAAACGGGTTTCTTCAACTTCAAAACCAGCGCGTCCCGGATATTTTTACACTGAGAATCACCAATGAAAAAGGCGACCTGCGCAATGGGTCGGATTTTTCTGAGTTGCTCGCAGTGAATTATGCCGACCGGGATTTTTACCTGCAGCAGCGCGACAATCCCAACATCGGGTTATTCGTTGCCAAGCCTGTGTTGGGAAAAACCACCCATAAATGGTTGCTGCCGTTTTCACGAAGAATCAACAAAGCGGATGGTTCATTTGGCGGGGTGGTAATTGGCACGATCTGTTTGGAGCACATCAACGAATTGTTCTCGGCGGTCGATATCGGCCCTCGCGATAGCCTCTCTCTCAGAGATGGTGACATGGGTTTCATTGCGACCTCTGCAGGGGTGCAACTGGAGGGTGAACCGGTCGGCAACAAAATGCTTTCCGCGCCCTTTGCCGCAGTGCTGAAGGACAACCCAAAACAGGGAACCTACATCAGCGGCATCACCAGCATTGACCACATCAGCCGCACCCACTCCTATCGCAAGTTCGCGAAATATCCTTTCTACATTAATTCGGGTGTGGCAGAAGAGACTTATCTTGCGGGTTGGCGCAAGCAAGTATGGGAGACTGTGGCGCTGACTTTTGCTTTTATGCTTTCATCAGCCATCTTTCTATATTTGCTCGTTCGCTTGATGCGCCGACAACATGCCAATGAAAATGCGCTGTATCAGCAGAAAGAATATCTGCAGGCCATTATTGAAAGCGAACCGGAATGCGTCAAGGTTATAGCTGCTGATGGAAGTCTGGTTGATATGAACCCATCCGGGCTGGCAATGCTGGAGGTTGATGATCTGAAAGAGGCGCAGCAATTAAGATTGTTGGCGTTTGTTGACCCGGCTTACCGGCAAGCTTTCATTGATCTGTTTGCAAGTGTTTTCGCCGGGAATTCGGGAACGCTTGAATTTCCGATCAAGGGCAAGAAAGGCACCGTGCGCTGGCTGGATACTCATGCCACGCCTTTGCGTGACAAGCAGGGGAAAGTTGTTAATTTGCTGGGAGTGACGCGGGACATTACAGAACGCAGGTTGTTGCAGCAAGAGTTGGAGCGGCAAGCTCACATTGATTACCTGACCGGAGTCAATAACCGTGGTTATTTCATCCAGCTAGCCGAATCGGAACTTGCGCGCGCCAAACGCTACAGCAGTAACTTGTCAATTTTCATGATAGATATTGATTTTTTCAAACAGGTCAATGATCTGCACGGTCACAAGGTCGGCGATGAAGTTCTGAAAAAACTGACTGAGGTCTGCCGGGTGGCGTTGCGTGAGGTGGATATTATGGGCAGGGTCGGGGGGGAAGAGTTTGCCATCTTGTTACCTGAGACCAATAAGGCTGATGCCACTGAGGTTGCCGAACGTTTAAGAGCTGCCATTGCTGAGGCCCAAGTCCCGATGGAAAATGGCCTACCTATTGAGTTCACTGTATCGATAGGCGTGTCCTCATTGGAAACCAAAGACGACAATCTGGATGTGTTGTTGAATCACGCAGACAAAGCGCTGTACCAAGCCAAGGATACAGGCCGGAACAAGGTTTGTGTCGAGATACGGTAAACCGAAAATTTAAGAGATTAATCGGGATCAGTCTTGGATTTCATGCCAGCATCTCCTGCAACACCGAATGCCATTTTTCCCAATCAAGTTTGCCAATTATTTCCAACCAGCAACGCTTGCCCTGCCAGCGAAATTATTCGCATATTCCAGGCCAGCATCATTTTCTCGCTCGCTGTGAATCCGATCACATGGATATTTGTCGGCAATAGAGGAAATTATTGAAAAGAACTTATTGAGTTTTGAAACATCACATGCCCGGCTTATACTGCGCCGCCGCCTATCTGAATAACCGCGTCTGAACCGGATCAAGAGAACAAAACCAACATGACTCAACGCAAGCAGTTTTTTCCCCGGCAGGTCATTGAGGCAGGTGGCAACCGCTGGGATTGGGTGATGTTGCCTATGGTGCTGGCGATATTTGTGCTGCTGGCTTACGGTGCCCAACAAATGGGACGTCCTTACCAGTTGGGTGAAACGCTGCCGCTGTCGCTCGATCCGCTATACCTGCCGTATTACTTGCTGCGCACCACGCTGCGCATGTTCATCGCGCTAGGCGCTTCCATTGTTTTCAGTTGCGTATTCGCCGCGCTGGCAACCAAATACCGTGCGGCGGAAAAGGTGCTGGTGCCGCTGCTGGACATTCTGCAATCGATCCCCATCCTCGGTTTTTTATCCATCACGGTCACCGCTTTCATCGCGTTGTTTCCGGGCAATCTGCTCGGCGTCGAATGCGCCGCGATCTTCGCCATTTTCACCTCGCAAGCCTGGAACATGGCGTTCAGCGCCTATCAGGGATTTCGCAGTGTTCCCGCCGAATTGACGGAAGCCGCCATGGTGTTCCAGCTTTCACCATGGCAGCGTTTCTGGCGGTTGGAACTTCCCTTTGCCATGCCCGGTTTGCTGTGGAACATGATGATGTCCATGTCGGGCGGCTGGTTCTTTGTGGTCGCCTCGGAAGCCATCTCGGTCTCCAATCAGAATATCAAACTGCCCGGCATCGGCTCCTACATCGCCCTGGCCATCGAGCAGCGCGATCTGATGGCGATCGGCTGGGCCATCGGCGCGATGCTGATCGGCGTGATGCTTTACGACCAATTATTTTTCAGGCCGCTGCTGGCCTGGGCAGACAAATTTCGCTTCGAGGAATCCACCAGCGAAACGGCGCAGACCTCATGGCTGTTGAACTGGTTGCGCCGTACCGAGCGCATGCAGGGCATGGTGTTGTCATTTGGCAAGCTGTTGGAACGCTCGTTCTCTTTTTTCCGGCTGCGTTTTGACGGCACCTCGGTTAGAGCTCGCCCCCTTCCGCATTCCTCGACACCGGAACGCATCTGGGATGCGGTTGTTGCCGCCGTGGTGTTCTATGCGCTGTGGACGCTGATTCACTTCATCCATGCCGAGGTTGGTTGGCACGAAGTGGGGCGGGTGTTCGTGCTGGGTTGCTACACCCTGTTCCGCGTCATCATCCTGATTTTTCTGGCGGCGCTGATCTGGATTCCCATCGGCGTGAAGATCGGCATGAACCCGCGCCTGGCCTCGCGCGCGCAGGCGATCATCCAGTTTCTGGCGGCCTTTCCGGCCAACTTGATGTTCCCCGTCGCTGTGCTGCTGATTGTGCGTTTCGGGCTTAATCCCGACATCTGGCTGTCGCCGCTGATGATCCTGGGCACGCAGTGGTATTTGTTGTTCAATGTCATTGCCGGTGCTTCCACGGTGCCGACCGAGCTGCGCTATGCCGCGCAAAATCTGGGCCTGAGCGGTTGGCTCAAGTGGCGGCGCTATCTGCTGCCGGCGATATTCCCGAGCTTCGTCACGGGTGCCATCACCGCATCGGGCGGCTCGTGGAACGCCAGCATCGTTGCCGAATATGTCACCTGGGGCAACACCACTTTGCAGGCACACGGCATCGGTAGCTACATCGCCGAGAAGACCGCCATTGGCGACTTTCCGAGGATCGCGCTGGGCATCGGCGTGATGTGCCTGTTCGTTATGGGAATGAACCATTTTGTCTGGCGACGGCTGTACCGCATGGCTGAAGATCGCTTGCATTTCTGAGGGCACACGCAATGAACACACCGATTGTTGAACTCAAATCTGTCGGCAAATCTTTCCGTTCCGCCGACGGCACCGCACGCTCTGTGCTGGAAGGTGTCGACTTCAGCTTGAAAGAGGGCGAGATCGTGGCCTTGCTGGGACAATCAGGATCGGGCAAATCCACCATGCTGCGCATCATGGCCGGGTTGATCGCCGCCGATCACGGCCAAGTACTTTACCGGGGACTGCCGTTGTACGGACCGGCACAAGCCATCAGCATGGTGTTCCAGTCGTTCGCCTTGTTTCCCTGGCTCACCGTGCAAAAAAATATCGAATTGGGACTGGAGGCGAAAGGTATGCCGCCCGAGGATAGAGTGCAGCGCGTCGCGGCGGCGATTGAACTGATCGGGCTGTCGGGCTTTGAGGGCGCGTTGCCGCGCGAGCTGTCCGGCGGCATGCGCCAGCGCGTTGGTATCGCCCGCGCTTTGGTGTTGGAGCCCGAAGTGTTACTGATGGACGAAGCGTTCTCGGCGCTTGACGTGCTTACCGGCGAACGTCTGCGCGAAGAAATCCTGGAACTGTGGCAAACCAAACAACTTCCCACCAAGGCCATCCTTGTCGTCTCGCACAACATTGAAGAAGCGGTCATGATGGCCGACCGCGTGCTGATCTTCGCCAGCGATCCGGGTCGCGTCAGGGACGAATTGCCGGTGACGCTCTCCCGTCCGCGCGAAGTGGAAAGCTCGGAAGTGCGCGGCCTGATCGACAACGTTTACGGCTTGATGACGGCGGGTGCCATGCGTCCGGGACGCGTCAGCGAGAAGGAAGTCAAATTGCAACTGGGCGACCGCCTGCCGGAAGCAGACATCGCCCGTATGGACGGCATTCTGGAAATGCTCGCCGACGATCCTTTCCAGGGACGTGCCGACTTGCCGGAGTTGGCCGAGAAAACCGAACTTACCGATCAGGAATTGCTGAGCGTGTCGAGAGCCTTGACCCTGATGGGTTTTGCCCATCTCGATCACGGCGACATCATCATGAATCCGCTGGGGGCGAAATATGTCCAAGCCAACGTTCCCGAACGCCAGGAAATATTTGGCCGACAACTGCTGGAAAATGTGCCGCTGGTGGCCTACATCCATCACGGTTTGAAACAAGACCCCTCCGGCGACTTGCACGAGGATTTGTTTCTCAGGCTGTTGCGCTTTACCTTGAATGAAGACGATGCCAGATCGGCCTTGCGCATCGCCATTGAATGGGGGCGTTATGGCGATCTGTTTGAATACAACTACACCACCGGCATTATTCAAATGGCGAGAAAAGAAGAAGTGGCCGCTGAGTAGGAACGGCTCGACCAAAGGCTGCTTACTGGCGGTGAAGTAACGAGGTATGATTTCCCAAGTCGGCCAAAAGCAGCCCTTCGAGGAATCCCTTCAATTCAGACGCTTCAAATAATACCTTGACAAAAGTTTTCTCATGCAATCTGATGTAGTACAAAGCGGATTATGTGAAAAATGGACATAAAACAAAATACACTTAGGGCAATTAGCGAATTAGACACCGCGATATTTTGTCATGTCCAGTGGTTGAAACGGTTGCACCGCTCTTTGATCAGTCGCCAGATCCAGAACCCAGATGATTTGCGTCATGATGCCCACCGCCACTGCAAATTCAGTAACTGGTTTTATGATAAAAAAAATGATTTCCTACGTGACGAGCCAAGCTTTCGACTAATCGATACGTTGCATGCCGATATGCATGCTAAGGCTCGCAAAATGCTGGAAAAACTTCAGGAAGGCAATCAGATAACGCTTGACAACTATGATGAGTTTATCGATTGCGCCAACCACTTCAAACAGCATGTAAGGGATGTTCAAACGGATCTGGTTGGAAAAGTCTGTCTGCTCGACCCTCTTACTGGTGCGTGGAATCGTTATGCCATGGATCAACTGCTCTCCCGAGAGATCGAACGTATGCAGCGTACGGGTCACCCTTGCAGTCTGAGCATGATGGATCTTGACCATTTCAAGGATGTCAATGACCTTTACGGCCATGGGGCAGGCGACATCGTGCTACAAACGGTGGTCAAGCAAGTCACCATCTGTCTGCGGAAATATGATTCGCTCGCCCGCTTCGGTGGCGAAGAGTTCCTTATTTGTATGCCCGATGCAGATGAAAACGCAGCCCGTCTGGTTCTCGATCGTTGCCGGGAAGCACTCGCTGCGCTGGAGATTGATGTGGGAGGAGGAAAGAGCATCCATGTCACTGCATCGTTCGGCATCGCTTTGATGCAACCGGACTTCCTCGTTGGAGATGTCATCCAAGCAGCTGATCATGCCTTGCTGATTGCCAAGGCTGAAGGACGTAATCGTGTTGTGCTGGCGAGTTTGTTATGCTAAGTGCAACACTACTTTGAAGTTATCATCCAGTTCCTCCGGTTTTTAATTTTTAATCATATTGCAGGCGTGCATGTAGATTGCTTATTGATGTGGCTTGCGAGGCGGGTAGTGTAATTAATTAGTGCTGGAAATTTCACGCGGCTTGCAACAAGCCATCCACCAAACGTAACTTCCAAAAAGATTGGTACAAGCCTCATTCAATTGAGTGATGGTGCAATTTAGTCGGATTTAACGTCCACTTTAAAGAAGCTGCAATGCCCGAGCACCCTGTCAGCTCAGTCTGCTTCAGGCAGGTCAAATTTCCAACAGGATTTTTAACGTCAGAATGATGCGGACGGAAAATGCGACCTCGTGGAAACGCCCGTCAATAGGCGATCTTCATAATGCGTCGTGTGGAGAATGAGGAATGACGGGAATCTCCATCAAGTGTGCTGAAAAAATATCTTTAGCCCGGAGTGCGGAATTTTTTCAGTGCGCGCTGCGGAAAAATCAGGATGCAGGCAACGATGAGTACGATGAGCGCTGCCGATGCGGAATAGCGGCTGAGTGCGAGACCGCCGGCGTTGAGTGGCTTGTCGAGAAAATCACCCACCACTGCACCAAGCGGGCGCGTCAAAATAAACGCTGCCCAGAACAGCACCGTCCTCGACACCTTTGTCCACTGGTAGGCGGCCACCACCGCGAGCAACAGGATGCCGAAGACGAATGCGCCGCCTTCATATCCCAGTCCCGCCGTGTCCGCTGTCCAGTCCCCCAGCGCGGTGCCCAGCGTTTGGGAAAACATGATGGTTAGCCAGTAAAACATTTCTTCTTTCGGCGAAGCTACCGTATCTACTGCAACCGAGCCGAGTGTCCGATACCAGATGGCTAAAGAGGCCAGCAACAGCACCAACAGCACAGAGGCGCCACCCGCATAGCCGATGCCTAGCGAGCGGTCGGCATAATCGGCCAGCGTGGTGCCGACGGTGGTGGTGGCGATGATGGTCGTCCAGTACAGAAACGGATGAAATTTCTTCGCCCTGATCTGGGCCGCGACTGCGATGAAAAAGATGACTGCGAATATGACCGTCCCAACCAGATAACCCAGGTTCATCGACATCGACACGGCATCGCCGCCGGTTTCACCCAGTGTGGTGGCAGCAATTTTGATGATCCAGAAAATCAAAGTGAGCTCTGGAACCTTGCTCAAGCTGTGTTCGGTAGTGTTGTTCATCTGGTTTCCTTTTCTGTCATATTCGGAGCAACGCTATCAAACACAGACTCGCCGCCATACCAGCGCGACTCTGCCGTGTCGTCGGTCAGTGCGAGCAGCACGGCTTGCCCGAGCTCATGCGCTGACGCGGAAAGTCCGACTTGAGCATACGCATTGGCCGTGCCTTTCATCAGCGCTTCCGAATTCATGATGATGACCAGACTTTCCGGCATTTCAGCACCGGGCGTGCTGCATTTTTCAGCCGCATAAGAATGCGCTTTGCGGCAGACTGCCGGGCGCACGGTGTAGATCGAACACAGCTTATCAATCAGAAAGGGACAGACGATGCGGTGATCCAGAACGGACACGCCTTGGGCGAGAGCTGCGTGCTTGCGCAAGCGCTCGGTGAACTCTGCGATATTTTCCGGCGGAAGTTTTTTCAGCGCATTGGCGATTTGAAAAACTTCCGGCGCAAGCGTTTCCACGCGAACGCAACAGCAATGGCTGCAGCCGGCTTTGCAATCCAAGCGTTGCCCTTGATCAATGCTTGTTTGCACAATTTGATCTACGCCTCGTTGCAGGTTTGCGATAAAACTGATTGCATACTTCCTGTTCAGATTGGCACTTAGATGGTTCAGCGCGGCTTGCTGCACCTGTTCGACGGATTTTAAAAAACCGGAATGTTCATCTGCTGTCAGCATAAATAGTTATTTCTAAAAGTAGCAACAGTAGAGAACATGCGATTGAGAAAGTTCAATTCGAGTTCTGCAACAGGCTGCGATTGAGCACGCTGCGTCTAGTGAACCTGCTAATCGCTTCAGACTTAGCCGGGAATGCGCGAGGGCATCGTGCTGGCCGGGTGTGCCGCCGCAGCCATGCGCTCTTCGTGCGTAATCCGCGATACATAGCCTGACCAGCCGACCAGCACCAGTGCAAACGCCAGCAACACCTGAACCTGTACACCCGGGGTGTAATTGCGTGTTACCCATTGCCGTGCAAAAAACGCAAGCAGCGTCACTGCGACCAGTTTTCCGGTAAACATGGCTGTGCTGGCGAGCGGGACATGGTCGATCCACGCATATAAAGACGGCAGTATCAATGCGAGCAGGATTAGACTGAATGCGATTCGGCGTGTGCGATTCGTTTGATTGATGAGTTTGATGCTGGTGCTGTCATGCATGATGCCAATTTCCTCCTGTTGATCGAATAATGCCGCAGGGCGCGCGCGCCACCTGCGGATATCCCCATTTTATTAGCAAATCGAATAATCTGTAGTCCAAAAGTATTGTCAGTCAATGCCTAATGATTGCGGATGATTGTCCGATGAAGCCGCAACCACTACAGCCCTTCGAGATTTCAAAATCGACTGTCACCTGACAGGTTGCTTCAACAACTTTTCGTCGGAAATTCTTTTCAGCCAATAGCGTATCTCCGGCAGTGCCGCATTGGCTGCATCTTCACCGGCCTTGACCAAACTTTGTTTTGAAGCTGGATCGATTTTGGGTGTAGCACCGATTTGGGGGCGGATTACAACTTGCGCCGCCTTGATTTCATTTTCGGCAATCGTCTGCTGCATGATGCGCGCGCCCTGTATCCATATCTGGAGTGCGTTCGATGGACGCTGATTGCTCTGTGGCAACTTTGAAACGTCCACCGCGATAACAATATCGGCTCCCATCTGTTGCGCGATCTTTACCGGCACCGGGTCTTTCAGTCCGCCATCGACATATTCTGCACCATTGATGAGTATCGGCAGGAACACGCCGGGAATGCTGCTGGAAGCGCGTACAGCCATGCCGGTGTTGCCGTGATTGAACGCGGCTGCTTTACCGGTTGAAAGCTCGGTGGCAATTGCGGCAAAGGGCTTGTCGAGTTGCTCGATGGTGCGGTCGTGCAATTCGTTGTTGATGAAATCCTGCAAGCGTTCACCGCGAATATAGCCATCAAAAGAAAGCTCGTAATCATTCAGCTGGCCTTGTTCCAGGTTGAGTGCCAACTTCTCCAGTTCCGCAGCATGGATCCCGCCCGCATATAGCGCTCCGACCACGCTGCCGACACTGGTGCCAACCACGATATCCACCGGGATATGGTTTTCTTCCAAAACCTTGATCACGCCAACATGCGCAAAACCCCGGTTACCTCCACTGCCAAGCACCAGCGCGACCAGCGGCCGGTCGGACTTGGCCGCCACAATCGGCAATGCTTCAGGCGGAGGGATGTTCTGATTATTTATCGGGGCGCTGGCACATGCCGACAATAATAGCAGTGACAGCACCAGACAAAATCGTTTAAAGATACCTGACATGTGTTCTTATCAATTCAAAAATTGCCCCGTCATTTTCCGGAAATATTATTTAACTCCGACGGCTTGCCGAAAAGCCAGCCTTGGCCGAAGTTGCATCCAAGCTCGATAAGTTTGTTGCGAACTTCTTCGGTCTCGATTCCCTCTGCCACGACATCCATCCCCAGCGAGTGGGCGAGACTGATTGAAGAATTAACGATCTCTCCGCTCCGCACCGAGGTCAGCATCGTGCTAATGAAAGATATATCGACTTTTATCGTCTCTATCGGGTAGCGATTCAAAGTATCCAATGTCGAATGTCCGGTTCCAAAATCATCAATGGCGAGCGAGATTCCCAGATCGGTCAGCAGGTTGAGCAAGTGTAACGCCAGCTCCGAATTATTGATGATGACGGTTTCGGTAAGTTCCAGTTTCAGTTCCGCTGGCGGCATCTGATAACGTGTGATGATCGACTTCACGTCTTCAACAAAACTGTCGCCGGTGAGTTGCGACGGCGACATATTGACGCTGACAAATGGCGCGGCAAAGTTCGTCGACTTGCACAAAGTAGGCCAATCGCGGCAAGCGCGCTCCAATGTCCAAAAACCAATTTCACGAATCTGCCCTGTCTTTTCGGCCAGCCACAGGAAATCAAGCGGCGAAACCAGACCCAGCCTCGGATGATGCCAGCGGATCAGCGCTTCGTACCCGGCGACTTGACCGGAAGACAGCTCGCAGATGGGTTGGTAATACATCTCGAATTCACCTTCGAGCAGGGCGTACCCGATGTCGCTCGACATCGTCAATTTTTGCGCGGCTTCTCCGCGAATCGAATTGCGCTTGGTGGCGATATCCGCTTGATCAATGAGTTGCGAGGCAGATAGCGCCTGTGCAGTGCCGCTTCGGTCGCGATAGCGTTCCAGAATGACCAGCAGCAGATGACGCACGATGGGGTCGGTCTTTTCCAGCAACTCATTGACCATATTGCGTTGAATGATGATGAGCACGACCTTCACCTGTGCTCTAGCAGTTGCGGTTCTCGGCATATGGTCGATCAAGGCGACTTCGCCGAATAACTCTTTTTTGCCGATTTGATTGACGGTGTGTTCCAAGCCGTTGACGGTTACAGATATTTCAACGACACCTTCTTCGATCAGATAGGCACAATCTCCCGCATCCCCCTCTTGGAAGATGACCTCACCCTTCTCATAAATTGTACGGTGGAGATTGTTCAGCATGGCTGCACATCTTCCTGTCTGTTGTTCTCACAAAATAAGCGACATCGCATTGGTGTGCAACATCTCTTCTCAAACTGATTATGGCGAACGTATCTGTGTGGCTTCACGCCCACACTATAACAAGCGTGAACGAAATTTTGGTAACTACAGCTCGCTATTAGTTGGCTCCCGAATTCATTCCCACTTGAATATGAATGCCCCGATCGCGATGAAGATCACGCTCATGGTGGCGAGCACGAGAACATGGGGCATCACCTGGGACAGCGTAGCACCTTCGTTCATGATGGCGCGCGCGGCGGAGATCATGTGCGTTAGCGGGAAGATCAGCGACAGCTTTTGTACCCAGGCTTGCGCGCCTTCCAGCGAGAACCATGCGCCTGATAACAGCATCATCGGCCAGGTTGTGAGGTTGAGCAGGCCGCCTGCCAGTTCTTCGCTGGCGGTGCGCGCCGCAATGAGCAGGCCGATGGAGATCATACTCATCGCGCCCAGCGTGGTGACCAGCAGCAGCGTCCAATACGAGCCTTGCATGTTGAATTCGATGAACAGGTTGCAGCCGGAATAGACGATGGTGGTGATGACCATGATCAGCAGCAAACGCGAGACCAGTTGCGCGAACAGGAATTGGAAAGCGCCCAGCGGCGTGGCTTTCAGCCGTTTGAGGAAGCCGTTCTTGCGGTAGCGCACGATCACAAAGCCCACACCGAACAGGCAGGCGAACATCATGTTCATGCCGAGGATGCCGGGCAGGAACCAGTCGACGTAGCGAATCTCCGCGCCTTGTACCAGCTGCTGTGCAAAGTGAGTGCCTTCCGTGCCCCAGACGATGCGTTCCAGCAGATAGCCGTTGGGCGAGTTGGAATTCACCCAATATTTAGGTGCGCCGCTCACGTCGAGCAGCATGTCCATTTGGTGGTGTTCCACTTTGGCTATGGCGGCATTCAAATCATCATAGGCAATGAACTGCAGGTGTTGAGTCGCTTGCAGCGCGGGGGCAACGCTGTGCAATTTTTCGATGCCGCCGATGACGCCGATCTTGTACAGCTCTTTGTCGCTACTGGAAAAAGTAAACGCCAGCCCGATTACCAGCATAAATGGCATGGCGAGGTTCCACGCCAGAGCGGAACGGTCGCGCAAAAATTCCATGTTGCGCGCATGCAATACGGCAAGGAATTTTTTCATGGCTTGAGTTTCTTTCCGGTCACGTTGATGAACAAATCTTCCAGCGTCCACGCGCGTATGCGCAAGCGATCCAGATTGACACCGTTGTTTATCAACAGTTGCAGCACATGGTGCAGACGGTTGGTTCTGATCTCCGTCATCTCGCCGGTTGGCATGACATTCAGTCCCAACTCGGCCAGCTTGCTACCGGCGTCGGCCACGGGAATCTGCAACACCACATCGGCAAAATGTTCCGCCAGCAAATGCGTCGGCGTGCCCTGCGACACGATGCGGCCCTTGTCCATGATGGCGATCTCGTCGCACAGCGCATACGCTTCTTCCATGTAGTGCGTGGTCAGCACGATGGTCTTGTTGCGCGACTTGACCAGCTTGATCAAGTCCCAGAAATTGCGCCGCGCCTGCGGGTCGAGACCGGTGGTCGGCTCATCCAGAAAGATCAATTCTGGATCATTGATCAAGGCCAATGCCAGCAGCAAACGCTGGCGCTGGCCACCGGAAAGTTTGCGCGTGTCGCGCTCCAGAATATCCGCCAGCGAACACAGTGCTATCAACTCGGGGATGGGCAGCGTGCGGCGATAGAGTTGCTTGAACAACTCCAGCGTTTCGCGCACGGTCAGAAATTCCTGCAGCGCAGTGTGTTGAAACTGAATGCCCACTTCCTCGCGGTAGCGCGCGCCCAGTGGCTCGCCTTTGTACAACACGGTGCCGCTGGTCTGTTGCTGGATGCCTTCCAGCATCTCGATGGTAGTGGTCTTGCCCGCGCCGTTGGGGCCGAGCAAGCCGAAGCAGAGGCCTTGCGGAATGGCGAGGTCGATGCCCGCTACGGCTAATACGCCGGGATATTGCTTGACCAGATTGGTGGCGGTGATGATGGGTGACATGAGGTTTGGGTTAGTTGGCAAATTGGTTTGGTTAGTGTACTCAGTTTTGTGAACAGCGCTGATGCATGCATTTGTATCCTCAAGCCTGCCACACCCCGAATCCGGCTTCGCGCAGATCAATGCCGACTTCCACTTCCTTGTCGCATGCCTCGTCGTAAGACATCGGGTTGAACGCTTCGTACAGGTCGGGCAGCAAATGCAGGCCGTATTGTTTGACGTAACGGTTGGACTGGATGCCCGCCTTGTGTTTGTCGAAGCGCAGGTCGGGATCCAGTCCGGTCATGCCCACGTAAACGCAAGGTTTGCCAGTGATGTAATGCGGGTTGCACTTTTTGAACTTGGCTTCGAAAAGCACATCCTTCGACAATTCGATCACATAGACGTGGTAGTGATTGCGGCGCGCCATACGGGAAGTTCCGGTTACATCACCTACTGCGATTGCTTCTCGATCTCTTTTTGCTGCTGTTCGGCGGCTTGTTTCTGCCCGGCTTCTACTGCCTTGGCCTGGTCGAGCGCTTCCCGTTGCTGTTTGAACAGTTTGGGCGGGGGCGTTTGGTCATTGCTGGGGCTGCATGCAACCAGCAGCAGAAAAGTGCAGAGCAGAGTGGCGCTACGATAGGGCATGGTGTGCTCCTTGATAATTGGTGATGTGCTTCTTCTCAACGGGAGTATTCATACCCAAATTCGGAAGGCGCGGCAAGGGCTTCATGCCGCGCGCTGTTCATCCACTGCCAGTCGTTACATCCTGCCACTATCCTGATCGTGCCCGTGCTTCTTGTACAGCAAGCTCATGATGCCCGCCATTAGCATGCCGAACACCAAGATAGTGGAGGTAATCGTGAAGTCGAGACTTTCCATCAACGCGTACAGTCCCAGCATGAGGAAGATACTGATGTTCTCGTTGAAATTCTGCACGGCGATGGAACGGCCCGCGCCCATCAACAGGTGGCCGCGATGTTGCAGCAATGCGTTCATCGGCACCACGAAGAAGCCGCCCAGCGCGCCGATGACGATCAACAGCAAAACGGCCAGCAGCGGGCTGGTCACCGGAATCATCATCAGTACCACCAAGCCCATAGCAATGCCGACCGGGATGACTCTCACCGCATGTTCCAGTTTGACGAAGCGTGCCGCGAGTATCGCGCCGATGGCGATACCGACCGCGACCCAGGCGGTCAGCTTGGCACCGTCGCCGATGCTGTAATGCATTGCCACTGCGGCCCAGGCCAAGACCAGCAAGCGCAGCGTCGCACCCGCTCCCCAGAACAGCGTGGTCACGGCCAGCGAAACTTGCCCCAGCGGGTCTTTCCACAGCAATTTGAAGCAATGCGAAAAATCCTTGATCAGGAACAGCGGGTTGCGACTCAGCGATTTGTGCTCGATGGGAACGCGCGGGATATACAGGTTGAAAAGCGCGGCCACGGAATAGAGTGCGAGCACCACGCAGATCGCCAATTCCGGCGGGGTATCGATACCGGTGTCGATCAGCGGAATATCCCACCATTGCAGCATCACGTCGGCGACACTGGGCGTGATGAGCACGCCGCCGATCACCGCGCCCAGAATAATGGCCGCAACGGTCAGCCCTTCCATCCAGCTATTCGCCCACACCAGTCTGGCTGGTGGCAGAAATTCGGTGAGGATGCCGTACTTGGCCGGCGAATAGGCCGCCGCGCCGAAGCCCGCCACACCGTAAGCCAGCAGCGGATTGACGCCGGCCAGCATGGCAAGACAGCCTAGCATCTTGATGCCGTTGCTGATGAACATCACGCGCCCCTTGGGCATCGAATCGGCGAAAGCACCGACAAAGGGTGCCAGAAAAATGAACGAGAGAATGAACGCCTGCTGCAAAATCGGCGTATGCCAACTCGGGGCATTTACCTGTTTGAGTAAAGCGATGGCGGCGAACAGCAGGGCATTGTCGGCAAGCGCGGAAAAGAACTGCGCTGCAAGGATAGTGTAGAAGCCGCGTTTCACGTTATAGGGTTGTGTTGAGGACGGCGTTTTATAACATGAAAATATAATGGCTGCTATCATTCGCGGCAGTTAATTAGCTCCGACTCCCCATGTCCCGCCCGATACAAGCCCGCATCGACCTTTCCGCTTTGCACAACAACTTGCGCGTGGTGCGCCTTGCCGCGTCGGCGCGCGTGATGGCGGTGGTCAAGGCCAATGCCTACGGGCACGGTTTGCTGCGCATTGCGCAAGCGTTGAACGATGCGGAGGGTTTTGCCTTGCTCGATGTGCGCGATGCCATCACCTTGCGCGATGCGGGCTTTCGTCAAACCATCCTGCTGCTGGAAGGTTTTTTCACGCAGGACGAAGTGCCGCTCCTCGCCGAATATCAATTGACCACGGTTGTTCACTGCCAGCAACAACTGGCCTGGCTGGACGCTTATCCGCGCAAGAACGGGCTGTCGGTGTGGCTCAAGATCAACAGCGGCATGAACCGCCTCGGCTTCCGGCCCGGCGAAGTGCCCGCCGTGATGGAGCGGCTCAAAGGGCACCGCGCCGTGCGCGACATCACGCTGATGACGCACTTCGCCACGGCGGACGAGGCGGCGGGCGTCGCCTCGCAACTGCAAGTGTTCAACCAACTTGCCGCGCCTTACCGTATGCCACGCTCGCTGGCGAATTCTGCCGCCATCCTGCGTTATCCCGAAGCGCACGGCGACTGGGTGCGCCCCGGCATCATGCTCTACGGCAGTTCCCCGTTCGCCGATGTCAGCGCGCAACAGCTCGGCCTGCAAGCGGTGGAAACCCTGAGCAGCGAACTCATCAGCGTGCGTGAACTGCGCGCCGGAGACAGCGTCGGCTACGGTGCAAGCTTCCGCGCCGAGCACAGCATGCGCATTGGCACCGTGGCCTGCGGTTACGCCGACGGCTATCCGCGCCACGCCCCGACCGGCACACCGATACTGGTCGATGGCAAACGCACCCGCACACTGGGACGGGTGTCGATGGACATGCTGGCGGTGGACTTGAGCCAACTGCCCGATGCGCAAGCGGGCAGCCGCGTGGTGCTGTGGGGAGACGGCATGCCGGTGGATGAAGTGGCGCGCGCCGCCGGAACCATCAGCTATGAATTGCTGTGCGCGCTCGCCCCGCGTGTGCCGGTGATAAGCTGATTTTTACCAAGCAACTGCCCGCGAACGCCCGTCAATAGGCGATCTGCCTCATGCACATCGTGGAGATGGCCGTGTTTGCTGGCTTGCGGGCAAGATGGTTCTCTAACATTTCTTTGCTTTGCTCTATTCCTGATAGGGAGGAGCGAAGTGGAACTTGCCGATTGGGAGCTTGCGGTAAATGGTAAAAAACCTTTTTCTATAAAGGGACTGGATCAATGAGAATTGCAGAACTTACACCGAAATCTGACTGGACATTTCAAGTCATCGCCAAAGATGGGCGCGTCGGACAATTTGATGTTCGCCCCTACCTTCAATTTGAAGCATTTGAGGAATTAAATGACATCGGCGAATTCATGAAAATCAGAAACGGCGAGTACTTCGTCGAGTGGGAATGCGGCGCGGATTTATCGGCAGATACGATTGAGGCGAAGATGCGGCTTATGTAGATTATGAGGGGGCAATGTTGTACGAATTGCCGTGTGCGCTGCCGGTCAGAGTGCCGGTCAGTAGCTGATTTTTCAAAACCAAACTGCTTGCGAAGGCGCGTCAATAGGCGATCTGCGTTATATGGATGCGTGTAGGACGCCTATTGACGGGCATCTTCAGGCAGATTGATTTTTGGAACTTAGCATTTGGCAAAATTAGGCGCTTGCCCAATAATCGCGGTGGACTGGTTTCGGCCATGAAGAGACCTTTTCCAATGTCCGCTATGCGGCGCTCAACATGACATGATTAAGTGACGTCACATACCATACTGGTAAGTTGATTCTGACTTCTAATTTGCTCAAATGATGAGCGACATCATTTTCTGACAAAAGCACATAATGGCGTACGCCAAAACCTCCTCATGGATTTGCGCCCGTCCACAGAACAACGGCTAGAGATTAGGAAGAAATGATGAAAGAGGTACATGAAACACTCGCAGCAGCGGAAGAAGCGTTAATACGTGCTGAGGCTGTGAGGCTTGCCGCATTCCACGCAGTAGAGAAGGCACGAGAGGCTGTCAGTCTTAAAGCTGCGGGAGTAGCCGCCGAGCTTCTGTTACATGCAGCAGAAGTCGCTGCTGCTGCGGTCACGGCAGCGGAGATTAAGGCGCTGGAGGCATGGGAAGCGACGGCTGCGCGGGCATTGGCACGTTCTATGGCTGCGAATAAGGAAAGGTCGGGGGGGGGGCGCTGAACGACTCAAGTGGGTCAGAAACTGCTTGCGACCAATGATAATCTGGTGGCCGGCATTGTTAAGTCCGAAATGAATTTCAGCGTTCTGTTCCCATTGCAGCTTGCCTAGCCCAGCGGTAGATACCGGACGGTCAATAGTTATTACGGTCAAGTTCTCCAAAGGGTCGATTGCTGCATGTCGCGACTGGCCGGTATGGAGCAGCCAATTCGTATAGGCCAGTGGCAGGTTTGGGT
>CAINCU010000022.1 GCA_903847155.1 uncultured Gallionellaceae bacterium | reverse complement strand
CAGCGCCGCTTCAGCTTGCCGCAACCATACGGCAGTTATGTGATGGAAAACGTGCTGTTCAAAATCTCCTTCCCCGCCGAGTTCCATTCGCAGACCGCGTGCGAAGCGGCGGTGCGCCTGCATCCACAAGTGAAAGATCGTTTGGGCGAGATCAGCAAGATCGTGATCCACACGCATGAGTCCGCCATCCGCATCATCTCCAAAGTCGGCCCGCTGGCCAACCCGGCAGACCGCGACCACTGCCTGCAATACATGGTGGCCGTGCCGCTGGCGTTCGGCGACTTGGTGGCGGAACAGTACGAGGATAGCTTCCACGCCGCCAATCCGATCATTGACCAGCTGCGCGGCAAAATGGAAATCATGGAAGAACCGCGCTACAGCCGCGAATACATGGAAGCGGACAAGCGCTCGATCGCCAACGCCGTTCAGGTGTTCTTCAAGGACGGCACCAGCACTGCTAAAATCGAGATCGAATATCCGATCGGCCATCGTCGCCGTCGCGCCGAAGGGATTCCGGTGCTGGAGCGGAAATTCTTGAGCAACCTGCGCACACGTTTCCCGGAGCATCGCTGCCAGCAGATCATGGCGCTGTGTCTGGATAAGCAGAAATTGGCAGCGACGGCGGTGAACGAGTTTATGGAGATGTTGACGATCAACTGATGAAAGCCCCTCTCCCGCAGGCGGGAGAGGGGTTGGGGTGAGGGGCGTTGAGTTAATTTTAATCTGTGATGTACTCACAGACCCTCATCCCCAGCCCTTCTCCCGCCTGCGGGAGAAGGGGGCAACCACAACAAGGGAGGAATCGTAATGAGCTACCGCACAGAGTATGACCATTCGATGAATGATCCAGAGGGCTTCTGGCGCAAGCAGGCCGAGGCATTGGAGTGGTTCAAATTTCCGCAGCAGATTTTGACGCGCGATGCGGACGGCATCGGCTACTGGTTTGCCGACGGCGAGATGAACACCGCTTACATGGCGCTGGATCATCATGTGAACAACGGTCGCGGCGACCAGCTTGCGCTCATTTACGATTCCCCGGTCACCGACAGCAAAGCGCGCTACACCTACGCCGAATTGACCGATGCGGTGGCGCGCACGGCGGGCATGCTGGCCGACCTCGGCGTGGTGAAAGGCGACCGCGTCATCATCTACATGCCGATGATTCCCGAAGCGGTGATCTCCATGCTGGCGGTGGCGCGTTTGGGTGCGATCCACTCGGTGGTGTTCGGCGGTTTTGCGCCGCCGGAGCTGGCGCTGCGCATCGACGATGCCACACCGAAAGTGATCCTCACCGCTTCCTGCGGCATCGAGATCAAACGCATCGTGGAATACAAACCGCTGTTGGATAAAGCCATTGAACTCGCGCAGCACAAACCGCAAAGTTGCGTGGTGTTTCAGCGTGCGCAATGCACCGCGTCGTTGATCGAAGGACGCGATCACGAGTGGACTTCACTGCTGGCAAAAGCCAAGCCGGTCGGCTGCACGCCGGTCAAAGGCAGCGACCCGCTGTACATCCTCTACACCTCCGGCACCACCGGCAAACCCAAAGGCGTGGTACGCGACAACGGCGGTCACGCGGTCGCGCTCAAATACAGCATGAAGGCGATCTACAACGTCGATCCCGGCGATGTGTATTGGGCATCGTCCGACGTGGGCTGGGTGGTCGGCCACTCGTACATCGTGTATGCCCCGCTGCTGCATGGCTGCACCACGATCGTATATGAAGGCAAGCCGATCATGACGCCGGATGCCGGTGCGCTGTGGCGGGTGTGCGCCGAGTACGGCGTGAAGGCGCTGTTCACCGCGCCCACCGCGTTCCGCGCGGTGAAAAAAGAAGACCCGCATGCGCTACTGATGAAGCACTACGATTTGAGCAAATTGCAGATCATCTTCTCCGCCGGAGAACGTCTCGACCCGCCCACCGAAGCCTGGCTCAGCGAGAGCAGCGGCAAGCCGGTGGTGGATCACTGGTGGCAGACCGAGACCGGCTGGTCGATCACCGCCAACCTGCAAGGTATCGAACCGATGCCGATCAAGTCCGGCTCATCCACCATGCCCGTGCCCGGCTTCAACGTGCAGATTCTGGATGAGAACGGACAACAGGTTGCGCGCGGCACGCAGGGCTTCATCGCGCTCAAACTGCCGCTGCCGCCCGCCTGCCTGAACCGCATCTGGGGCGACGACAAAAAATTCCGCGAAAGCTATCTGCGCTTGTTCCACGGCTACTACGCCACCGGCGACGGCGGCTATATCGACGATGATGGATATGTGTATGTCATGGGGCGTGTGGACGACGTAATCAATGTGGCCGGCCACCGGCTTTCCACAGGCGAGATCGAAGAAGTGATCGCCGGTCATCCGGCAGTGGCGGAATGTGCGGTCATCGCGCACGACGACGAAATCAAAGGGCAAGTGCCGCTGGGATTGGTGGTGCTCAAGTCCGGCGTCACGATTGATGAAACGGAGTTACAACAACAACTCATCACTCGCGTACGCGAAAATATCGGCGCGATCACCTGCTACAAAGACACGGTGATTCTCGCGCGCCTGCCCAAGACCCGCTCCGGCAAGACGCTACGCAAAACACTGTGCCGCATCGTCAACGGTCAGCAATACACCGTACCCTCCACCATCGACGATCCCGGTGTGATTCTGGAAATTATCGAGACGCTACGCAGGAAGAAATTTGTGGCTTGAGCCACCTTGCTCGTAAGCCAATAAATACGGGCATCTAACGTAGTTGAGCGTTAACCGCGTGGGCACAAAAATATGCCGCCCATTACCTGAAACCTTGCAGGAAATTAATTAACACGACCCCTTTAATTATAATTCTGAATATTGTGTTAGCTTGCTATTGCAGCTTTACTGATTTTCTGCAACACTGCAAAACATGAAAACTACTCTAACCATCACCGAGCGTGGCGTTATCACACTCCCCACCCAATTTCGCAAAGCACTCGGCATTTCAACGGCAGATCAACTGATCGCGGAAACGACACCCGAAGGCATCTTGTTGCGACCTGCCGTTACCCTGCCCATCGAGTTATACAGCGCTGAGCGCTTGCATGAATTTGAAGAGGCCGAGGCCGAGCTGGCGACCGTGCTGAATAAAAAAACGAAGTCGCACTAACGCAGTGCGTATTTTTCTGGACGCAAACATTCTTTTTTCGGCAGCTCGGGCTGATGGTGCGGTAAGACAGCTGCTCGCGCTCACCGAGGCCGCAGGACATGAGCTATGGGCAGATGCTTATGTATTCGAGGAGGCGCGGCGTAATCTGGCCGCAAAAACACCGAGCGGCCTTCCCGTACTGAATGCGATGGCTGGCCGGATCAAAATCGGCGGCATGAGTGCCGGCAATTCGCTGCTGCCGGATACGGTGAATCTGCCCGAGAAAGACAGGCCGGTACTTGCTGCCGCCATCCACCACCACTGCGACATACTGGTTACCGGCGACCGTACTCATTTCGGCCCTCTCTACGGGAAAACAATCCAGGGCGTTTCTGTTTTATCGCCAGCGATGCTGGCGGAAACTGTATTGGGTTAGAAAAACAATTCGAACACGAGCTCTTTGATTGAAGCTGGATAAGAAAAAAGCTATCCAAGTGATGAGTCATGCTACGAATATAGACCTGACCCTCGCGCTTCCCATTCGCTCCACCATCGACGATCCCGGTGTAATTCTGGAAATCATCGAGACGCTGCGCAGGAAGAAGTTTGTGGTTTGAACGTTTTTCAAAACCAACCTTGTCCGCGAGCCAATATCCACGGCCATCTCCATGCAGTGAATGATGTAGATCGCTTATTGACGGGCATCTGCGGGCGGTGGGGTGCGAAATATTATTCGCGGTTTTGCGCAATGAAATGTCGTAATGCAAGACCTGACCCCGGCATTTCACGTAAACAGCAGCAGATAAAACGGCATAATCTTGAATCGATACCATGACCAGCTCCTTCTGGTTTATATTTATTTACAATAAGGACAGTTTCTTTCAGCTTCATCATTCGGATATTTATACGAAGGATCAATTCGCACAAACTCCCTGGCTCTTCTTGGGTCTGTCAGTATTTTATTCTTCTCAGCCAAGGTGGCCAGTCTAGGATTTTTTGGATCGACCCCATAACTTGACAGATTCATGTCGTACATCGCCTCGGGGATTTCGCTAAACGGAATGCGCTTCCAAACCTTGTTGTCATAGATATATCCGACATATGGCGGTCTAGGGAAGTTGTATAATCTGAACTCAACATTAGTCCCTGTCGTGCCCACGATGTAAAGTTTGCCGTTCACGACATTAAGATTTTGTGGCTGCAAATGTTCATGCCAAGTGGTTTCCTCGTTACCAGTTTCGGGCAGTTTGATCGTTACCCATGACTCCCTAAATACACCGCGAGGAAATCCATACTTTATCGTTACGACAATTACCCTTCCATCCAATAGCTTGACTTCTTCCTGCCAGCTTCTGGTATCTGTGTCTGCACAAGCTGTCATGGACATTCCTAATAGAAAAATTAATAGCATTTTGAATAGCTGGTGTAGCCACGCATTGGGGTGAGCAGCCTTGATTTGTTCGCAAGGAAATTTGGGGGCAGGTCTAGCAAAGCAACATTGCCCCATCAGATCTAGCATTAAAATATTTCTGTTTATTTTCATCACGTACTCCTGATTATTTTTCTGATTCAAGTTATCCATGCGCCCCTCCATCAACTTCCTTTTTGGTTTCTTCATGCCCATCCCCCACCGCACTCAA
This sequence comes from uncultured Gallionellaceae bacterium, assembly GCA_903847155.1. Classification (GTDB taxonomy): domain Bacteria; phylum Pseudomonadota; class Gammaproteobacteria; order Burkholderiales; family Gallionellaceae; genus Sideroxyarcus. Next base: position 148 of record CAINCU010000022.1, on the reverse strand, counting down.
CACCCCTTGCCCAATCCTCACCACCTCATCCACCAACAGGTTCTTCGGCATGGCATGCGTAATGAAGATCATCGACACCTTGCCCTTGAGCTGGTTGATGGTCGCAGCAAAGTGTTCGGCAGTATTGGCATCCAGACTGCTGGTCGCT
>CAINCU010000021.1 GCA_903847155.1 uncultured Gallionellaceae bacterium | reverse complement strand
CCTGCGGGAGAGGGGAGTTGGACAGCCCCCTCTCCCGCAGGCGGGAGAGGGTTGGGGTGAGGGCTTGAGTTACGAAGCTGGGACACTCATTCCCCATCTCCCTCAAATCAAACACCACCACCTCAGCATGTTCCGCATATTGCTCCAGAAAACGCTGCTCCAGCGCCGTCCAATCCGAAGTGCGCAACACAAACAACGGCTGCGTTGCCTGCGCCGCCAATGTCGCCAAGCGCTGCTGATAAGCACGCGCCGCATCCAGCTCTGCACCACTTTGCATGACATGCCACAGCTCGAACACCAGCCGCGCTTCCAATTGCAGCGTGCTGTTCTGCCGCGCTTGATAGGCTTGCTGCACGGCAGCGGCGAAAGTCTCCGCATCACTTGGCAACGCGCTGAGCGAATGGGTCAGTTCATCGAATAGCACCAGCAATTCCTGCGTCATGCTCCACAGATCGGCTTGCTCGAACCATTGCTGTTTGCGCAACTGCTGGTACAGCAAAGCGCTGCGCTGACTGTCCGAAATCATGGGCGCTGCCAGCGCGATGCTTTGCGCCCAATCGTTCAGCGTCACCATCTGCGGCAGCAGCAACGCAGGCCGCCGCGCCACGCGCATCAGTGCTTGCGCCAGCGGTTGGGAAGCATGAAAGTTGGGAAGCAGGATGGTGATGCCGCGCAGGTCTGGCGCGGGATGCGCAGCCAGGATGCGTTGCGCGATGCGATCAAAGAATACGTGGGATGCGTTCACCGTTTTAGCAGATGAAGTTTGTCTTTTACATTGAGCCAATCGTCGGCATCCGCAGGCGCATTTTTCTTTTCAACGATGGGCTTCCACACTTTGGCCAGTTCGGCATTCAGCGCGATGAACTGGCGCTGACTCTCCGGCAGATCATCCTCCGCATAGATCGCGCCCGCCGGACATTCTGCCACGCACAGCGAGCAGTCGATGCACTCGTCCGGATCGATCACCAGAAAGTTCTCGCCCTCACGGAAGCAATCCACTGGACACACGTCCACGCAGTCGGTAAATTTGCAGCGGATACAGTTTTCGCCGACAACGTAGGTCATGATTTTTCAATTCACCCGTTTTGAATAATGCGCCTTGCTTGCAAGCCAATAGGCACGGCCATCTCCACGCACTCTATGATGCAGATCGCCGATTGACTGGGCTTGCGACGAAGGTGCTAGCGCGCCAAGCCCTGCAACCAATGACTATACAGTTGCTCCGCCGCGCGATGCAGTTGCGGCATTTTATCGTGCATCTGCGCCTGCATGCTCGCTGCAGTTTGTACGCCGGGGCTGTTAATGTTCGCGGCGATCTCGTCTGCACCATGTTCGCACCAATCGCGAATCATTGGTTCGGTCATTTCCACATGGCACTGCAACGCCAGATGTTTGCCGATGGCGTATGCCTGATTGGTGCAGTAGCTACTTGCCAGCAGATGCACCGCGCCTTGCGGCAGGCTGAACGTTTCACCGTGCCAGTGGAATGAGTCGAATTGTTTGATGTCGCCGAACCACGTGCGTGCCGTGGCGTTGTCGACCACCTCGACTTCACCCCAACCCAATTCCTTGATCGGATTTTTCGTCACTACGCCGCCCAACGCTTTGGAGATGAGCTGTCCGCCGAGGCAGTGTCCAAGCAGCGGAATATCCTGTGCATAAGCAGCGCGGATCAGCGCCAGCATTGGCGGTATCCACGGCAGCTCGTCATTCACGCTCATCGGGCCGCCCATGAATACCAGGCCGGAATAATCCTGCGCGCTATGCGGCACGGCATCGCCCGCGTCAATGCAAATCAGTTGCCACGGGATGGCGTGCGCATCAAGAAAGGTGATGAAGTAGCCCGCGCCTTCGCCGGGCGAGTGGCGAAAGATGGCGACAGGTTTCATAGTCATAAAATTCCCCGCTCATATTCCCTCTCCCGCAGGCGGGAGAGGGTTAGGGTGAGGGTTGTTGAGTAACAACAAAAATTGTTGCAAAGCATAGACCCTCATCCCCAGCCCTTCTCCCGCCTGCGGGAGAAGGAAGTTTATTTCCCCATGTCCAGCATCAGTTGGTTGATGCGTTTGACAAAACCCGCCGGGTCGTCGAGATGTCCGCCTTCGGCCAATAAAGCTTGGTCGAACAGCACTGCCGCCCAGTCGTCGAAACGTGCGTCTTCATTTTGCAGACGCAGCACCACCGGATGTTTTGGGTTGATTTCGAGTATCGGCTGCGAGTTGGGAGATTTCTGCCCGGCGGCCTTCATCAGGCGCGCGAGGTTGCCGCTCATGTCGTGCTCATCCGCCACCAGACAGGCGGGCGAATCGGTAAGGCGGTGCGTGACGCGCACTTCCTTGACGCGCTCGGCAAGGCTGGTCTTGATCTTGTCGGTCAGCCCTTTCAGTTCATCCGCTTGCTTTTCCTGTTCCTGCTTCTCGGCTGCATCTTCCAGCTTGCCCAGGTCAAGACCACCCTTGGCCACGGACACTAGCGACTTGCCCTCGAACTCGAACATGTTGCTCACCAGCCATTCATCCACGCGGTCGGACAGCAGCAGCACTTCAATGCCTTTCTTGCGGAACACTTCCAGATGCGGGCTGTTCTTCGCGGCGTTGAAACTGTCGGCGGTGACGTAGTAGATTTTTTCCTGGCCGTCTTTCATGCGCGCGATGTAATCCTTCAACGACACGGTTTCATCCGTGGTGTCGGCCAGGGTCGAGGCGAAGCGCAGCAGTGCGGCGATCTTGTCCTTGTTGGCGAAGTCTTCGCCGATGCCTTCCTTCAACACTTTGCCGAACTCGCCCCAGAACTTGGCGTACTTCTCCTTGTCGTTCTCGGCCAGATCGAACAGCAAACCCAGCACCTTGCCGGTGCAACCTTTGCGGATGGCTTCGATGTCTTTCGATTCCTGCAGAATCTCGCGCGAGACATTGAGCGGCAAGTCGCTGGAATCCACCACGCCGCGCACGAAGCGCATGTATTGCGGCATCAGTTGTTCAGCATCGTCCATGATGAACACGCGGCGCACATAGAGCTTGATGCCGTGACGCGTGTTGCGGTCGTACAGATCGAACGGCGCACGACCGGGGATGTATAGCAGTTGCGTGTAATCCTGACGGCCTTCGACGCGCGCATGGGTCCATGCCAGCGGATCGTCGAAGTCGTGACCGACGTGTTTGTAAAATTCCTGGTATTGCTCTTCGGTGATGTCGTTCTTGCTGCGCGTCCACAACGCCGAGGCCTGATTGACGGTCTCGTCTTCATTCAGCAATTCCTGCTTGCCGTCCTTCCATTCTTCCTTCTGCATCAGGATAGGCTGCATGATGTGGTTGGAATATTTTCGGATGATCTCGCGCAGTTTGTGGCCGGCCAGCAGGTCGTCCTGATCCTCGCGCAGATGCAAAGTGATCTCGGTGCCGCGCGCAGCCCGTTCTACCATCTCGATGGAAAACTCGCCGCCGCCGTCGGATTCCCAGTACACACCCTGATCGCTTTTCTCGCCCGCACGGCGCGTCAGCACCGACACCTTGTCGGCCACGATGAACGCGGAATAGAAGCCCACGCCGAACTGGCCGATCAGGTGCGCATCTTTCTGCTGGTCGCCGGAAAGTTTGCTGAAGAAATCGCGCGTGCCGGATTTGGCGATGGTGCCGAGGTTGGCGATCACTTCGTCGCGGCTCATGCCGATGCCGCTGTCGGCGATGGTCAGCGTGCGCGCAGCCTTGTCGTAGCTGACGCGGATGTTCAGCTCGGAGGCGTTCTCGTACAGGCTGTCATTGTGCAGCGCTTCAAAGCGCAGTTTGTCGCAAGCATCGGAAGCATTGGAAACCAGTTCGCGCAGGAAAATCTCGCGGTTGGAATACAGCGAGTGAATCATTAGTTGCAGCAGTTGTTTGACTTCGGTCTGGAATCCCAGCGTTTCGCGGCTGGCAGTGGCACTTGCGGTCATACGGTATGCTCCTTGGAAAAAGTGTGCAGGCTATTTGAGGATGGCTGGCGATTTTTCAAGAGCAAAAAGAAAAGAGAAGGGTGTGCTCCCTTCTCTCTTGCCCCTTTACGCTTTGGTCTTGTCGCGCTCGATCAGCGCATAAGCTGAATGATTATGGATGGATTCGAAGTTCTCGGATTCAATGATGTAGGCTTCGATGCGTTCATCGGCATTCAACACTGCGGCTACGTCGCGCACCATATCTTCGACAAACTTGGGGTTGTCGTAGGCATGTTCGGTGACGAACTTTTCGTCCGGGCGTTTAAGCAAACCGTACAGTTCGCTGGAAGCCTGCTCTTCAGCGAAGCGCACCACTTCTTCGATCCACACCGGACTGCGCGTGCGCACGGTGAGCGTGACGTGTGAACGCTGGTTATGTGCGCCGCGATCCGAGATTTCCTTGGAGCAAGGACACAAGCTGGTCACCGGAACCAATACGCGCATAGTGAAACGGTAGGCACCCTCGACGATCTCGCCAATGAAGGTGACATCGTAATCCAACAGGCTTTGCACGCCGGAAATAGGCGCAGTCTTGTTGACGAAATAGGGGAAGGACATTTCGATATAGCCGGACTGCGCTTCCAGCTTTTCCACCATTTCGCGCAGGATGCTCTCGAACGATTCGACCGAGATTTCGCGTCCGCGCTGGTTGAGTATCTGCACAAAGCGCGACATGTGCGTGCCTTTGAAGTTGTGCGGCAGATGCACATACATATTGAAAGTGGCAATGGTGTGCTGCACACCCACGCTCTGGTCTTTGACCATGACGGGATGACGAATGCTCTTGATACCGACCTTGTTGATCGCCAGATGGCGGGTATCGGCACTACTTTGTACGTCGGCGATGGGAGTGGCTGGTTTCATATTGATATCTCTAATGTAAAGTCTGTAGTGAAATTATACCTATTACCCGACTATTATTGTCGGATAATATTATTATGTTATTTTTTTGCGGATGGCACGTTCGATTCCCGCCGCATCCAGACCGCAGTCGGCCAGCATCCGCGCGGGATCGCCCTGTTCCAGGAATGCGTCCGGCAAGCCCAGATGCAACATGCTCACGCTGACACCGTGCCGCGCCAGACATTCCGCCACTGCACTGCCCGCACCGCCTTGTATGGTGTTCTCTTCCACGGTGACCAGCAGCACATGCTCGCGTGCCAGCTGCAATATCAGTTCTTCATCCAGCGGCTTGACGAAGCGCATATTGGCAACCGTGGCATCCAGTAGTGCGGCGGCTTGCAACGCGGGTTCCAGCATGGAGCCGAAGGCAAGGATGGCGACATGCTTGCCTTCACGTTGCAACTCGCCTTTGCCGACCGGCAAGGTGTCCAGATTCTTTTGTACAGTCACGCAGGGACCGCAGCCGCGCGGGTAACGCACCGCGCTCGGCGTGTCGAGGCTGAACGCGGTGCTCAACATCTGCCTGCATTCGTTCTCGTCAGCAGGTGCCATCACCGTCATGTTGGGGATGCTGCGCAGATAGGAAAGATCGAAACTACCCGCGTGAGTCGCGCCGTCCGCACCGACCAGTCCGCCGCGATCAATGGCCAGCACTACCGGCAGCTTCTGGATGGCGATGTCGTGGATCAGCTGATCGTAGGCGCGCTGCAGGAAGGTGGAGTAAATCGCCACCACCGGCTTGTAGCCGTCGCAAGCCAAGCCCGCGGCAAAAGTGAGTGCGTGCTGTTCGGCGATACCTACATCGAAATAACGTTCGGGAAATTTCTCGGCAAACTTGGCCATGCCGGAGCCTTCGCACATGGCGGGCGTGATGCCGACCAAGCGCTTGTCTGCCGCCGCCATATCGCACAGCCAGTTGCCGAACACTTGCGTGTAACTCATTTTGCAACTGGCTGTCGGCGTGATGCCCTGGTTGGGATCGAACTTGCCGACGCCGTGGTACAGCACGCAGTCGTCCTCAGCTTGGGCATAGCCTTTGCCCTTTTGCGTGACGATGTGCAGAAACTGCGGGCCTTTCAGCTTACGGATATTACGCAGGGTATCAACCAATACATTCAGATCGTGACCGTCGATCGGGCCGATATAGTTGAAGCCGAATTCCTCGAACATGGTGCTGGGGGTGACCATGCCTTTGACATGCTCTTCGGCGCGCTTGGCAAATTCCAGCACCGGCGGCATACCCTTCAACACTTTTTCGCTGCCGCGCCGCATCGCCGCATAGAAACGACCCGACATCAGCTTCGCCAAATAATTGTTGAGCGCGCCGACCGGGTGCGAGATGGACATATCGTTATCGTTGAGGATGACCAATAGATTCGCATCCATTGCTCCCGCATTGTTCAGTGCCTCGAATGCCATGCCGCCGGTCATCGCACCGTCGCCGATGATGGCCACCGCACGGTTGTCCTTGCCAGCCAGTTGCGCCGCCACCGCCATACCCAGCGCAGCGGAGATGGAGGTGCTGGAATGTCCCGTGCCGAAGGCGTCATATGGGCTTTCGCTGCGTTTGGGAAACCCGGAAATGCCGTGCGCCATGCGCAAGCCGCTCATCGCCGCGCGGCGTCCGGTCAAAATCTTGTGCGAATAAGTCTGATGGCCGACATCCCACACCAGCTTGTCCTGCGGCGTGTCGAACACGTAATGCAAGGCAACTGTCAGCTCCACCGTGCCGAGATTGGAAGAAAGATGACCGCCGGTCTTGCTTACCGACTCGACCAGAAATGCGCGCAACTCGTTCGCCAGTTGCGGCAATTGGGCGCGTTCCAGTTTACGTAGGTCGTCGGGGGAGTTGATGGTATTCAGCAAGGAGTACATCAGAACTTTCTCATCACGATGAAGTCGGCCAGTTCGCGCAGGCGTTGCGCCGGTGCGCCCAAATCAGCTAATGCTTCTATCGCCTGCTGGTGCAGTTCCGCCGCCATCTTCTTGGCGGCTGGCACGCCGAGCAGCGTGACATAAGTCGGCTTGTCGTTATCGGCATCCTTGCCGGCGGTCTTGCCCAGCGTGGCGGTGTCGGCTTCGCTGTCGAGGATGTCGTCCACCACCTGGAACGCCAGCCCGATGCATTTACCGTAACGGTCGAGCCGATCGAGTTGTGTTTGATTCAGATTGCCGCAATGCGCACCGAGCATGATGGCCGCGCGGATCAGTGCGCCGGTCTTGTGAATGTGCATCTGTTCCAACTCGGGCAGCGTAAGTTGCTTGCCTACGCTATCGAGGTCAATGGCTTGTCCACCGCCCATGCCGCGCGAACCGCTGGCCACCGCCAGCAATTTAACCATCTGCAATTGTTTGGAAGCATCGTCGCTCAGTTGATGTTCGGACAACAATTGGAACGCCAGACTTTGCAGCGCATCGCCCACCAGCAGCGCGGTGGCCTCATCGTATTCGACATGGCAGGTCGGCTTGCCGCGCCGCAGCACGTCATCATCCATGCACGGCATGTCGTCATGCACCAGCGAATAGGCATGGATGATTTCCACCGCAGCGGCGGCAATCTCCACGCGCTCAACTAGCGCCCCCGCCAGTTCGCCGGCGGCGAAAGCCAGCAAGGGCCGCACGCGCTTACCGCCATCCAGCACGCTGTAGCGCATCGCGGCATGCAAGCGCTGCGGCATAATGTCGGCCTGCGGCAGCAGCCGCTTCAGGGTGCTTTCAAGATTAGTTTGGTGGGCGGATACCCAGGAGGAGAAGTCAGCCATTATCAGTTGGCATCAGTCGATGCAGTAAAATCCTTCAACGTGCCATCTTCCAGCACACGCACTTGCTGTTGCGCATCTTCCAAACGGGAACGGCAGAAAGCCAACAATTCGGCGCCGCGTTTGTAGGCCGCCAACGAATCTTCCAGCGTCAGCTTGCCGGACTCCATGTCCGCCACCACTTGCTCCAATTCTGTCGTCGCTGCTTCGAAACTCTGTGTTTTGCCGGTTTTTGCCGCCATCTCGATTCCCGTGTGCATCAATAACTGCGTAAGAGCGGCATTTTACCCATGCACTCCGCGCAGAGCCAATTATTATTGCCCCTCGTTTCGATTTCGGGGACAATCCCCGCCCCTGCAAACCGTATTCACAGAGAGAGCGGGTATGTCCGAAATCCCCAAAGCAAAGCAATTCAATCCCGTTTCCGCGCAGCCGCCGTTGCGCTGGTATTTCGATCCGAAAGTGTTGGAAATCGAGCAGCGCGTGTTGCTGGATGCCGGACCGAAGTACGTTGGACATGAGTTGATGGTGCCCAATCTCGGCGACTACCACGTGATCGAATGGATGGACAAAGCCAAGATGCTGGTGCGCAACGAAGGCGGCGTGGAGTTGCTGTCCAACATCTGCCGCCATCGCCAAGCCACCATGCTGGAAGGACGCGGCAACGCGAAAAGCATCGTGTGCCCGCTGCACCGCTGGACGTACAAGAACGACGGCGAATTGATCGGCGCGCCGCACTTCCCCGAAAATCCCTGCCTGCATTTGAACAAAACGCCGCTGCAAAACTGGAATGGCCTGCAATTTGCCGGGCAGCGCGATGTCGCCAAGGATCTGGCGACCATGCCCGCGTTCAACGAGATTGATTTCTCTGGTTACATGCTGGATCGCGTGGAAGTGGACGAATACAATTTCAACTGGAAGACATTCATCGAGGTGTATCAGGAAGATTACCATGTCGTGCCGTTCCATCCCGGCTTGGGACAAATGGTCAATTGCGACGAACTGAAGTGGACATTCGGCGAGCAATTCAGCGTACAGACCGTGGGACTCAACGACCCGAAGCGCAAGGCAGGCAGCCCGGTTTATCAGCAATGGGCCGACCAGCTGATGAAATATCATAAGGGCGAGCTGCCGAAGTACGGCGCGATCTGGCTGACTTACTACCCCAACATTACAGTCGAGTGGTATCCGAACACGCTGGTGGTGAGCACCGTCGTGCCGCGCGGCACCGATGCCTGCACCAACATCGTGGAGTTCTATTATCCCGAGGGTATCGTGCTGTTCGAGCGCGAGTACGTCGAAGCCGAAAAGAAGGCATACCGCGAGACGGCGGTGGAAGACGACATCATCTGCCTGCGCATGCATCAGGGACGTCGCGCCTTGTACAAACAGGGCGTGGAAGAAGTCGGCCCCTACCAATCGCCGACCGAAGACGGCATGCTGCATTTCCACGAGTTTTTGCGGCGTAATCTGGAACCGCATTTGTAATCATGGCAACGGCAACCTGCTGCAGATAAACCCGGATTGCCCACTCATCGCAAAGCTCATTATTCCAAACCATGCCATCTCCGCAAGCCAGCAAATACGCCACTCTTCATGATAATATATTGTAGATCACCTATTGACAGGGCTTGCGACGAAGGTGGCATTAAAATAATGCACCTTTCCCATCGCACCCGCCTTCCCTACCAGTGCGCAACCGTGTCAACCCGTGGCTGACCTTACTTTAAGAAAACCAAGCAAAGGCGCGCTGTGGATGTTGGTCGCCAGTCTGTTGTTCTCCTGCATGGGCGTGTGCGTCAAACTCGGCTCGACGCATTTCTCCACCAGCGAACTGGTGTTCTACCGCTCCTGCTTCGGCCTGTTCATCGTGTATGCGATGTTGCTGCGCGCAAAAGCATCGCTCGCCACGCCGCACTTGCGCGGCCATCTATGGCGCGGACTAACCGGCACCATCGCCATGATGCTGTTCTTCTATTGCATCGCCACGCTGCCGCTGGCCACCGCGATCACGCTCAACTACACCTCTTCGCTGTTCCTCACCGTACTCACCATCGTGGTCTATAAGGATAAGTTCCACTTGCCGCTCACCGCCAGTCTGGCGCTGGGTTTCGTCGGCGTGGTGCTGTTGCTGCACCCCACCTTTGCGCGCGAGCAATTCGGCAGCGGCCTGCTGGGCTTGCTTTCCGGCTTCCTCGCCGGCTTCGCCATTCTCAACGTGCGCCAACTCGGACAGCTTGGTGAACCGGCAGTGCGTGTAGTGTTCTACTTCAATCTGGTTGCCACGCTGTTCAGCGGTATCTGGATGATGAGCAGCAAAGTGCATGCGCTTGCGCTGAGTGATCTGCCGCTATTGCTCATCCTTGGTGCATCCGCCACCTTCGCCCAACTCGCCATGACTCGCGCTTATCGCGTCGGGCAGACACAAGTGGTCAGCGCACTGTCATATAGCACCATCGTGTTCTCCGCGCTATTCGGATTGCTATTCTGGCAAGAACTGCTTGCCGCCAGTTCATGGCTTGGCATCGCGCTCATCATCGCCAGCGGCATGTTAAGCTTGCACCTAGCTCCCACTCACACACAGGCCAGCAAATGATTACCATCGAAGAAAGCAACAACCTCGTCAACATCGCTGTCATGAGCGAATTCACCATCGCCGATTTCAAACAGTTTGAAGAACACGCGCTGTACAAACTCACAGCGCCCGGCGCAGTGAACCTGCTGTTCGACCTGCGCGGTATGCTCGGTTACACCCCGGATGTGGCATGGGAGGAAATCAAATTCTTCAGCCGCCAACACAACCACGATTTCAATAAAATCGCCGTCGTTACCGACGACCAATGGCTCACTTGGCAGGCATGGTTATCGCGCTTGTTTGTGGATGCGGATATTCGGGCGTTCAGCGATTACAAGGAAGCGCAGGATTGGGTGCAAGGATAGTTCAGCGTTCATAAAGCTTTGTGTACGCCCACCAACAGGCCAAAGTTATTACTAACGCTGTTTGGCTCGAAGACGTTCCCAACCGGGACACCCTGATTGGTCAGCGTGACTGTTGCACTGCGTCCAAGCTTGTAACTTTCCACATAAGGTTCAACTCGCAAGGTGGTTGACTGTCCGAGCGAATACGACCACGGTAGCGACACCCTGGTACCCCAGTGTGCCCCCAAGGCTAAGCGCGCATCATCATACAAGCCGGAATAAAATACGGTGACCTGCGGATTAACAACGCGCATGAGGCGAACATCCAAGAGCCAGCGACTGCGTTCGGTGCTCAATAACATCGTATTGGCACCAATATTCAATTGCCGCCACTGGTACCTTTCAAGCAAACCCAATACCGGTGCACCATTGGCAGTGTGCGTGGGTTGAATGTCGCGCTTCCAGTAATGCTGTGCCACACCTAAATAAAGTTCTTTGAAAATACTGGCATCGTTGCTGAACGAGTACTCTACCCGCAACTCCATGTCTGTTATCAGTTGTTTCGTCACCGTGGAAATCGGCACGCCGCCATTGGTTTGCCCGGAATAGGTCGCATCGCCTGCATGGCAGGATAATTTTCCGGCAAACCGCCATTGCCCCTGATTTTTCCCCATCCCGAAAATCAGGCCGGGCAGGATGCCGCTCTCTTTATCAAGCAAGTTACCTTGATCGCTGTATTCCCGGTAATTGAAATCCAGCAAACTGCCTTGTGCGTTTATCCACCATGCTTCCGGGCTTGCAATGACGTTGGCGCAAGGAATGGACAGCAGCGTTAACAGAATAAAATGACGCAAATAAAGCATAGATATTGGGCCAGTAATTGATCGAATAAAAAATGGCACAGACGATTTCGCCTGTGCCATTTAGCGGAACGATAATGCTTGTTATAAATGCATATTCAAAGATGCCCAAGTCACGTAGCTGGGTGTGCCCCAAGTGGCTCCACCATCCGTACTCACTTCAAGCTTCACTTGGCTGTTGCTGGCAGCAGTTTCATCGCCCAATATGGTTATCTTCAGCACGGTATTACTGGCTCCGGTCACCGTTGCTACGCCTGTATTTGGATACAAATTTACACCATTGAATGGCGTAGTGACCGTAACTGTAGCCACACCACCAAGAGCAGCGCTATTAAACGAGAATGACTCGGTAACCGCACCGGTAGTCAAATCCATAACGATGTCGTAGTTAACCATCGATTTAGATCCATAAACGTTACTTGTGTATGTCAGGCTGCTTCCATACATGTGCATCGAGGCTGTGGTATAGGAAAAATTAATGTCACCAGCGATGGTGACGATTTCTGCCGGAGAAGTCATGGCCATGGTGAGACTTAGCACCTCTTTCCCGGATACGGCTCCTGTTGTGTTATTGACTACCATATTGCTGAAAGTTACCGAGCCCGACAGCGTTTCACCTGTTACATCAACGCAACTGTTGAATGTCAAACTGCCGGAATTGCCGGAAGCGTCATATGTATATGTTCCGCTCACCGTGCAAGGATAGGAGTTAGTGACTCCGGTTACGATTACTGGTGTTTGACTTTGATTGTTGAATTTCTTTGCTGCAGCAACAACCGTTTTGCCAATGGTTTGCATTGCTGCTGAAGCTGACGCAGAGGTACTTGAAGTGGAGGTTGCTGCAGCGATCGGAAGCGTGGTTGCTCCAATTGCCGCCTCTACTGCTGCGCCTGCCACAGCCGGGGAATTGGCCGTGGTTATTACGACAGTGGGAGTAGTGCTAACGCCGCCCCCGCCACAACCGGCAAAACCAGCTGCCAAGAATGTGAAAGTAAATGCACGAATACAAAAAGCGCTGAAAGAAGATTCCCTAAATTTCATTTTATTTTCCCTTGTGTAATCGACACCTGAATAATCCATGTGGAATAAAAGGTGTTACTTGGCAGACGAAATTGCTGCCCCCGATAGTTGCCCCTCACAGTCGCCTTAATTTGGTTTGATTTACTTGGCGAAGTGGAAATTCTCACATAAGTTATAGGGAAAAGAAATGTTCTTGGCAAAAGTGTCAAAAAATTCATTACACAATGCTACCGAATCACTACAACATGGCTTGCTTGTATGCCATTGGCACGTAGTTCAACCACAAAAACAAAAAAGCGGCGCGCAGGTCTTTGCGCGCCGCTTACGAAATGAACGATTTACATATAGTCGAATAACGATGTCTTGGAGACTTTTGCAAAAGAGAGCTGGGCAGCCTGGAGCGTCATTTGTTGTTGGGTAAGGTCGCTGATAGCTTTGTTGTAGTCGGTGTCTTGAATACTCGACAGCGTTTGTTTGTATTGCAGACCCAGTTGATCTCCGGTGGATTGCAAGGCAACCAGTTCGTTCAGTCGTGAGCCTATGGTAGCGCGGACAGTGAGCACTGAATTCAGATTCTGATCCAGCATACCTAAGGCATTGTTCATCCCTTGGCTGAATGCGGCCGAAGCCGCTAGGCTCCCTGTCGGAACAGGCGTAGTCAAGGTCTTGATAAGGTTGTTGAGGGTGTCAAACACGCTTTGGTTGCTGCTCGGCGTGACGTTAAAGGTGTCGCCGTCGGCTGGCGCTCCAGTCACATTGAACTGGATGCCATTAAAACTGACGGCTTGCCCGCTCACGTAAGACACGTTCGATTGTCCCGCCACGGCAACTGGTACGCCACTTGTCATGTCGTTGATGCTGTAAGTGGTGACTCCCGCCGCAACACTGAAGTTAACCTGATAACTATTGCCGTTATACAAAGTTGGATCAAGAACCGTACCCTGACTGATTACACCGCTGCCGGTGTTCGTCACGACGGAAGCAGCCTGAAACGTCCCGTTTCCGTTGCGTGTGCGCATGAAGATGTCGGCACCGGAATCGGTGGTCGATATTTGCCGCGATGAGGCTGCCTGCACTTTGCGTTGCACATCGTCGCCTTGATAGACCACGCCGTTCGCAGTATTGGCGAATGGTGTTGTGCCAGCCTGTGAACCGGAGAACAGGTAATTTCCCGTTCCATCGGTGCTGTTCGCCAATCCCAGTAATTCCTGATAACGTCCCTGCAAGTCGGAGGCCATTGATTGGCGATCCGACTGATTCATCGTCCCGTTGCCAGCTTGCACTGCAGCCGTCTTAGCATCCTGCAGCAAAGAGGTGACACTTTGCAAGATACTTTCGGACAACGACAAGGTATTCGTCGCTGCGGTGCGGTTAGCCGTAAATTGAGTGTTCGTTGCGTCGGCTTGGTTGAGTTCAACCGCTCGCGCCGCACCGGCAGGATCGTCGGCAGGGGTCAAAATTCGATGCCCGGTCGACATCTGTTGTTGCGTCTGCGCGACTTGTGCCTGAAGGTTATTCAGGGTAGTTATGTTTTCGTTATAAAAGGTGCTGGTACTGATACGCATGATTTACTCCTACTGTCCTAGTGTCAGCAGCGTGTTAAACAAGGTATTGGCGATCGACATCGCTTTCGCCGCCGCCTGATATGCCTGCTGATAACGCATCAGGTTTGCCGCTTCTTCATCCAGGTTGACGCCGGACACCGATTGTTGCGATTTGGTCAGGTTATCCAGCATGCTGGTTTGTGCTTTGCCGGTAACAGTCAATTCCTGTGTCTGGGTTCCAACCTGACTGATTAACTGCCCGTATGCTCCCTGATAGCTGGTAGTGCCGTTCGCCAGAGTATTGGCGGTCTGCAATGCCGCCATCAGTAAGATGTTGCTGCCATCGGCGGTGGCGTTGGTATTTTGACTGACGGTGAATTGATCCCCGGCTGCCGGTGTGCCGCTAATCTGCGTGCTCCAACCGTTGATAGTGATCGTCGAACCGGCAGTGTAGGTCTGCGATCCCACCGGTGCACCCGTGCCCGTCACGGTATAGGTGGTGGGAGGATTGTCAAAAGTGATATTGATCGGCTGCTGCAAATTCGCATCCAGCGGCAATCCGCCCGCCACACTGGCAGCAGACATAGTGCCTGAGCCCAAATTGGTGGTCGGCGCATTCGAGCGTACTGGAGACGCTGCCGCGATCTTGGACGGGTCGGTAATATTGAGTGCCAGACTATTTGCGCCATCTACCGTGGGACGAACAAGGAAGCTGTCACCGGGCACGTCCGCCACCGACCCCGGGGTTAATTGCAAGGTGATGCCGGTACCGACGACTGTCTGCGCTGTCGCCAATTGCGCGGCAGTGAACGACTGCACTATCGCATTGTTGCTGGTATTGAAAACGTTATAGTTTGTGCCGTCAAAATTAACGCTGTAATCGTTGCCGGCCAGCGCCGAACTGTTATTTATGGTCGCCGTCAATGTGCTATTGCCGACATTATTGGAGGAAGGTACAACATGCGGTGTCGCCACCGTAAACATGTCGCCGCCCAACGCGCCTTTTAAATCCACGCCCTGTTGCTGCTGCTGATTGAACGTATCTGCCAAACCGATCGCGATGCGTCCCAATGCGTTCACTGCGGGATCAAGCACTGTCTGACGGAATGTCAGATAGCCTCCCAGATTGCCACCCTGCAAGGCGCTTTGCTGGATAGAAGAAACGCTGCCATTGCTATTCTGATAGGCAACATTCAAAGCTGTCGGATCGGTGGCTGAGGTAACCGTTTTCAAAGTGCTGGCTCGACTGCCGAGCACCAACGATTGCCCGTTACCGATGTACACATCCATGCTGCCGTCACCCTGCTTTAAAGTAGACACGCGAATCTCCTGGCTCAATTTACCTATCAACTGATCGCGTTGATCCAATAAATCATTGGGAGCCTGATTCGGGGTAGTAGCCTGCAACTGCACAATATTGTCGTTCAATGTAGCAATCTGTTTCGCATAGCTATTGATGAGCGTCACGCTATTTGAAATTTGTCCGTTGAGGCCATCGCGTATCTGCCCCATGCTTTGATTCAATGATTGAAAATTATTCACCAACGATTGCGCGCTGCCTACCATGGTCTGCCGCGCCGCAACAGACCCGGGATCATTGGCAACAGCATTCACCGAACTGAAGAAACTCTGCAAAGTCGTGGTAAGACCAGCATTGGAATCACCCAGCAGGTTACTCACTTGCTGCGCCAATCCCAATTGGGTGTTCAGACTGGAAGACTGGGTCTGCGCCTCCTGCACTTGCACCCCCAGAAACTGGTCGTATTGCCTCACCACGTTCACCACGCTGGTACCTTGACCGAGGTAGCCCGAACCGTTGTTCTGAGTAGCTTGTGCAGACTGGATGATCACTTCTCGCGAAAAACCCGGCGTGTTCGCGTTGGCGATATTGTTTGAGGTTGTAGCGATCCCCGCCTGTGCAGCGTTAAGTGCGCTCGCTCCGATGCCGAAGATACTCATATTCAATCCTTTTGCTGACAGTCAGCTGTACGTAGCACTATTATCGGCATCGAATGAATAAACTTTAGGCTCGCGCGCTGATGCTGCCAATCACATTCACCAGTTTGTCCGCATAATGCGGGTCTGTGGCATACCCGGATTGCTGCAAAGCCTGTGCAAACGCTTTACCATCACCCTGTCCGAGGGTATTGGCATAACGCGGGTTATCGCTCAATAATTTGGCGTAATCCTGAAATGCCTGATTGTAGTTATCGTAAGCGCGAAAGCGCGCCACTTGCTTGCTTGCCACGCCATTCTGGTATTCGGTGGTGGCCACTTCCGCCACTTTACCGTTCCAGTCTTTGCCCGCCTTGATGCCGAACAGGTTATAGCTGGTACTGCCGTCCGCCATCTTGATTTCGCGTTTGCCCCAACCGCTTTCCAAAGCCGCTTGTCCGAGAATCAGATGCGCCGGAATGCCGGTGTTGCGACTGGCCTGCTCGGCAGGCGCTTTCAATTTATCCACAAAGGTTTGTTGCATATCTACCTTGTACGCAGAAGGAATAGCATTAGAATTTGACGTTATCGTTGGCGATGTTGTTGCCACGGGAAGCGAACGGCTGAGTTGACGCACCATAATGTCTGCCAAACCCATGCCGCGCTTGGACATATCCTGTGCCAACTGCTGATCGAGCATGCCGGTGAACATCTTGGTTTGCTCATTATCGAACATGCCATCCTGCGGTGTCGCATCGCGCATGCTCTTCATCATCATGTTGATAAACACCGTTTCGAACTGCTGCGCCGCCGCTTTCAGCGCATCCTGCGGCGACTGTTTGGCTTGATTGCGCAGTTTGTCGAGACTCTGCGCATCAACTGCGAGACTACCGACATCAATTTGGTTGAGCGCCATGATAGCAACCTAGATCACTTCAAGCTCGGCGCGCAACGCGCCTGCCGCCTTCATCGCTTGCAAAATCGCCAGCAAATCTTGCGGTGTTGCGCCGATCGAGTTGAGTGCCTTGACGACATCACTGAGTTCCACGCCGTGTTTCAACTGCAGGAGATTACCGGGTGCAGCCTTGATCTCGATATTTGCGTTGGTCACCGTGGCCGTTTCACCTTGCGATAAAGGTGCGGGCTGGCTTACCGCATTGTCCGCGCTGATGACCACCGTAAGGCTGCCGTGCGCCACGGCGCAATCGTCAATTGAAACATTCTGATTCATCACCACCGACCCGGTGCGCGCATTGACGATGACTTTCGCACTGCCTGCCGCCGCATCCACCAACAGGTTCTCGATACGTGAAATGAACACCACACGCGCATTACCTGTCGGCGCTTTGACTTGTATGGTTCCCGCGTCCAAAGCGCTGGCAACCACGGTATCCGGCGAAATATCATGGTCAATGGCATCCGCCAGACGGGTGGCTGTTGTGAAATCTGGTGTGTTCAATTGCAGATAAATATATCCGCCTTCGCCCAGTGAGGTAGGCACCGAGCGCTCCACCGTCGCACCGCCGGGAATGCGCCCGACGCTGAGATGGTTGACTTGCGTTTTGGAGCCGCCCGCCGATGCGCCCGCTCCACTTACCAGCATATTTCCTTGCGCCATCGCATACACTTGACCATCCGCGCCTTTCAGCGGTGTCATCACCAGCGTGCCGCCGCGCAGACTTTTGGCATTGCCGATAGAAGAAACGGTAATGTCGATAGTCTGTCCGGGTCTGGCAAATGGCGGCAACGAAGCCGTCACGGTCACCGCTGCCACGTTCTTCAATTGCAAGCTGGTGCTTGCTGGCAAAGTGACGCCCATTTGCGCCAGCATAGTGATAGTGCTCTGCACCGTGAACGGAGTTTGCGTGGTCTGGTCGCCGCTGCCATCCAGACCGACCACCAGACCGTAGCCTAGCAACTGGTTCTCGCGCACACCCTGAATGCTGGCCAGATCCTTGATGCGCTCTGCCGACACATTCAGCGAGACCAGCAACAGCAACGAAATCGAAAGTAATTTGATGAGATTTTTCATATGGGTACTCCTTAGAACGGCAGCACCGTGGTGAAGATGCGCGCAAACATGCTGGTTACGTCCGCCGAGTCCAGATTGGTCGCGCCCTTATATTCCAGATGAACATCAGCAACTTTGGTGGATGGCACGCTGTTGGTGGCGTTGATGTCAACCGGATTGACCACACCGGAAAAGCGCACATATTCGTTGGAATAGCGGATCGTGACTTGCTTCTCGCCCGCCACGCGCAAATTTCCGTTAGGTAACACTTCGATCACGGTCGCCGTCAGCGTGCCAGTGAAAGTATTGGTGCCGGTTGCATCCGTCGCATTGGAAGATTTCACACTATTGCTGCCGGACAATCCGCCCTTGATCGCCGGAGTGGTGACATTCAGGCTGCCGGTGTTGGCAGAAGAAGTACCGGACTTTCCTTCGGCTGTCGTGGTTTCAGAAATGGTGATGGTCAGTACATCGCCGATATGGCGTGCACGCCTGTCCTCGAACATCGGATGATCATTTACTCCCGCCTTATATATCGCGCCATTTGCCGATGCAACATATACAGGCTGGGGCGCGGGGCGCGCAGACAATGGATCGACAATGTGCGTGGTCGGTACGCAGGCAGCCAACGACGCCATCATCGCTGCACTGCCAAACAAGTTATTGACTCTACACATGATTTTCCTCACTTACATTTGTGTCAATTTCTGCAACATCTGATCCGAAACGGTGATTGCCTTGGAATTGATCTCATATGCACGCTGGGTCTGGATCATATTCACCAACTCTTCCACCACGTTCACATTGGAGGTTTCGACATAACCCTGACTCATGGTTCCGGTACCGTTGGTGCCCGGTACGTTAGTACTGGGTGTGCCGGAGGAAGCTGTCTCCTGATACATATTCTGTCCCATGCTTTCCAAGCCGGAGGCATTGATGAAAGTCGCCAATTGAATCTGGCCTACTTGTATTGGCGCTGCCACTCCAGCTTGCGTGATACTGACCACACCATCCTGACCGATAGTGACGCTGGTGGCATTGGCCGGAATGGTGAGCGCGGGTTGCACCACAAAACCATTGGAAGTAACGATCTGCCCCTGACTGTCAGTCTGGAAAGAACCGTCACGGGTATAACCCGTCGTACCGTCAGGCAGCAACACTTGAAAAAATCCCGCTCCCTGAACCGCCACATCCAGTGGGTTGCTGGTCTGTTGCAGATTGCCTTGAGTATGAATGCGTTCAGTCGCGATAGGACGCACGCCGGTACCGATCTGCAAGCCGGAGGGTATCTGCGTCTGTTGCGACGATTGCGCGCCGGGCTGGCGCAAGTTCTGATAAAGCAGATCTTCGAACACCGCGCGCGAACGTTTGAAACCGTTGGTGCTGACATTGGCCAGATTGTTGGATATCACATCCATCTGCGTCTGTTGCGCTTCCAGACCGGTTTTGGCAATCCACAGGGAACGAATCATGATGAGTATCCTTTATAGTTAGCCGCTGATGCTAAGCACGCTGCTGGCTTGTTTGGCGTTATCGTCCGCCGTTTGCAACATCTTCATCTGCAAATCGAATTGGCGCGCCAATGTAATCATGCTGACCATCGACTCCACCATGTTCGTGTTGCTGCCTTCCAGACTGCCAGACGCCACCGTCACGCTTGCATCGGCATCGGCGGGGTTGCCGTCTTTGGTATGAAACAAGGCATCTTCACCGCGCACCAACGTATTTTCCGGCGGATTGGTCAGCTTGATGCGCCCGACCACCACTACTTGCGATGCTTGTGTACCGCTGGGCACGGTCGAGATGGTGCCGTCCTTGGCGATGGTGATTTCCGTGTCCGGCGGGATGGTGATCAGACCGCCATCGCCCATCACATTCATCCCGCTTCGGGTTTGCAGGATGCCGTTGGGCAATACTTGCAAGCTGCCGTTGCGGGTATAAGCCTCATTACCATCGGCATCCTGCACGGCAATCCAGCCTTTGCTGTCGACTGCCACATCGAGCGAGCGTCCGGTGGCTTGTATGACGCCGGGCGTGAAATCCGTGCCTGCTGTCGAGTCGACTACAAATGCGCGCGTTGGCAATCCTTCGCCCACGATCGGCACGGCGCGAAATACGTCTATGCTGGAACGAAAGCCCGGCGTGTTGACGTTGGCCAGATTCTGCGACACCGTTGCCTGCTGTTGCAGGGTGTGCGATGCGCCTGTCATCGCGGTGTAGATCAATCTGTCCATGTCATCCTCCCCAGCTTCAATTCAATCAGCGCAGATTCACGATGGTTTGCATGATCTGGTCTTCAGTCTTGATCGTCTGCGCATTGGCCTGATACACGCGCTGTGCGGTGATCATATTCACCAGTTCGGCGGTCAAATCCACGTTGGAATCTTCCAGCGCCGAAGTTTGCAATACACCCAGACTGGCCGAACCTGGCACGCCAGTTAGCGGCGCACCGGAAGCGGAAGTCTCCGCCCAGTTGTTACCACCCAAGGGTTGCAAACCTTGCGGATTAGTGAAATTCGCCAATACCACCTGCCCCAGTGTTTTTGTCTGTCCGTTGGAATAACGCCCGGATATGATGCCGTCGGATCCCGTGCTGAATCCCGTCATGCGTCCTGATGTGAAGCCGTCCTGACTCAGCGAGTTGATACCGAAAATACCGCCGAACTGCGAAGTGGCACTGAAGTCGAAGCTCAGCGTTTGCGCTGCGGCACTGGCCGGATTGGTCACCGACAAGGTCACACCTGCCGCGTTTAAAGTACCTGCCACCGAGGTAGTGAATGTATTAGCTCCTGTGATCGCAGTAATGGTGGTGCCTGCAGGAAAGCCGCCACCGCTTACCGTCGCCCCCACCGCCAGTCCGTTGGTGCTGGTCACAGTAGCAATCATTCCCGTAGCGTCCAGCGATGAATTGGTGAGAGAAGCCGCCGCAGATGTCGGACTGAACAAAGCCGATGGCACCGGGCTAACAGGCGTTGCCAACGTACCGTTGGTGTTGAACGTCATCGTCGTCAACGCCGTCCCTGCCGCAGGAACCATATTGCCATCCACCGTCAGATGAACATCCCAAGTATTCGCTGCTGTCTTGGAAAAATACATCAACGCAGCGTGACTGCCTCCCAAGCTGTCATACACCGTCGTCGGAGTTGAGTTAGTGTAGGTCGTTGAATCGTTCGGATCGAAAACAGTCGTGCCAGGAATAATGGCCGAACGCGAATCCAGATTGAGTCCTGCAGAGATAGTGGAAGTTTGCTTGGGCAACAGATCAGCTGTGGAAATTTGCAGATCGCCTGGCGTAGTCGCAACGATTTGACCGGCTGCGTTTGGCAAAAACCCGGTCAGCCTGTCACCCTGACTAGTAACGATGTAGCCGTTCTTGTCCATCTGAAACTGCCCGTTGCGCGAATACACGGTAGCGCCATTGCTGTCCAATCGGAATAAACCGCTGCCACTCACCGCCATGTCCAGCGAATTACTGGTGGTGGAAATGTTACCCTGGGTAAATTGTTGCGCCACAGTCGCCACCCTGACGCCGATCCCAACCTGATTTCCGCCTGCACCGGCCAGCGAATTGGCATAGACATCGGCGAACTGCGCCTGCGATTGTTTGAAACCGACCGTATTGGCATTGGCCACGTTGTTGCCGATCACATCCAGATTTTTGGCTGCGGCATTCAGACCTGAAAGACCTTGTTGGAAACTCATGACATTCTCCTTGTTACAAAATTTGTCTGATTGAACTCAGGCTGAAATCGCCCATTTGCCCGATGTTGACCGTGACGCCGCTTTGCGATTGCGCCACGCTGTTCACCATGCCATAAGACAGCGTCGTGGCAGCACTGTTTGTGCCGGCCAGTTGTGAAACTGCACTGAAGCTGTAGCTGCCGTTTGGAGCTGTTGAGCCAGTGTCGGTAGTACCGTCCCATGTCACACCGATTTGTCCACTATTCTGCGAACCCATTTGCAAGGTGCGCACTACGTTGCCGTTCGCATCGCTTATTGACACCGTCAATTTATCCACCGGCTGCGTCAGCTCAACTGCGGCATTGGCTTGTCCATTCGACAGAGCTATCTGATTACCTGGCACTAACGCCGCATGGCCTATCATGGATACGGCTTGCAATGATTGCGAGGCCAACATGCTGGAACTTAGCGCCTGTACCGTGGAATTCAAATTATCGATGCCGCTCACCGTGGAAAGTTGCGCCATCTGCGAAGTGACTGCCGCGTTGTCCATCGGATTGAGCGGATCCTGATTCTGCATCTGGGTAACCAATAATTTCAGGAAACGATCCTGCGTGGCGCTCAACTGCGATGCTGCAGTCGTTGGCTGCGCAGTTGAAGTTGGCGTGCTGCCTTGTACCGAGGTAACCATGTTGTTTCTCCTTTATTGTCCGATAGTGAGCGTCTTAAGCAGCAAGGTCTTGGAGGTATTCATCACATCCACGTTGTTTTGATACGAACGGGAGGCGGAAATCATGTTCACCATCTCGTCCACCGGATTGACGTTGGGCATGGTCACATAGCCTTGCTCATTCGCCATCGGATGTTTGGGGTCATACACCATACGCATCGGCGAGGTATCTTCCACCACTGCCGACACTTTCACGCCCTCACCCGGTTGTCCGGCGACGGGCATGGTGCTGAACACCACTTGTTTTGCGTGATACGGTTTGCCATCCGGTCCAGTTGCACTGTCGGCATTGGCAAGATTGCTCGCCACCACGTTAAGCCGCTGCGACTGCGCCGTCATGGCGGAACCAGCGATGTTGAAAATATTGAATAACGACATGATGACCCCTCCTAACCTTGCAACGCTGCCAATACGTCTTTCACTTTATCGCTTACAAATCGCACACTCGCCTCATAACGCAATGAGTTGTCGGCGAACTGCGCGCGCTCCACATCCATATCCACAGTGTTGCCGTCCGCACTGGGTTGCAATGGCACACGGTACTGAATCTTTGCCCCCAACACCGTTTCCCCGGCATTACCATTCATGTGCTGAGCAGAAGAAACTGTCAATGGCAACGGATCAGAGGTTCCTTGCAGTGCACCTTGCAATGCGCTGGTGAAATCAATGTCCTTCGCCTTGTAGTTCGGCGTATCCGCATTGGCGATATTCGATGCAATCAGCTCTTGCCGGGCTGCACGCAAATTCAGCGCCGCTTGGTGAAATTGAAACATCTCGTCTATCCTGCTGCTCATCTTGTCCTCCTGCCAGTTCGATTCGGTTGCCGCATCGACCAACCCGCAACAAATTCGACTCCTTTGATGGATTGCATACTAAATGGACGGAGTGCCACCCCATCCTCGGAATAAAGGCAATAACCCGTGTTATTTCCAACCATAGAAAATTAAAGGCAGGCAGACAATGCCAGCATGAAAAATACTTGCACATCGTTGGCGTTATTGCTGTGCTGCATTTGGAGCGTAGGCGCTTGCGCCGCATCACAAAGCCATGCTGCCATACGCGAAACGGCACTGTCCTTTGCCCGTGAACAGACGAGGACGCTACCGGGAAAAGTCAGCATCAAAGTAGAAGACATCGACCACCGCACCAGATTGTCGGCCTGCCCGGCACTGGAGGCTTTCATGCCGAACGGCTCACAACTGCTGGGCAATACCACTATCGGCGTGCGTTGCAACACAAAACCGGAGTGGTCTGTTTTTGTGCAGGCCAGTATCCGGGTCAGTCTCGACTTGCTGGTCGCCAACAAACCGCTGGCGCAAGGTACAGTGCTGAGCGCCGACGATTTCAGCCTGCAACGCGGCGAACTGAACCAACCCGGTTTACTTATCGAACCGCAACAAGCCATCGGCAAGATGCTCAAGTTCGCTATTGGCGCCGGGCAGGTGTTACGGCAAGATATGTTGCGTGCGCCCTACGTCATTCGTCAGGGGCAGACTGTCAAATTGCAGGTGCGTAGCAATAATTTCCTGATCAACGGCGAAGGTCAGGCAATGAATGACGCAGCCGAAGGGCAAACGGTGCGCATCAAGGTTGCTTCGGGTCAACTCATTTCAGCGCTGACCACAACGGACGGACACGCTGAAATTCAGCAATAAATACAGTAAGTTGGTTATAGAATACGCGCCACAATAATAATAAACTGCACTAGCCCTAAAGTTTTTGAAGAAGCTGCCGATGTATGTGATAACCGAGTCAATGAAGAGGGAGTTTCCCATGAAAGTCGAAAAAACCAGTAGCTCTCCCGCCACTTCCGTTGGGGAGAGCAGTTCGCGCAACACGCCTGCCAAAACAAGCGGCGCTAAAGCGCCTCCGGCTCAAACTGAAAGCACCAGTGTGCATCTCGGTTCGACCTCGGCACAATTGCTCAGCATGGGGAGCAGTGTTGCCAGCACGTCCATAGTGGATACGATGAAAGTTGCCGAAATCAAGCAAGCAATCAGCGAAGGTCGCTTTCAAGTCAATTCAGGCGTGGTAGCCGACAAGCTGATCAACACTGTACGCGACCTGATCAGCGCGAGCGGACATTGAACATCAGCTCACCTCACCCTGCCAGCGCAGACTGGCTGACAAAATTAAACAGCGAACGCGACACTTTGCGTGATTTCGTCGCTCTGCTGGAACAGGAACAGCAGATCTTGCTGGGATCAGATACCGACCCTTTACTACAGCTTGCAGAACGCAAGACACGTATTTCGGAAGTATTGTTCGTCATGTCCAAAGTGCGTCGGCAAGCACTTCCAGATGCCACTAATACTGAAGTTTGGCTGCAAAATAATGCGCCGGACAAATTGCCCGTGTGGAAAGAAATCCGCCAGTTGGCAGAACAATCGCGCCAGTTGAATCACACCAATGGCGAGTTGATCCAGATCAAAATGCGTTACAACCAGCAAGCGCTGGGCGTATTAGTCGGAGCCACACAAAATGCCGCAGGTCTGTACGGACAAAACGGCCAACCCAACCTTCCCAAATCAGGGCGTGCACTCGGCAGCGGCTAAGATTTATCTGCGCGCACAAGCGCATGGACATCTTCTGCTTGTATAGCAAATTCCAAAAGCACCACTTGGCCGCAAGGCAATAGGCACGGCCATCTCCGCAATGCACATGATGCAGATTGCCGATTGACGGGCATTCCCATGAAATTGGTGTTTGAAATTATTGCGCGGGAGCGCAAGCAGTTACTGGTTCGCCGCTTTCTCAGCCTCAGTTTCAGCTTGCGGTTCCGGTGTCAGCGCGGTCACTGTCACGCGGCGATTGCGTGCGCGGCCTTCGGGGGTGTCGTTGGAGGCGAGCGGGATGTTGTCTGCCGCGCCGGAGGCGGTGAGGCGTTTGGCGGCGACTCCGTGATCGATGAACAGCCGCACCACGCTGCTGGCGCGTGTTGCCGACAGTTCCCAGTTGGAAGGAAATTGCGGGGTGCTGATCGGCAAGTTGTCAGTGTGACCCTGCACTTCGATGGCCATATCTTCGGTCGCCAATTCTTTGGCGACATCCGCCAGCGTGCCCAACGCCTGTGGTTGCAAATTCGCGTCTCCACCCTTGAACAGCATGCTGGCATTGATCTCCAGCACCACGCCGCGTGTCGTCTGCGAAATGGTCATCTGGCCGTTCTTCACAAAACCAGCCAATTTCACATTGAGCGTCTCCAGCAATTTCTGCATACGCTCATCAAGCTTGCGCTGCTTTTCGGCTAGCCGCGCGTTACGCCTGTCGACCAGTGATTTGAAATACATCTCATCTTGGGTCAAACGTACCGTACCGCTTTCGGTATTGGCTTCGCCATCTGAGCCGAACGCTCTGTTCATCGACACGCTGAATACCCGGTATTTGCCTTCGTTGACCGATGAGATGCCGTACATCACCACAAAGAATGCAAACAGCAAGGTGATGAAGTCGGCGTAAGAAACCA
Organism: uncultured Gallionellaceae bacterium; assembly: GCA_903847155.1. Classification (GTDB taxonomy): domain Bacteria; phylum Pseudomonadota; class Gammaproteobacteria; order Burkholderiales; family Gallionellaceae; genus Sideroxyarcus. The sequence continues at coordinate 31,747 of CAINCU010000021.1, read as the reverse complement.
TCCAGCGCTCGTTGTTGTCGTGCTCTTCTCTTTTCGGGCGGCGCGCCATCAGGAAAGATAGCCTTTGAGTTTGTTTTCGATGAAGTGCGGATTGTCGGCATTGGCGATCATCACCAGACCGTCGATCGCCATCTCGCGAAAACTCATTTGCTGCGCGACGATAATTTTAAGCTTGCCCGCAATGGGTAGAAACACCAGATTGGCGAAGCCCACACCGTAGATGGTCGCGATAAAAGCCACGGCGATACCCGCCCCCAACTTGGCCGGTTCGCCCAGACTTTGCATCACATGCACCAAGCCCAGCACCGCACCCAGAATGCCGATGGTGGGCGAATAACCGGCAGCAGACTCCCACACGCGCGCGGATTGCCAGTGCAGTGTTTCATAGCTATCCAGATCAATTTCCAGCACTTCGCGAATCTTCTCGCCGCTATTGCCGTCCACTAATAATTGCAGACCTTTTTGCAGGAATGGATCGCTCTCCGACTTTATTCTTCCTTCCAGCGACAAAATCCCTTCTTTGCGCGCGGCGGCTCCCCAGGCGGTGAGACGGGCAATCAGTTGCGGTTTGTCTATTTGCGGCGTGACAAAAACCCAGCGCGCCATCTTGATGCCGGCCACAAATACCCTGGGCGGATGCTGCAACATCACCGCACCCAGCGTCCCGCCGAACACGATAAGAAATGCTGCCGCTTGCAGCAAAACGAAGACCGAGCCGCCCTCCAGCAACTGTCCGCCGATGATGCCGCCAAAAGCGATAACAAGACCCAGTATGCTGAGTTTATCCATCAGTATCCCTTGAGTGTAGTACGCAACCGCGCCACTGCCTGAGTATGCAGTTGACATACACGAGATTCGGAAACACCCATCACTTCGCCGATTTCGCGCAAATTCATTTCCTGTTCGTAATGCATACCCATTAATTGCCGTTCGCGTTCCGGCAAACGATCAATGGCCAGCATGAGTGCCGCGCGAAAACGCTCGTCCTGCAATAGCTCGAGCGGATTGGCTTCATTGCTGTAATCATTGCGGTCAAAAAAATCCTCACCTTCTTCGTTGTGAAAATCTTCGTAATACATGAGTTGCGCACCGCGCGCTTCCTGCAACATCTGCTGATACTCGGACAGCGGAACATCCAACTCTTTGGCGATCTCGGATTCGCTCGGCGCCCTGCCGAATTTCTGTTGCAGACGGCTGATGGCCGCTTCAATACGGCGCATGTCGCGGCGCATCGTGCGCGGCAACCAGTCCGCGCCGCGCAATTCGTCCAGCATCGAGCCGCGAATACGTTGTGCAGCATAGGTCTCGAACTGTGCACCGCGCAACTCGTCATAGCGGCTCGCCGCATCCAGCAGACCGATCATACCCGCCTGGATCAGATCGTCCACCTCGACACTGCCCGGCAGTTTCAGCATCATGTAGTGAGCGATACGCTTCACCAGCGGTGCGTACTCTTGCAAGCATTGTTCCTTGTCGTTCAATCCATTGGGCGTATACATCATATTAATTTTTTTAATAACAGCGCCGGTCGGACGCAGCACTCCCGGCATCACGCAAATATCCGCGAGGCTTTGCTGCGCTCTCATGTCAGAACGGCTAGCCCGCTATTCGGGCCAAGCTGCCTCGCTGCATGCAGACGCACTCCCACACTGCGGGATTGCGGCAAGCGTATCAGGCGTTGCATCACTCCGCTCAGTTTATCCTGCACTTGCTCACTCGCATCCGGTGTGCGCAACAGACCCTGTGCAATCTCGCGCATGGACAAGGCCGAGGCTGCCGAAGGAAAGGCATCCACCACGGGACGACACAATTGTGTCGCACGTTGCTGCTTTTCATCAACCGGAATATATCCCATATATTCCAACCGCACTTGCAAATGGCGACTGGCCACTTGCGCGATATTGTCGAATACGGTCAGCGCTTCCTGCTCGTTGCCCACTTTATTCACCACAATATCGAATGCCTGCCTGCCGTTGTAGGTCGCCATCTGCTTCAGCAATGCATAGCTCTCGGTAATGCTGGCTGGTGTTGCATGCAGCACCAGCAGCAGCGGCTCTTCGCCGGACAGGCTGGCACACATCGAATGCCCGTCGCGTGCCGCATCCACCAGCACCACATCCTTATCGTTCGCGGCGGCCAGCAATAATTCCAGCAAGCGCTCGCGTTCTCTATTATCCAGTGTGGGCAGCGCTTGCATCGCGCGCGCCAACGGCAACACGCTGGGGCCGCCCAAACCTTGCAACAAAACTTCCTGCCACGTTTTATCGCCGCGCACCGCTTGCAGCAAATCGTAACGCGGACGCATTGCCAGCGTATTGGCCACATTGTCGTGACTGATATTTTCATCCAGCACCAGCACGTTCTTTCCGGCACGTGCGAACACCGACGCCAGATTGGTCACGATACTGGTCGCCCCCAAACCGTCGCGCGCACCGATCACCGTGATCACCTGCGAAGCGGAACGCGCCAGCAACTTGCGCAGCCCGGCCGCCTGATCGTTCATCATTTCAGAGCGCATATTGCCCCCTTGCATTTGCCGCCCCCGATACCCCGGACATGAACGCCGGGAATTCCATTTCCTGTAGCGCAAAAACTGCCTGTTTGCCGATCTCTTTGAATGTGCGGTGCAAAATATATTCCAGATTCACTTCGTGCAAATCTTCCGGTACACGCTGTCCGCTGGTGATGTAGTGCATCGTCAACTTGTGACGCGCCACCACATCCAGCACGGTACCCAGCGTAACCGCCTCGTCCAGCTTGGTCGGGATGCAACCGATAATGCCCGCACCGCCATACATCTTCACCACATCGTCCAGCGTACCGCCCGCGCTGGTGGCGTTCAACAGCAGCAGTCGCCGCACACCCACAGTGTCAAACATCTGCGCCTGCTCCGCCACGCGACTATCGCGCTGGCCGACACCCATGGTGTCGATCAGCACCAGATGCTTGTGCTTCAGGCCGGACAAGGTAAGTTTCAGATCATTGGTATCGCGCACCGCATGTACCGATACGCCTAGAATCTGGCCGTAGATACGCAATTGTTCATAGGCGCCGACGCGGTAACTATCCGTGGTGACCAGTGCCACCTTGTCCGCGCCGTAGCGCACCACGGCGCGCGCCGCCAACTTGGCGGTGGTCGTGGTCTTGCCGACGCCGGTGGGCCCCACCAATGCATACATGCCGCCGCGTACCACCACATCCTCCTGCGCCGTAGCCACGCGCAGATTGTGCGCAAGAATGCGGCTCACCCAATTGATATCCGCATCGCCCGGCATCTTTTCCAGCAACAAGCGCGACAACACCGGGCTGAAACCGACATTGATCAGATCGCGTAGCAATCCGCTGCGCTTGGGGTCTTGCTGCTGCATACTGGTCCACGCCATACTCGCCATCTGTTCCTGCATCTGCTGTTGCATGGACTTCAATTCGCTCAGCAGTTTCTGCTGTTCGTTGTCGGGATTTATATTTTCGGGGGTTGCCTCACCGCGTCTGGCATTTGCATCCAGCACCTTTGCACCCAATGTTGCCGCCTGATTCAACGCTTGAGCAGACAGCCTCGGCTTGGGTTCGCCACGCTCCATTTTCGACTTCGATGCAGGCACGCGCGTTTCGCTCAGGTGCGCCAATTCGGATCCGGCCAAGGCTACAATCTCCACTCCTTCCGCCACTTTGCGGTTGGACAGGATCACAGCATCTGCGCCCAATTCGATGCGTACCAATTTCAGTGCTTCGCGCGAATTGACGGCGATGAATTTTCTTGCGTTCATGCTCTACCTCCCACCATTGATGTCACCCGGATGGTCTTGAAGCCGGGCACTTCTTCATGTGAAATCACTTTGAGTTGCGGCAATGCGCGCTTGAGGAAACGTGCCAATAAATCGCGGATGCCGCCTGGCACTAATAACACGGTGGGCAGACCTAATTTCTCCTGCGCCTCGGCGGCGGCGCGTGCTTCGCGCAACAGCGTGTTGGCCAAGCCCGGCTCGATGGCCGAGCCGCCTGCCTGCAACGCCTGCCCCAGAACATATTCCAGCTCCTTGTCCATGCCGATGACTTGCAACTCCTGCGCCGACGGATAGAACTGCTGCACGATGGCCGGACCCAGCGCCACGCGCACAATCGCGGTGAGCACGTTGGCATCTTGTACTTGCGGCGCATGTTCGACCAGTGTTTCCAGAATCGTACGCATGTCGCGGATGTGCATCCCTTCGTCCAGCAGGTTTTGCAGCACCTTCTGCACGGTCGCCAGCGGCAACAATTTTGGAATTAAATCGTCGGCAAGTTTCGGGGCGATCTTGGCCAGATGATCGAGCAACTGTTGCAGCTCCTGCCGCCCCAGCAACTCCGCCGCATGCAGATGAATCAGATGGCTGATATGCGTGGCCACCACGGTGCCCGCATCCACCACGGTGTAGCCCATGGCCTGCGCCTGATCGCGCATATTCGCGTCCACCCACACGGCGGGCAGACCGAACGCGGGGTCTTTGGTCGGCGTACCGGGCAAGGTTCCGCTCACGCTGCCGGGATTGATCGCCAGGAACATGTGCGCGAAAGCTTCACCGCTGCCGATCTCCGCACCCTTGAGCGTGATGCGGTATGCAGTCGGATGCAAATCGAGATTGTCGCGAATATGCACGGCGGGCGGCAGGAAACCCATGTCCTGCGTGAATTTTTTGCGGATGCCTTTGATGCGGCGCAACAGATCGCCGTCTTGTGCCTTGTCCACCAAGGCGATCAAACGATAGCCGACCTCCAGACCCAGTACGTCCACTTGTGCCACGTCTTCCCAACTGGCTTCCGCCGCTTCCTGAATCGGGGCAACCGTGGTTGCGGCAGGCTTGTTCTTTGCCTCTTCTTCCTTCTTGGCTACCTGCAACAAGACGAAGGCAAACCAGCCCAGCGCGCCCGCCAGTAGCAGGAACACAAAATGCGGCATGCCGGGGATGACGCCGAGCATGCCGATGATGACCGCCGTCATCAGAATCACCTGCGGGCTGTTGATCAACTGCTTGACCAACTGCTGGCCGATGTTATCTTCGCTGGACACGCGACTGACCACCATGCCGGCTGCCGTGGAAATCACCAGCGCGGGAATCTGCGCCACCAGCCCGTCGCCAACAGTCAGCAAAGTGTAGTTTCTGGCGGCAGTGGCCAGATCGAGATTATGTTGCAACACGCCGACCACCAGACCACCCACCACGTTGATGAGCATGATGATGATGCCGGCCACGGCATCGCCGCGCACGAACTTGGAAGCACCGTCCATCGCGCCGTAGAAGTCCGCCTCCTGCGACACCTCGGCGCGGCGTTTGCGCGCCACATCTTCACCGATCAGCCCCGCATTCAGATCGGCATCGATCGCCATCTGCTTGCCCGGCATCGCGTCCAAGGTGAAGCGCGCGCCCACTTCCGCGATACGCCCCGCGCCTTTGGTGATCACCACAAAATTGATGACCACTAGAATGACGAACACCACGATACCCACCGCGTAATTGCCACCCACCAGAAATTGACCGAACGACTCAATCACTTTGCCCGCCGCGCCCGGCCCGGTGTGGCCTTGCAGCAGCACCACGCGCGTGGAAGCGACGTTAAGCGACAAGCGCAACAAGGTCGAGATCAGCAGCACCGAAGGGAACACCGCAAAATCCAGCGGCCTGGTGGTATTCATCGCCACCATCAACACCATGATCGCCAGCGCGATATTGAACGTGAACAGAATATCGAGCAGGAACGGCGGCAGCGGCAGCACCATCATCGACAAGATCATCACGATCAAGATCGGGCCTGCCAAACCGCGCACGCCGCCGCGCATCAGCACTTCCTTCAGGGTTTTGAATACTGCATTCATTTCATTCCTCGACAATCCGCTTGTTACTGAACGCCATATATAGGCACTCTGGCTCATGCGTATTATCAGGAACGGGGGTTAAATCCAAAGAGGGAATAAGAGGGGGAATTGCGCGGCTATTAGCGAAACGCATACGAAGATTCTACTTACGCGCAAAACCAATTTTGGCGGGATGCCTTTATGCCAAGCCAGCAAACACGGCGATCTCCACGCACTGCATAGCGCAGATCACCTATTGACGCGGCTTGCGGCCAAGTGTGATTGCTAAATCCGAAACCAGTTAATTGCAGAGCATCACCACTGATAGGCGCGAATGGCTTCCTGCAGTTCCGCCAGCGCTTCGTCCAGTTCATCCACCGCCATATCCAGCCCCGGCTGATCGGATTTTTGTTCGACGTTGACAGCGGCCTGCATGGCGCGCTCGGCGGCGAAGATGCTGACCACGCCTTTCAGCGTGTGCGCCGCGTGGCGCACCATTTCCGCGTCGCTCTGTGCCAGTCCATCCTTGATGCGCTGCATCTGCGGCGGCACGCTTTCAAAGAACAGGCGCACGATCTCGTCGAACAGTTCGCGGTTGTCGTCCATGGTCTGCCGTGCCTTGCCAAAATCAACGACAGCCAGCTTGGCCAGTTGCGCCGCGCCTGTTTTCACTGCAGCGTGCAGGCCATTCCCCAAGCTTTCCAGTTCGTTCCACAGCGCTTCGGTATCTATGGGCTTGGTCAGGTAGCCGTCCATGCCGTGACGCAGACATTCCTCGCGCGCACCCTGCATGGCATGCGCGGTCATCGCCACGATAGGGATGTGGGTGCCACGCGACAATTCTTCGATGCGGATGCGCTCCGTCGCCTCATAACCGTTCATCACCGGCATATCCACATCCATCAGGATCGCGTCGAACTGACTGTTCTGCCAGTACTGCACCGCTTCGGCACCGTTATTGGCCACGGTCACGCTGTGCCCCATTTTTTCCAGCAGACGTACGGCCAGCGTCTGATTCACCGCATTGTCTTCGGCCAGTAGCAGCTTGAGTTTTTGCCGCATCTCGCGCAGCGAATGTCGCGTGATGAGCGGGGCATTCTGTTGCTGCGGTTCGCCCAGCACGGTCATGATGGTATCCAGCAATTCGGATTGCGAAACCGGCTTCATCAGATAGCCGGACACACCCAGATCGCGACAGCGCGCGGCGTGGCCGCGCTGTCCCTCCGAGGTCAGCATCATCACCGTTGCGCCCACATGCTCCGGGTGCTGGCGGATGCGCTCGGCCACTTCAAAACCATCCATGCCCGGCATCTGCACATCCAGTATCGCCAGGACAAACGGATGTCCCTCTGCCGCTGCCCGTTCCAGTTCGGCCAATGCCTCCGGCCCGCTGGACACCGAGGTGGGCAACATCTTCCAGTTGCGCAGCATTTCGTGCAGCAGCTTGCGGTTGGTGGCGTTGTCATCGACCAGCAGCACCGGCATACCGCTGATGCGTCCGGTGTGCTGGTAATCCGCCAGCGGGTTGCCGGAAAGAATGTGCATGTCGAGCGCAAAATAAAACGTGGTGCCTTTGCCCACCTCGCTGTCCAGACCAATCTTGCCGCCCATGAGTTCGATCAGTTGCGCCGAGATGGTCAGCCCTAGACCTGTACCGCCATAGTTGCGCGTGGTCGAGGTGTCGGCTTGCGAGAATGATTCGAAAATGGTCTGGAATTTTTCGCGCGGTATGCCGATGCCGGTGTCGCGCACGCTGAAGCGCAATCTGGCTTGTCCTTCGCGCGAGTTGGCTTCACACATTACCGCCACTTCGATCTCGCCGCGCTCGGTGAATTTGATCGCGTTGCCCACCAGATTAACTATGACCTGACGCAGGCGTCCGGGGTCGCCCAGCAAATGGTCCGGCACATCAGATGCAACATGCAGCAACAGTTCCAGATTTTTTTGGTGCGCGCGCACGGCCAGCGTCTTCATGGTGACACGCAACATTTGTTCCAGCGAGAATTCGATGTTCTCGATATCCATCTTGCCCGATTCCATCTTGGAGAAATCGAGGATGTCATTGACGATGTGCAACAACGAATTGGCTGACGACTTGACCAGTTCCAGATATTCGCGCTGCTCGTGCGTCAACTCGGTATCCAGTGCCAGCTCGGTCATGCCGATGATGCCGTTCATCGGCGTGCGAATTTCGTGGCTCATGTTGGCGAGAAAATCGCCTTTCACTTTGTTCGCCTGCTCCGCTGCTTCCTTGGCTTTCAGGATGGCGTTTTCAGCATCTTTGCGCACGGAGACATCGGCGTTGGTTCCGGCCATGCGCAGTGCGCGCCCGCTGGCATCGCGCTCGACCACTTTGCCGTGGGTGTGTATCCAAATCCATTGACCATCGTTACGCTTGACCCGATATTCCGCCGAGAAGAAATCCGCCTGCCCTTTCAACACCGTCGCCAAACGGCTTTGCATCAAAATGGAATCATCGGGATGGATACTTTTAAACAACAGCTCTACCGTTGTCTGCGTCTCTTGCGGCGCTCCACCCATGATCTCCGACCACTTGCTGCTTAGATAAATACGGCTACTAGCGATGTCCCAATCCCACAGCGCAAGATTGGAACCATCCAAAGCCAGGTTGAGCCGCTCTTTAGTGTGACGCATGTTCTGTTCGTTCTGCTTGCGATCTGAAATATCCTGAAAAGCGACCACAACCGTTTCCAGTTCGCCGTTCGCTGCATACGCAGCTTTGGACGAAATCGCAACGGGGAATACCGAGCCATCCTTGCGGGTGAACACCTGGTCGTCCATGCGCGCTTCGCCATGCTCATGTACCAAGTTATAGATCGGGCAATCGCGCGCAGGCAAAGGCACGCCAGTTGCGGTTTGTTTATGGATGGTGTCATGCACCGTCATGCCGATGAATTCTTCGCGTTTCAACCCCAACAGTTTTTCCGCTTCCGAATTCATGTAGATGCAGCGTCCTCGCGCGTCCTGCACATACAAACCTTCACCCAGTGTTTCGCTGATGCGCTCGTAAAATGCGCGCTGCTGAAACATCTGTTCGTCCATGGCTTTGCGCGCGGTGATGTCGGTGCGGATGGAAACGTAGCGCAACGGTTTGCCGTGTTCGTCCATGAACGGCACGATGGTAGATTCCACCCAATAATACGTGCCGTCCTTGCGCCGATTTTTCACTTCGCCGTGCCATACCTCGCCGCGCGCTATGGTCTGCCACATCTCTTTGAAATACTCGCGCGAGTGAAATCCCGAGTTGAGTAACCGATGATCCTGTCCGATTAGTTCATCGTTGCGGTACTGACTGATCTCGCTGAATTTGCTGTTGGCATAAATGATCTTGCCGCTGCGGTCGGAGATGCTGATAATCGAATGCTGATCCAGCGCGAACTTTTGAAACTCCAATTCGCTCAGGGTTTCTTTCAAGCGATCATAGGCGATGCGTAAGTTATTTTCCGTTTCCTGACGCAAGCTGATGTCCTGAAACGAAACGAGCGCACCGGAAATTTTGCCCTCCAGCAGGATAGGACGCGAGCGGCATTCGACCGGAATGAAGCGACCGTCTTTGGCAATATAGTGGCAAAAGCACTCAAATGCTTCGCCGCTGCGTATCACCCGCAGTTGCGGCGCATTGTCTGCGACATTCGCAGAGCCGTCGGGGAGATGGTGTTGCACCGTCTCCTGCACCGAACGCCCGATCATCTCGTGCTCCTGCCAGCCCAGTATCTTCTCGGCTGCCACGTTCATGAAGGTCAGATTGCCCTGCAGGTCGGTGGCGTACACACCGTCGCTCAGTGTATTGAGCAGCGTGCGCGTCATCTCGGCGTTCTGCACGCGCATCCGCTCATTCACCGCATTCAGTTCTGCGGCACTCAACTGCAGTACGTTCTGTAGCAGACTCTGCTCTTTATCTACCTCGTGATAGTAACTATCGACGATGTCGAGGAACGACTGCAATGCCGCATCAGGCTGAAAATCCTTGCCAAGATGGCGTCGCAGTTGGCGTTCGAGCAAACGATGCATGAGTGTTGCCTATTCGTAAATGGTAGTCAGCGTCATGGTTTGATTGTGCAACTGGCATAGCATCACATCGCTGAACGGCGCCAGTTCCCCGTATGAATAAAACCCGGTGATGGACGTGCTGTCGCCCAATTTTTCTTTCACGATATCCAGTTCTTCTTCCGTCAACTGTCCCATCACCAGGCGTCTGCCAACACAACTCACCACCAGACACAAACCGACCACGCCCTGCTTGGCCGGTTTCGCCGATTCCGCCGCCAGGCCTGCGCTGTCGATCAAGTTATCCAGATTGGTTCGCATTAACTTGCAGATGTAACCCTGCGGCACATCACCCGCGAAAGTCAAACTGTGCGCCGCCTCGTCCACTGCCAACAGAGTGCGTATCAGCGGCTTGTCCGATTTGGTCGCCTGAATGCTCAAGGGGAAACGCAGTCCGCTAGCCGGCAACTCTGCCGCACGATCTCCCAGATATTTTTTATACAGCTCCAGCGCCGGCTCGTTATCAATTTCATATACCACATTGCCCACCGACTTGGTGACAAGACGCTCGGCGCCGAATTCTTCCCATCCGGCGAAGCAACCGCTTTTGACTGTAACCTCACCGTAAAATCCCAAAGCAGCGATGCGTCCGTCTTTGGAGGGAGCATCCGCCATCACCCATGTTTTACCAAAGCGCGTACCGTCGCCCGCTAATCCACCGGTCACCGCAACACCCGCCTGATTCAGCCCTTGCGCCAGATCACTGCCGTTCACCAGTAACCCGTCGGATAGCACAAATACATGGCGCAAGTCAGCGCCAGCCAGCTCCTGCATCAAACGCATTCCGGCATCACGCGCACTCATGCCGGCTTGCACATCAACCGAGGCAAGGCGAATGCGGGAATGCGCCAGCTTGACTGCCGTCGCCACCACATCACCATCGCTGATCTCCACACCGAGTACGCTACCGGAGGAAGAACAGCCGACAATATGCGCCAGTGGGAAAACAGCGCGCAACTGTGCGTAACAATTTTCCGTCTGAAAGAAATTATCTTCCGCGAACACCAGCACCAGATCGGCCTGTGCGGAAAATTCAGGCGGCGATTGCCACCCCGATTTGACTGTCCAACGTATTTGACTGATTTGCATGATGCATCTCCCTTTGTTAATTGACCGTCACCGCAACCGCTTGCGCTCAATCCAACGCACGGTCTCTCAGCTCGATTGCTTCGTCCACAAATTTATTTCTGATCGCCAGCACTTCAGTAAATTCCTTGAAAAACGCATTAACACACGCCGGGTCGAAGTGTGTGCCCGATGCATCACGAATCATCTGTGTTGCCTGTTCGATGCTCCACGCTTTTTTGTACGGACGCTCCGAGGTCAAGGCATCGAACACATCGGCCACTGCCACAATGCGCCCGAACAATGGAATATCATTACCCTTCAATCCGCTCGGATAGCCGCTGCCATCGAATTTCTCGTGATGTGTAAAAGCAATCTCCGCCGCCACTTTGAGCAGTGGCGAGCTACTGGCGTTCAGCACTTCAAACCCGATCACCGCGTGCTGCTTCATGATAGAAAACTCCGCATCCGTCAGTTTGCCTGGTTTGAGCAGAATCATATCGGGAGTGCCGACCTTGCCGATATCGTGCATGGGTGCGGCTTCCAGCAACAAGTCTTGCTGCTCCGCCGGCAAGCCCAGCACACGGGCGATATGTCTTGAGTAATGCGCCATGCGCACAATATGCAAGCCGGTCTCGGGATCGCGATATTCCGCCGCCTTGGCCAGACAGAATATGGTTTCGCGTTCTTGCGCCACGATTTGTTGAGTCGCCTTGCGCACCTCTCCCGCCAGCAAAGCGGCATGATCGGCAAGATTTTTGTGGCTCTGGCGCAAAGCCAGCATGTTTTTGGAACGTGCGAGAAATTCAGTGGTGTCCAGAGGTTTATTCAGAAAGTCGGTCACACCGAGCTGCAATGCTTGATGGCGCAATTCGATTTCATGGTTGGCTGTGACCATCAGCACCGGAATATCCGGATAACGCGCACGGAATTTTTCCGTCAATTCCGTGCCGCTCAATTGCGGCATCATGTAATCCACCACCACCAGATCAGGCTCGTTGAGCGAACACCAAGCCAACGCCACGACCGGATCGGTAAAACAAACTGACTCGCAATCAGGCAACTTACGGACCAGATGCTGCAATAACGTCACATTGATCTGCGCATCGTCGATTATCACGACTTTCATCAATCCTCCATTGCCCGCTCTAACCGGACTCCCACCATTTTATGGATATTATCCGAATCGCTGCATATATTACAAAGCGGCTTGTTGCTGTAGATATGCAATGAATTTGCAAAAGAAACGCAGCAAGCCAGATGCGAGTCACAGCAATAGAAAGTTTGCTCTAGCTGAGAACCATGGGCTGAAACCTTTGACCTTGCGCTCTCCGCGCAAGATCGAATTCGCGCGAACAAGAATGTCCGCGCGCACTCTATTTGCCGATTACTTCGAGTCCGCGCCGCAGAAAAGTATCTGCAAGTTCTTCATTGATCGTTAATTTGATAATTTTTTTGCAGGCCAGCAACGCCTCTTGCAAAGCCTCAGGTGTGTTATCGGCATCTTCAATTTTTTTAACTGTGCGCTCGGCGTTTTTGCCTAACAAGTCCCTGGCTGTGGCCACGAGCTGAATTTTTAACAACTGCACCACATCGCGGGATTGACCTCCCTCTCCATGACCGGTCGATACCGCATCATGTACAAGACCCAGCGCATTTAACTCTTGCAGCACAGTTGCCAAATCAGTTACCCAGATGGCCTTTTCCACCAACTTGGCAACTGATGTCTTGCCGTCAACAACCAGCAAGGCACGGCGTTGAACGGTGGATATTTCATGCCCGGTGCCATGGATAATTTCCTCACCCTTCGGGGTACGAAACAAGACCAGATCTGGATGCATGATTGCCTCGCCCTATTCGGATAATTCCTTGATAATATTGTAAATAAGTCGCACTGTAACGACTACATAAATCGCACCAAACACGAAGATGCACGCAACCACTAAACGCAGCACCTCATACGACAACTGGTCAAAGAATGGCGTAGTCAGATAACCGATACTGAATAACGCCACCAACGCTGTCAGGAAATTCCAATGCTTGCCCACCATCCCACCCGGAATGCTGGTTTTAAGCGACAGCACCAAAAATAAGCAATAAAACATGATAAGAATCGCGGCAATATTTAAAAAAATGACAATATTAAAATTCATGTTTTTTCCTCTCTGAGATTTTAAAAAACTTGCGTGTGAGCGAAATTACCTGCATCCAAATTCTTGACAAATTATTACCAACAACGCTTGATACCAAAGTGTAAGTTATCACATATGCTACTTATAGAACAATTAATGGGCCAAAGTCTTAATTCGCCAACCCGTAATTTCCCATCATACGGCCATCATGGTTTTCTATGGTACTGTTTATTCTGGCCTATGTACTAACGAATTCACATAGCCAAACGTCTTAGTTTCCTATCGACTAATGCCGTATCTCGCTTTGCGTTGCCGGATCAAGTTCTTTCGGCACCGGTAATTCACCCGGTAAATTAGGCATCGCACCACCCTGTGTTTCATAACGGCGCAGTTGATAGACGTACGCCAGCACTTCGGCGACGGCGGTGTAGAGCGCTTCCGGGATGGCCTGGCCGAGATCGCAGTGTTTATGCAACGCACGCGCCAACGGCGGTGCCTCCAGGATCGGCACATTGTTCTCTTTGGCGATCTCTTTGATGCGTGCTGCCAATAAATGTGAGCCTTTGGCTACCACGACCGGCGCACCCATTTTGTTCTCGCTGTATTTCAGCGCGACCGAGAAATGCGTCGGGTTGGTCACCACCACGTCGGCGCTTGGAATTTCGGACATCATGCGACGGCGGGCGATCTCGCGCTGCATGGCGCGGATACGGCTCTTGACTTGCGGATCGCCCTCGGTCTCTTTCGATTCCTGACGCACTTCCTGCTTGGTCATCTTCAGTTTCTTGTTGTGTTCCCACAATTGGAATGGCACATCGATGGCGACGATCAACAGCATACCCATCATGATGGCAGTAAAACTCCCCCACAGCAGGCTACCCAAATGCGGTATGGCGCGCGCCAATGGTTCGCCCACCAGTAGCAGCACGTCTGCCCTGTTGTGCCACACCACCCATGAACCGATGCCACCGACAATAATAGATTTGCCGATGGCTTTTGCCAGTTCCATTAAGCCGTGACTGGAAAACATGCGGACAAAACCGGCGATTGGATCGAGTTTGGAAAAATCAGGTTGCAGCGGTTTCATGGAAAACAACCAGCCATTCATCAGCAACGGCGAAAACATCGCCACCGCCAGCAGTAACACCAGAAAGGGAAGAAAGACCATCAGCGTAGCCACGCTCAAATCTCTCAAATGCGGCAACAGTTGCTCGGCATGAAAAGCCAAGCCGGTATCCAGCGTCAAACCCTGGCGCAGCACAAGGATCAGTTGCTGCACAAATCCGGCACCCATCACCCACAACCCGGCTCCGCCCGCCATCATCACAGCAAAGGTGGACAACTCACGCGAGCGCGCGACTTGACCATCTTCGCGCGCTTTATCCAAACGTCGTTGCGAGGGCGATTCTGTTTTTTCTAGATCACTGTCTTGTTCGGCCATGGCGGAGTCCTTTACACATGGCTATTATCAATACTGTCTAAAAATTCAATCCGCCGAACAGCGGGAGAAATAGGGCTTATCAATGTGCCAAATCTGTCCCGATACTCCACTTGGAAAAAATACTTGTAAGCCTACCCACCTTGTTCAGATGACCAACCCCAAGCAGCACAAAATAAGCCAACTGCGTGAAGATGCCCGTCGATACCGCTATCGTTTCTTTGCGGACATCCAGTCCAACGTATTTGCCAAACTCGTTCATGACCTATCCCCTCAATTTCGGCTCTGCGCCTTTGGTTTTACAGAACCTCAAACTTAATCCGCGTCGTTTGAGGTGCGGTAGGTCAATACATGATGTCTATATATTTTTCCTGCTGGCTGTTGGGGGATTTAGCTGATAGATTTCGGGTTGATGTATTTAGAGTCCCGCGTGTTACTTGAACGGGGGGCTATCGCAGACCGCCGAACGTCTTTCAACGGGAGAACAGCAGTCATTCTTATTTGCGGTTCTAAACAGACAAAATCCGGCCACTTTGAGTCAGTCGAGATCGAGAATTCGCCGCCATAAAGCCGCCACTCATTTTCTTTTGTAACGTGCCAAAGAGTGACACTCGCAGATGCCCTCCAATTCTTCCCATGATTTTCGACCCACTCAGTTTCAAGCAAACACTTATACTTGACAAAATTAGTCAGCAGTCAGATGATTCATTAATTCTGTGAAATCAGCCTCAAGTTAACGTCAGCAGGAGGTTCATCATGGTTGTCATCAACAACGCATTCAAAGTAGGCCTGTTTATACTTGCTTGGACTCTAACTTTTGAGTCTCAGTTGGCCGGGGCGGCGGAAGAAGAAGTAACCGCTGATCAGGTGGTTACAGCTCTGGAGGGGACATTCGGTATTAACCCAGGTGAACGTCGGAATCACACCAAGGGCACATGTGCAAAAGGTGAATTCACAGGTACATCAAAGGCAGCGGTTTATTCACGTTCAGCCCTGTTTTCTGGAAAACCTGTTTCGGTCATAGCACGCTTCTCTCTCGCCGGTGGAAATCCCAAGGTACCAGATACTACAAAAAATGCACGTGGGATGGCTCTCGAATTCGCGCTACCCGGCGGAAACTTGCAGCACATAACGATGCTGAACACACCGGTTTTCGGAGCCATACAGCCTCGAACATTCTTGGATATGTTGATTGCGACCAAGCCAGACCCTACGACTGGCAAACCAGATCCAGAAAAGATCAGAGCTTTCAAGGCTACTCACCCCGACAACCTTGCGCAAGCCGGGTTTCTGGATAAGAACAACCCTCCAAGAAGTTACGCAACCAGTTCCTACTTCGGCATACACACCTTCAAATTTATCAATCATAAGAACAAAGTCACTTTCGTGCGCTGGCGCTTTGTTCCTCAGGATGGAGAGAAGCGTCTCACAGATGACGAGTTGAAGTCTTTCCCTGCGAATTTTCTTGAACAGACATTAATCGAACGAACCCGGAAAGGGCCGGTACGCTGGGACATGATAGTCTCGATTGGAGAGCCGGGTGATACCGAGAACAATCCAACAATTATGTGGCCCACGAATAGGAAGGAGTTCAAAGCGGGAACCCTAACCATCTCCTCGGCAATGCCACAGAAAGGTGCCGTGTGCGAGCCGATCAACTTTGATCCATTGGTAATGAGTGACGGAATAGCGCCCACAAATGATCCGATCCTGCTGTTCCGTTCCCCGGCTTATGCTTTCTCGTTTGCCAAACGTCTCGGCGGAATTTAAACGTATTAGCATCTTCAAATCTGATGCAACTAATAAGCTAATGCCTTGTCACATCGCCACACGTTTCAAGTAATTGATCAATTAATATTGATTGAGGAGGTGTGTCATGAGAACAATAATTGCCATTTTAATTATTCTAGTCGTTGCTGCTTGCTCTTCAACACCTAAAACGAATGTCTCACAAATCTCGGTGTCTGAAGAAGCCGCTCCCACATCGTCATCTGTACCGGCTGCAACCGCATCTTTTGTTCCTACTCAGAGTATTGATGTGAGCAGCTTGACGTCTGAAGTTCAACAACTTGAAAAACACAGTGACTACTTCGACTTTGACATGTACGCAATCAAGCCTGAATACCAGGAAGTGATCAAGAAAGAGGCTGAATTCCTTATAGGCCATAAAAATGATCATGTAACTTTGGAAGGAAATGCTGACGAGCGAGGGACTATCGAATATAACTATGAACTCGGAGATAGACGGGCAAATGCAGTTCGGATGAGCCTCGTTAATTTAGGTGTGCCAAGTGATCAAATCTTGATGATTAGTTATGGAAAAGAAAAACCTAGGCTGTTGTGCCATACGGAAAAATGCTGGAAAGAAAATCGTCGGGTCGATTTTGTTTATAAACTTGGTTGAGTCATTGGTGCCATCAATTGGGATTTGCAAAGGATTATCACTGTAAATTTGAATTCAGCGGTAGTCTTCGCAAAACAACTGACCTCGAAGGAATTCGGAACACCATTTCTGAAAATTATGCAGTCGACAAACAAGACATTTGATTTCGCCTCTGCATCCATCCCGACTACGCTTGCAATGCTTAGCACGAGCCCTGAAACCGGACTCACGCACACGGAAGTTGAATCACGCCGCAAAGAGCACGGCTACAACGAAGTGGCCGAAAAAAAAGAACATCCGGTTCTATTGTTTCTCGGCAAGTTCTGGGGCATTTCTGCCTGGATGCTCGAAATGATTATGGTGCTGTCGGCATTCCTCGGAAAGTATGCCGATCTCGCGGTGGTCAGCGCGCTGTTGATTGTCAATGCCGTGTTGAGCTTCATGCAGGAACGCAGAGCCGCCGGTGTCGTGGAAACTTTGCGTCAACGCTTACAGGTCAGCGCGCGCGTGCTGCGCGTGGCAGCATGGCAAGTCATTACCGCACGAGAACTGGTTCCCGGCGACATCATCCGCGTGCGCTCGGGCGACATCATTCCGGCTGATATTAAACTTCTCAGCGGTACATTAAGTATTGACCAATCCGCCCTTACCGGCGAATCGAAGAACGCAAACAAGGAGACCTCCGATGTGGTCTCTGCTGGTTCAGTCGTGCGTCGCGGAGAAGGCAACGGTGTGGTCATACTGACCGGGGCGAACACCTTCTTTGGTCGCACCACACAACTCGTGCAGGAAGCGCGTCCGAAGCTCCATATTGAAGCGGTGGTGGCTAATGTGGTGCGTTGGTTGTTCGCCATTGTCGGCGCGTTGCTCGGCGTGGTAGTCGTTTTGTCGCTGATGAGGCACGTGCCGCTACTCGAAATGGTTCCGCTCATGCTGGTGCTGTTGATGAGTGCGGTGCCGGTCGCTCTGCCCGTGATGTTCACGGTCAGTATGGCAGTCGGCGCGAAAGAACTGGCCAAGCGCGGCGTGCTGGTCACGCGCCTCAGCGCCACGGAAGATGCAGCGACGATGGACGTGCTGTGCGTGGATAAAACGGGCACGATCACCATGAACCAGTTGGCCGTCACCGGCGTGATCCCGTTGGAGCAGGCCACTGAATCCGAGGTGTTACTGGCTGCCGCGCTCGCCTCGCAAGAATCCAACCAGGACCCGATAGACCTGGCCTTTCTTGCCGCCGCAAAAGAGCGCCACGTCCAGGATAACACGGGTGCTGTCACGCCCATATCCTTTACGCCGTTTGATGCAACCAACCGACGGACTGAAGCTGTTGTTGAACAGAATGGCCAGCGCCTGCGCGTGATGAAAGGTGCAGTGCGAACCGTCGCCGAAGCTTGCGGACTCCAGCCTGTGGCGATCGAAGCGCTGGAAACACGGGTCAGCGAGTCGGCATTGAAGGGATACCGCACACTGGCGGTGGCGCGCGGTTCGGAAACGGGCACCCCCGTACTGCTTGGGTTGGTAACCTTGTTTGACCCGCCACGACCTGATGCCAAGCAACTTATCGCCACACTTCACGACCTCGGCGTTTCGGTAAAGATGCTCACTGGCGATGCGCTGGCGATTGCCAGAGAAATCGCGCAAGGAGTGGGACTGTCCAACATTCAGCGCGTGTCGGATTTGAAGGCGGCGAACGCACAGGCTGGTAATAAAGCGGTTGACTTGCTGGCGGATGCCGACGGTTTTGCCGAGGTGTATCCCGAAGATAAATACATTGTGGTGCAGCACCTGCAAGCTGCGGGACATGTGACCGGCATGACGGGCGATGGCGTAAACGATGCGCCCGCGCTGCGCCAAGCCGAAGTAGGCATTGCGGTCAGCAGCGCGACCGATGTCGCCAAGGGTGCGGCGAGCGTTGTCTTGACCGAACCGGGACTGACCAACATCGTGGCACTGGTCGAGCAGGGACGGACGATCTACCAGCGCATTCTGACGTGGGTCATCAACAAGATCAGCCGCACGATTCTGAAAGCGGGCTTTGTCGCTGTCGCGTTTGTGTTAACCGGAAAATTTGTCGTTTCCGCTTTTGCCATGCTGCTGCTGGTGTTCATGACGGACTTCGCGAAGATCGCGCTTGCCTCCGACCACGTTCGACCCTCCAGCAAACCGGAGACCTGGAACATCGGCGGCTTCATCACGGTATCCGTAGTGATGGGCATTGCGATGGTCGTTGAAGCTCTGCTGCTGTTGTGGATAGGCTGGTCGCGTTTTGGTTTGGCAACCAACGATAATGCTCTCTACACTTTCAGCTTTCTGACGCTGCTTTACATGGCAGTGTTTTCCATTGTGTCCGCGCGTGAGCGCCGCCGCTTCTGGGCGACGATGCCGAGCAGGACTCTGGTGCTGTCCATCACTTCGGTTGCACTTATTGGTACCGTGCTGACGTTCGTGGGGATCCCGGGACTTATGCCAATACCCGGCTGGCAGACGCTGGTGATTTTTGTATATGCGATGGTGGCGTGCCTGGTCGTGAATGACTCGGTGAAGGTTGCGATGATCAAGTGGCGTGTTCCTTCGGCGTTGGCTTAAAAACACCTGTCTGATTTGCCATTTATGCAGATGAAAAAATAACGGCATACAGTGAACATGATCCCGATTGAGACCCCTATGTGATTTGATCATATTGGTAAGGAGACAAGAATTATGCCTAAAAAACCTACTTTGACATTTACTTGGAACGATGAGATGAATGTAGGTATTCCAGAAATTGACGAGGATCACAAGCCGATCATTTTTTCAATTAATGAATTTAATCGGTCCATCACAGAAGGAAAGGATCCGACTGAAATCAAGCGGCATTTACAACTTATTATCGACGAAGCAATACGGCATTTTAGCAAAGAAGAAAAGTTGTTTAAGGAATGGCAATATTCCGAAACAACAAGTCATGCTAGGCTACATGTACATATTTTGAAAGCAATGCAAGAAATCAAGGATGGATTTATACCATACGGCTCTGACTCATCTTGGATGAGGGTTGGAATAACAATAAAAAATATTCTGGTAGAACACTTCAAAAATGAAGATGTAAAGTATGCTGAATTTCGTCAAGCCGGTACCGGGAGTAGATGACAAGTTGGTGTTTACGAGTTGACAGAACTGGGAGGGCAATTTGTGCATTATGCAATTTCCGATTTTCCATTAAAGATAGAATTCAAAAGCGAGGCCGAATAGATTTATCCTGCTCATCAATTCTTGCAAAATTGATTGGCCGCTTCAGGGGAATGAAAATACATTGCTGACCGTCGCGTTTGGGTTAGGAAGCGACGTTCAATTATCATTGAAACTTAGATTTTGAACGTCTCCTTTTGGGTGTGGCAGACACTCAAAGTAGTGCAATAACCTCTCTTCTGGCGCACCAAATTCAGCCTTGCAATCTATGTTGAACTTGCCCGCAAACCAATATCCACGGCCACTTCGACAGGCTCAGTACAGGCATCTCCATCAAGCGCATGATGCAGAACGCCTATTGACATCATCTACACTCATTGGGGTTTGAAGCTGCGTCGATCACGCCTAGCATGGCCTGCACCGCAGGTGGAGGCACCGGGCAGGGTAGGTTCAGAGATTCGAGATCTGGTCGAGGCCGAACCATATGACCGCGTAGTAGATGACCGCGAAGGCTGCGTTGCTGACCGCCAGCGGCAACCAGATCCGGCGCATGTCGACGCCCAGCCAGCGCAACGCCACCAGGATCGGCTCCTGTCCGACTACGGCGCAGCCGAGGGTGAGGCCGCCCCAGACTCCCCACTTGTTGGCGAGCGCCACGCTCCGCGGCGTGCGCATGCGCGCGACCCAGCGACTGATGAAACCGATCTGCGTGCTCTCGCCGGCGAGCCAAGCGAGGACTAGCCCCTCGACATAGCCCGCCAGCGCGACCACAGGCAGCAGGACCCACGGGTTGAAGTGCGCCGCGATGCCCACGCCGACCGCCGCCGATGGCCCCAGTATCAGGTTGGGAGTCATCGACAACCCGACGATAGAGGCCCACGTCCAGAAGTTCGTCATAAGGATAGGCAATTAAAGCGCATGGATTAAAGTATTCATGACCGCCGCACTCCGGTCAATGCCAAATTTTTCGTTGAACTCCCACAGCAGATCCGTATTCCGCGTCAGACTCGCGACCAATATTGACCTTGCCCGCAAGCCAATATCCACGCCAATCTCCATCAATAGCATGATGTAGAACGCCTATTGACGGGCATCTTCATGGGGTGCGCTGTTGGATTAACTGCGTTCATCGGCAGCCTCACCACGACTCTTACCATCCAGCCGCAGCGTACTCATCGTGCGCTGCCGCACCTGCTCCGCCAACGCCGCATTCTCAATCAGCGACTCGCCGTAAGACGGGATCATTTCCTGCATTTTGTGTTTCCACGCGGCGGTTTTCATGTGAGGTTTGAAGCAGCGTTCGATCACGCCGATCATGGCCTGCACTGCGGTGGAGGCGCCGGGCGAGGCGCCGAGCAGGGTGGCCAGCGTGCCGTCTTTGGTGGTGACGATCTCGGTGCCGAAGGCCAGTTGGCCGCAGTATGCACCGCAGCTTTTGATGATCTGTACGCGCTGCCCGGCGGAGGCGAGTTGCCAATCTTCTTCGCGCGCCAAGGGATAGAAAGCGCGTAACGCTTCCACCCGGTCCTTGTGCGATTTAAGCGCTTCGCCCACCAGATAGCGCATCAGGTCAAGGTTGTCTCTGGCCACGGCCAGCATGGGTTTGAGGTTGTTGGTTTTAAGCGAGGTGAACAGGTCGAATACCGACCCCTGTTTGAGGAATTTGGTAGTGACGCTAGCGAACGGCCCGAACAGCAAGGCGCGCTCACCGTCTATCATGCGCACGTCGAGGTGCGGCACCGACATCGGCGGCGCACCCACCGGCGCTTTGCCGTACACCTTTGTCGCGTGCTGGCGCACGATCTCCGGCTTGCGACAGATCAGCCATTGGCCGCTGACCGGGAAGCCGCCGTAGCCTTCGCCCTCCGGCGCGCCGGATTTTTGCAGCAGCGGCAGCGCGCCGCCGCCCGCGCCGATGAACACGAACGCGGCGTTGATGGTGTGCGATTTCTTGGTGGCGTTTTCCATCATGCGCACATGCCAGCGCCCGTCATCGCGCTGGCGCAGGCTTTCGATGGTATGGCTCATTTTCAATTCAAAGTTGGGCGACTTTTGCAGCGCGCGCACCAGCCTGCGCGTGAGGTAACCGAAATCGACATCACAGCCTTGCTTCACCCGCGTGGCGGCGACTTTCTGTTTCGGGTCGCGCTGGTGCATCACCAGCGGCATCCATTCCCTAAGCGTGGCGGGGTCGTCGCTGAATTCCATCTGCTTGAATAAATGATGCTGGCGCATGGCCTGAAAACGCTGGCGCAGGAAAGCCACGTTCTCCTCGCCCCACACGAAACTCTGGTGGAACACCGGATTGATGAACTTCGCCGGATCGGGGAAGCACCCCTGATCGACCAGGTACGACCAGAACTGCAACGACACTTCAAAATCCGCGCCGATCTCCAACGCCTTGTCGATCTTGATACTGCCGTTGGGCTCTTGCGGCGTGTAATTCAACTCGCAATTCCCGGCATGTCCGGTACCCGCGTTGTTCAACACATGCGAGCTTTCGCCCGCCACGCGCGACAGGCGCTCCACCATCACCATTTTCAATTCAGGATCAAGCTCGGACAACAGCTTGCCCAGCGTGGCGCTCATCACACCCGCACCGACCAGCAACACATCGACTTTTCTTTGCGCCATGATTTATTCCATTTCAAGTTCCCTCTCCCGCAGGCGGGAGAGGGTTAGGGTGAGGGGCGTTGAGTAACAAATACTTTTGCTGCAACGCACAGACCCTCATCCCCAGCCCTTCTCCCGCCTGCGGGAGAAGGGAGTTTAATTACTTCAACCCTGCCAATATTTTCTCCAGCCGCTTCACCGAGACAATCACCGGCGTCTTCAGCTCCTGCGCAAACAACGATACGCGCAATTCCTGCATCATCCAACCGAAGTCTTCCAACCGCGCATCGGCCTCGCCATGCTGCGCGACAAGCCTGCGTTGCCATTGTTGCTGCAAGGGATTTAGCTGCACCATATTCTGTGCATCGCGCGCCGGATTGCTGCGCAGTTTTTCCAGGCGCACGTTGATCGCATTCAAGTAACGCGGCATGTGCTGCATGCGTTCGAACGGCGTGCGCGCCACCCACTCCTTGCCCAACAGCCATTCGCACTGGTTGCGGATGTCCTGCTGCACCTGTGCCTGCGCCTTGAACGCGGGCAAGGCTTTTTGCAATACTTGATGCTCGGCGAGCACCGCGCCGACCAGGCGCGCGATCTCCTGCGCCACCAGATTCAAACGCGCTTTCGCGTCCTTGCTGCGCGCGGCGAATTCCTTTTCGCTTTCGGGCAATGGCTCGTTCAAACAGCAGCGGTCAAACGTCACCGCGAGGATCTGCCGCTGCAGATCCTGCTGCGAACCGAACGGCAAAAACTGCATCGACATCGCTTGCAGGCCGGGCAGATTTTTCTCCAGAAATTTCACCTGCTCTTTCAGCGCCAGCATGAACATGCGGCGCAAACCCAGACGATGCGCGGCTTGCGCTTCATCGCGCGTATCAAAACTCTGCAGCGACACTGCATCGCCTTCGTCCACCAGCGCATTGAATACGGTGACGGTCTGTCCGGCGCGCGGCTCTTCACGCGTGGGTTTGAAATCGCCGAAGCGCCATTCGGTGTAGCGCTCGCCGCTGCTCTTGGCTTGCGGCGCAGCAGTCTTCATGCTTTGTATTGGCGGGATAGTTTGCTTCGGTGCCCACTCGCTGCGCAAAGCCGCAAAATTGCGCGACATCCCCAACTGCCGCCCATGCTCATCCATCACGCGAAAGTTCATCAACAGATGCGCGGGCAATTGCTCCAAACGAAACGCATCCAGCGGCACGTCGAGTTGTTTCTGTTCGCGGATGTAGCGCGCCAGCGCTTGCAGCAGCGGCGTGTCGGAAGGCTTCACCGCCGCGCAAAACTCCGCCGCGAATTCCGGCACCGGCACGCAGTTGCGCCTGATTTTTTGCGGCAGCGATTTCACCAGCTGCGCGATCTTCTCCGCCAATATGCCCGGCACCAGATATTCGCAACGCGCCGCCGACACCTGATTGAGCAAGGCTTGCGGCACGGTGAGCGTCACGCCGTCGTCGCTCTTGCCCGGCGCGAAGTTGTAGGCCAGCGCGTAGCTCACGTTGTTCATCAACATTTGCGGCGGGAATTGTTCGGTGGTGATGCCCGCCGCCTCGTGGCGCATCAGGTCATCTTTTTTCAGGTACAGCAATTTGGGCTGCTCGCGCTCCGCTTCCTTGCGCCAATGCTCGAACGCCGCGCCGTTGTGGATGCCCGCCGGAATGCGCTCGTCGTAGAACGCGAAGATCAGTTCGTCGTCCACCAGCACATCGGGACGGCGCGCCTTGTGTTCCAGCGCTTCGATGTCGGCGATCAGCTTCTGGTTGTGCGCAA
The DNA here is from genome assembly GCA_903847155.1 of uncultured Gallionellaceae bacterium. Classification (GTDB taxonomy): domain Bacteria; phylum Pseudomonadota; class Gammaproteobacteria; order Burkholderiales; family Gallionellaceae; genus Sideroxyarcus. Next base: position 7,286 of record CAINCU010000021.1, on the reverse strand, counting down.
AGAACGGCGCTTGCGTGTTGAACTCACCATTCACCAGCGCCTCGCGGATAAATACTTCGCGCGATTCCGTCACATTCATCGGCCCATAATGCACGCGCTTCTTGGGGTTGATGATGAGACCGTACAACGTGCTGCGCTCCCACGCCGCCACCTGCGCCGCTTTTTTCTCCCAGTGCGCATCGAAGTAACTGCGCTTGATCAGATGCGCGCCGACCTCCTCCAGCCACTCCGGCTCGATGCGCGCCACGCAACGCGCAAACAGTTTGGTCGTCTCCACGATCTCCGCCGCCACCACCCACTTCGCGCCCTTCTTCGCCAGCACCGAATTCGACGCGATGAAGAATTTGATCTCGCGCGCGCCGAGGTAATACGGTTCGCGGTCCACGCCTTTGCAACCGATGTTGCCGAGCAGTCCGGTGAGCAGCGCTTTGTGGATCTGTTCGTAACTCGCGGGTTGCTCGTTGAAGCGTATGCCCATCTCCGACACCTGCGCATGCAACTGCTGGTGCAGCTCGTGCCATTCGCGCAAGCGCAGCGGCGACAGGAATTTTTCGCGGCACTCGTTCGCCCACAGCTTGTTGGTCTTCTTGTGCTTGATCGCATCCTGGAACCACGCCCACAGTTTGAGGTAGGCGAGAAAGTCTGAACGCTCGTCGTTGAAACGCTGGTGCGCGGCATCCGCCGCCTCGCGCCGCTCCGATGGTCGATCGCGCGGGTCTTGCAAGGCCAGCGCACTGGCGATGATGAGAATCTCGTCTAGGCATTGGAACTGCCGCCCCGCCAACAACAGGCGCGCCACCTTGGGATCGAGCGGCAGCTTGGCCAGTTCGTGGCCGAGCGGCGTGAGCTGGCGCTGGTCGTCGATGGCGTTAAGCTCTTGCAGCAACTGGTAACCGTCGGCAATCGCGCGCGAACCGGGCGGTTCGATGAATGGGAATTCCTCTACCTCGCCCAGCCCAAGCGCACTCATGCGCAGGATGACCGTCGCCAGTGACACGCGAAAAATTTCGGCATCGGCGAACTCGGGGCGCTGCAAAAAATCCGCCTCGTCGTACAGGCGTATGCACACGCCGCTCATCACCCGCCCGCAACGTCCGGCGCGCTGGTTAGCCGAGGCGCGCGCGATGTTCTCGATGCGCAACTGCTCCACCTTCTGCCGCACGCTGTAACGGTTGATGCGCGCCAGTCCGCTGTCGATCACATAACCGATGTTGGGCACAGTCAGCGAAGTCTCCGCTACGTTGGTCGCCAACACCACGCGGCGCACGCCGGACGCTGGCTTGAACACGCGATCCTGTTCGGCGATGGACAGGCGCGAGAACAGCGGCAGGATTTCGAGACCTTTGTGCTGGTGCTTGCGCAGCGCTTCGGCGGTGTCGCGTATCTCGCGCTCGCCGGGCAGGAACACCAGCACGTCGCCTTTCAAGCCGCCGATGCTCAGCTCATCCAGCGCGCTGCATATCGCCTGCGGCACGTCTTGCCATTCGCCTTCTTCGTCCTGTTGCGGCGGGCGGTAACGCACTTCCACCGGATAGGTACGGCCGGAGACTTGCAGGATGGGCGCGCCCGAGAAATGTTTGGAGAAACGCTCCGCATCCAGCGTGGCCGAGGTGATGATCAATTTCAGATCAGGCCGACGCGGCAGCATTCGGCGCAGATAGCCGAGCAGAAAGTCGATGTTGAGCGAGCGCTCGTGCGCTTCGTCGATGATGATAGTGTCGTAGTTTTTCAGCAGCGGATCGCGATGGATCTCGGCCAGCAGAATGCCGTCGGTCATCAGTTTGACGCAGGTGTCGGACGACACTTTGTCGTTGAAGCGCACCTTGTAACCGACCAGGCCGCCGAGTTCGGATTTCAGTTCATGCGCGATGCGCGCCGCCACCGAACGTGCCGCCACGCGGCGCGGCTGGGTGTGGCCGATCACGCCCAGCACGCCGCGCCCAAGGCTCAAACATATCTTCGGCAGTTGCGTGGTCTTGCCCGAGCCGGTCTCGCCGCACACGATGATGACCTGGTGTTTTTCGATGGCCTGCGCCAACTCTTCGCGCCGCGCCACCACGGGCAGGTCGGCAGGGTATTCGATGGCGGAGAGTTGCTGGATGCGCGCCAGACGGCGCTGGGCGATTGGAGATAATGCTGGATTCATGGGGCGGGATTTTACCTGCCGCCGCTTGCTCGCGCACGAAAACCGACCCAAGTTCTACCGTCTATTTTGTACAGCATCGACGACAGGGTTATTGCGAGAACATCTGCCACCAGCGCTTGCGGTTGTTGGGCGCGGGAATCGGGTTCTCGATTTGGTCCGGCTGCGCCGTGCTCAATATCCAGCGCGGCGGCGTGGGTGTGGCGTTGTGGCTGCAGGAAGAACCCAGCGTGTTGGGATCATAGACTTTGATCAGAGTCGGCTCTGCCACATGGTCGGCATAGACGATGCCGCACACTTTGCAATCGTGGTCGTTGCGCAACAGCGTGTTCAGTGCATCGACACGCAGCGCGAGTTCGTCGCCGCTCAGCGCTTGCACTGGCAACGCCTCGCCCACCTGATAAAAAAACCACTGTCCGCATTTGACGCGCGCCCAGAACTCATCCAGCTGCTGCCATTGCAGGATGCCGAAGAAGGTGCCCTTCAGGCGCGCATTGAAAGTCTGAGATTCGGCACTCTGCAAATTGTTCATGGTCTTCTCCTGATAATTGCCGCCCGGATCGCGTTGATGCGCCCTGCCGCATTATTTTTTACACCACATTGTGGAGATGCCCGTCAATAGGCGATCTACACTATGCTCATCATGCGGATCGCCTATTGACGGGCATCTTCATAAGGCGACATGCTTTATTTCCTATTCAACCCTCGCGCAGTCTCTTCTCCGCCGCTTCCAGCGTGACCGGCTGCCCCAGCAGCATCAGCACGTCCCCGGCGCGCAGCAGCATGTCTTCGGCAGGCTGGGTGCCCAGCACGTTATGGCGGCGTACGCCGTTGACTTCGATATTCAGTTCATCCAGCTTCATTTCGCCCAGGCGTTTACCTACCGCGGCATCGTGTGCGCCCAGCATGACGTGCTGGAAACGCGGTTGCTGGTTTTCCGTGTCTTCGCTTATTTCCGGCTGGGCGTCGCGCAGGTAGCCGCTAAACATACTGTAGCGTTTGGCGCGCGCTTCCTGCACGCGGCGCACCACGCGGCTCAGTGGAATGCCGGCCATCAGCAGCGCCTGCGAGGCGAGCATGACGCTGCCTTCCAGCACTTCGGCCACCACTTCGGTGGCGCCGGCTTTTTTCAGCGCTTCGACGTTGCTGTCGTCGGCGGTACGCACAATGACAGGCAGGTCGGGACGCTCTCTTTGCACGTTGTGCAAAATTTTCAGCGCGGAATGTTTGTCGTCGTAGGTGATGACCAGCGCCTTCGCACGCATCAGACCGGCGGCTTGCAGCACTTCGCTTTTCGCCGCATCGCCATACACCACGCGCCCGCCCACGGCGCTGGCTTCCTGCACGCGGCGCGAATCAAGGTCGAGCGCGATGAAGGTGATGTTTTCCTTGCGCAGAAATTGGGTCAAAGCTTGTCCGCTGCGCCCGAAGCCGCACACGATGACGTGTTGGTTGGTGGCCATGCTATGCACGGCGATCTGGTGCATCTGCATGGCGCGGCTCATCCATTCTTCCGGCGACAGTCTGCGCACGATGGCTTCGATATGCTGCAACAGGAAAGGCGCAATAAGCATGGAGATGAGCATGGCAGCCAGTACGTTTTGCATTACGGCGGCAGGCAGCAAATTCACATCGCCCGCCAGCGTCAGCAATACAAAGCCGAACTCGCCCGCTTGCGCCAGACCGATGCCGGTGCGGATGGCCGAGCCCCAACTGCCGGCGAAGGAGCGCACCAGCACCGCCACCACCAGCGCCTTGAACGGCAGCAGAATCAGCAACAGCAAAATGATCCAGCCCCAACCGACGACGATGGCGTGCATGTCCAGCATCATGCCGATGGTGACGAAGAACAGGCCGAGCAGCACGTCGCGGAACGGCTTGATGTCTTCTTCCACCTGATAGCGGTATTCCGTTTCCGAAATCAGCATGCCCGCCACGAACGCGCCCAACGCCAGCGACAGCCCGCTCAATTCGGTGAGCCAGGCCATGCCGAGCGTGAACAGCAACACGTTGAGCATGAACAGCTCGGAAGATTTTTGCTGCGCCACCACATGGAACCACGGGCGCAACAGGCGCTGACCGAAGATCAGCAACGCCGCCAGCACAAACACGGCCTTGAACATGGCCAGCGCAATGATACTACCCAGCCCCGCCCCGCTTTCCGCCAGCGCGGGAATCACGATGATCAGCGGCACCACCGCCAGATCCTGAAACAGCAACACGCCCATGATCTTCTGCCCGTGCGGCGCATTCAGCTCGGCGCGCTCCACCAGCATCTTGCTCACGATGGCGGTGGACGACATGGCAAGGATGCCGCCCAGCGCCAAACCCGCGCGCCAATCCATGGCGAAGGCCAGACAAGAAAACATCACCAGGATCATGGTGGCCACCACCTGCGCCGTGCCCAGCCCGAACACCAGCTTCTGCATGGCACGCAAGCGCGCCAGACTGAACTCCAGCCCGATGCTGAACATCAGGAACACCACGCCGAATTCCGCCAGATGGCGCGTCTCCGGCGCATCGGGAATCCAGCCCAGCGCATGCGGCCCGATCAGAACGCCCACAATCAGATAACCCAGCATCGCAGGCAATTTCAAAATACGGCACAACACCACCACACCCACGGCGGCAGCCAACAAAATGAGCAGCAGATGCAAAGAATTCGTCATGCCCCGATGATGCCCTAACTTTTGCGGGATGCAAAATTGTTGCGGGGTAATAGCTCGGGGCGCCGTTTTATATTGCGTCCACCCAACGAGATGTGCCTGCCGCTTCAAGCAATATCAGTTTTGCAGTAAAGTCCGCCCATGCCACGCCGCCCCCGCGTCCACATCGACCACGTCCCGCTGCACATCGTGCAACGCGGCCACAACCGCCAACCCTGCTTCTTCGCCGAAGAGGACTACCACACCTACCTGCACTGGCTAAACGAAGCACTGCACAAAGAACACTGCACCCTGCATGCCTACGCCCTGATGACCAACCACGTCCATCTGCTGCTCACCCCCAAAGATGCAGAATCAGTACCCAAACTCATCATCGCCCTTGGCAGACGCTACGTGCAATACATCAACGTCAGCTACCGCCGCACCGGCACACTGTGGGACAGCCGCTACAAATCCTCGCTCATCCAGGCCGAAACCTACCTGCTCGCCTGCCAGCGCTACATCGAACTCAACCCCGTGCGCGCCAACATGGTGGACGACCCCGCCCACTACCGCTGGACCAGCTACCGCAGCAACGCACTCGGACAGACTAGCGCCATCCTCACCCCGCACGAGCTATATCAAACACTCGGCACAACCGACCTGGAACGCCAGAGCGCTTACCGCGCACTGTTCCGCGCCCAACTCGATGGCGAAGCGATAAACGACATCCGCCTCGCCCTCAACCAAAGCCAACCGCTGGGCAACGAACGCTTCTATCAACATATCGAACAGATGACCGGACAACGGCGCGAGAGCAAACCGCGAGGAAGACCGCGCGTGATTTCAGAAAGTGATAACGGCATGGAAGACCAAGGCGAACTGGAGCTATAGCGCGCTGCAAAAAGTATATTGGCCGCTATCGCTGCAGCCGCGCCGAAAACAATCCGACCCTGGCCCCTTTTGCTCCTTTTGCTATTTACTCGAAGCGATAAATTGGTAGGCTGCGTCTAGGTAGTTACCCAATTTGGTGTAGTTCATGCTCATTTTGTTGCTCCCTTGCTGGCGGTGCTAGTGGTGAGAGAAATATTGCAGGTTCTGCTGATGTATTCGTGGCGAGGCACATAAATTTCAATTTCCCCGCTGGCATATGGCCTCATCAAATTTAGCTGCCCGCGATACAACAATGGTCGCCCAGCATAGGAATCAAAAATTCCCGGGCCTGTCGCTATTTCCTTTAGGTCAGCAGCGACCCAAGCATCACTAGATACCTCACCTTGCAATTGATATGGCAAACCACAGCCCATACGTTTGTAGCGCAGTGTTACTAGAATTCGGTTACCAAAAAATTCTGAAGGTAAACGTAATGCGAACAATTCCGCGCCCCCCCGCTTAGCATTATCTAACCCACGTTGTTGCTGCTCTGGTGTGGGATATATTTGGGGCATAATTTTCTTTTCCCTAAAATATTCTGCAGAACCAACTGTACTAAGGGTCATCAGCTTCTTCGCCAACTCCTCATGTTGCGACAAATCAAGTTTTTCCCATGCTGGGTCACTCACGCCGGGCATCTTGAGCACTTCTTCCGACATGCATGGCCGTTGCTCTGCGGTTGGTTTGGTTTTGTTCAGCGCAGCAACTATCGCCTCGCAAAATGGTTCGCCCTTGCCTACCTTGTCAATGATGTAACGGGCAGGTCGGCCGCTTCCCGTTCCCGCTTGGTGTGCTTTTGTATTTTGATCTTTCAGGTCCTTCAGCCGCGTCTCGCAGGCGCTTTTCACGCAAGCGGCATCGGCACATGCATTTCGCCCCTTCATCCACTGCTTCTGCGCCTGCTTTGTGGAGACGGCCTGCTTCTCGTCCCGTAGCGCAACTTTGTAGGCCGCACTCAACTCATCATCCAGTTTAGAGATTTCAGCGTCATCGCAAATCAAATGCTCCACCTTCGTCTGCGCCTTCCCACAATCAAAACTCGCCCCCTGCGCTTGTGATACCACCACTAAACAACCAAACAGCGCCACCACATTCAACACACCACGTTTGATATATCCGCTCCACTCAGATTGTTCATGGGATGAAGAGGCCACATTCCTAACCCCACCCACCCCACCCACCCCGCGAAGGCCGTCAATAAGCGATCTGCATAACGACACTTTGAAGATGTCCGTATCCAATGCCTCGCCATCAAGCCCTCCAGAACAATTCCGCTCTAACGTTAGTGTGTTCATGCCTTCATCCCCTATTCAAAATCCTTCTCCGAACTTCTGCTTTTTCTTTCCCCAAAGTCACCCATGCCCACCCCCTAAACTTCCTGCCTAGCCTGATCGTGTTCATCCCCCACCGCACACAACACCCCCTGCCCAATCCTCACCACCTCATCCACCAACAGGTTCTTCGGCATGGCATGCGTAATGAAGATCATCGACACCTTGCCCTTGAGCTGGTTGATGGTCGCAGCAAAGTGTTCGGCAGTATTGGCATCCAGACTGCTGGTCGCT
>CAINCU010000020.1 GCA_903847155.1 uncultured Gallionellaceae bacterium | reverse complement strand
TTACCGGCTCCGCATGTCTGGGTAGGGAACGGTTGATGGAACAACCGGTTTCATCAGTTCATGATTCCTCCTGTGAAACAGAAATACAAGCGACTTTCAGGTCGCACCGTAGAAGTTGTTGCAATCAACTAAAGCAATGGGCATAGAGCCGCCTCAGATGAATTTTTTCACAGTCGAGGTCACTACCCCCCATACCTGAAGCTCCTGACCCTCCTTGAACTCGATCTCCTTGTGTCGCGGGTTTTCAGGCTTGAGGATGATCTCGCTACCCCGTCTGATCATTCGCTTGACCGTCAGGCCACCATCCACGATAGCGATGACGATGTCACCTGAAGATGGAGTCAGTGATTTATCGACAACCAGCAAGTCACCATCGAAGATCCCGGCACCCACCATGCTGTTGCCCTTGGCGCGCACAAAAAAGGTCGAGTCCTTATGCTGGATCAGATGTTCGTCCAGACTCAATCTGCCTTCAATGTAATCATCGGCAGGAGATGGAAATCCAGCGCAGACCTTATGACTGAATAGCGGAACGCGGATGGGCGTTAAGCCCAGCTTAGGAATCTGGATGGAAATGTGCGGTAACGCGGTGGTCATGGGAGTCAACGAACAGGATGAACGTTCGAAACATACTAGAGAGCGTTCGTTCTGTTGTCAAATGCTGCAATCAATTTGCAACCTTGATGGAGTAGGTTATTATTGTTGAGCGTGTCTCTATATAGGAGTGCGTGTAAGGCCAGTCAGACAGTCTAGTCGATTGGTGCCCGCGATGACCAATAAGGCTAGCGGGGTTCATTTAGATACTTAAAAGGAACCTCAATGCCGTCAAAATTGGCTCGTCACCGTAATTCCGCATTCATCTCTCAGTCTGGGCGCTGCTATTACTGCAACTTTCCTATGTGGGAAAGCAATCTGGAGTCCTACGCTCAACTCCACAACATTAGCAAGTCTCAAGCAAAATTCTTTCGATGCACTGCCGAACACCTTGTTGCCCGCCAAGATGGAGGAAAAGATACTGCGAAAAATATTGTCGCCGCTTGCATTTGGTGCAATAAAAAAAGACACAGCAGAAAACTGGCACCACCTCCCAACGAGTACCGACTATTGGTGCAGCAAAGATTGCTCGATGGACGTTGGTTTTGTCGAACACTTGTTAAGCAATTCTCAAGAGGACTTGGCTAGATTGGTTCTTTAAAATAGATATCCATCAGGGCTTTCTGAGTTCGCATCTTGTGTGTAGTTGCATGCGGGATACTTCGAACATCCCCAGAAATTTCCTTTCCGTCCCTTTCTCATTCGCAAATATCCATTTTTGCACTTAGGACAACGCGTAGTTACTTGAGCACTCATATCTGGGCCTTTAGCCGTAGCACCTTTCTTGGTTTGGCTTGAAGATTTAACTCCGTGCAGATCATCCAGAAAACATGATGGCGAGTACTTCCCGCCCAACAAATAGACCCTGTGTTTTGCCCTAGTCAGTGCCACATAAAACAACCTGCGTTCCTCAGCGTGGGCAAAAGTTTCCGGCGTCGGCATCACCATTTGAAGAAGTGGGTCGTCTGCTATTTCGGAAGGGAATGAGTTCTTTCCGGAGTGCAACCCAACCAAGATCACGTAGTCTGCTTGCAACCCCTTTGAGGAATGGATCGTTTTGAATTCGATATCGAGGCTGGCAAATTGCTTATTCCAGTGTGGCAGCTGATCTGGAGCCTGATTGCGATAGCGTCCAAGAATAAATACCTTTACCTGTTTCTTTGCCGCGACGGCCTCAGCGCTCAATTCCGCGAGCGACTCTTCTATGAGAGTTTCCATATCTTGCAAGCGCTCGTATTGGCGCAGCACCACCACGTTATCGACGGTCTTATCCATCGCCGTTACCGATTTCTTCAATTGACTTGGATTGCGTTGCACAAAGTCGGCAGCGACATCGACGATACCCTGATTGGAACGGAAGGTTTGGGTCAGAAAGTTAGTCGCCGTATAACCGAAGATATTCCGAAAGTCGGTGAAGATAGCTATGTCAGAGCCGGCAAAACGGTAGATCGATTGCCAATCATCGCCCACGGCAAATAGTTGGCATTCAGGGTTCTTGCATAACAGCGAAAGAAGCAGCTTTTCCCGCCCGCGAGAAATATCCTGGAACTCGTCAACAAGTATCAGTTTGTAGGGATGTTTGAAATCTTCACCTGCAGCACGGCGAGCCGCATCTACGATAAGGTCTTCAAAATCCACTTCGTTAGCATCATGGAGTTTCTTCTCATAGGCGCGCATCACTTTGCCGGCGAGGTTAGCGAATAGTCTAGCCCGGTATGGATTGGACATGGTGCTTGCCTTGGATGCCAATTCATCCGATTTCAACTCATTGGATTTTGCATGCTTGATGAATGTTCTGAACAGTGAGCTGATTTCGCCATCCAACTTCGGCAGGTTTATGTTTGTGATTACTTCGGCATGGCTGCGTGGCTTTAGTATGACACCGCGTTGAGTCAGTTCCTTTTCAAGCTTTTCAAACAAAGCACCTGATGCAAACTCAGCGAACGTAGTCTCAAACACATCGGTACTCTTGTCTGCATGCAAGTGTTGCTTCCATACCCTGGAATCGCGATATTTTTCACCGAATGCCTTGGGTGGATTGCCATTTGCATCCAGTGCGTAATGCTCTAGATAACAGTTGATACCCTGAAAATAGAAATCAGGTTTGTATTGCCGGTGATGCCGGTCAGCGGTTTCGTACTGGTAGGCCCGTTCATATTCGTAGTCCACGCCATGCAAATAAAGCCAGTTTGCGATCGCAAGCTCTCCCTGTGACTTGACGACCTCTCCGTTCAGCGTCAAATATCCGGGTTGTTTGTTGTGATAAACGCCAGTTTCTTTCACATAGTTTTGCCACTCCTGAATAGACCCAAATTCAGCTGGGTTCTTGGCAGGCTTGCGACATAGAGACATGAACAATGTCCACTGCATGAGAAAATTTACATCGGAACCCAGAAGCGAGTTGATCAGTTCAGTGATTAGCTGGACATCCGATATTTCCCCGCCGGACGCAAAGTTGGTAATGGTTGGTTTCTTGCCGGTGGCTTCTGCGATCACATCCAGCCCAAGCGCGTGAAAAGTCTTGACCTTGATCTGTCGTCCACAGAGAAATGGTTTGAGCCGTTCCTGTATGCGTTCTTCGAGTTCGCGTGCGGCATTGTTGTTGAACGCCAGAACAAGGATTTCGTTTGGTGCCATTAGTTTTTTAATTAGGGCATACCCAATCTTCCCGACCACTGTGGAAGTTTTACCAGATCCCGCTGCCGCAACCAGCAAGTTACGGTCTTCCATTACGATGGAAGCAACACGTTGCTCCAGAGTCAGTGGTGTGTTCTCAACCGAATCGAATAGCGCTCTATGAGCAATCATTTCTCTTTCAACAAATTCACTGTTTCGTTTCTTCAGGAGACCAGAGTTGTCGGAGAAAATACCGCGCAATTTGGTCAAGCATGTACGTAACTCAGGGCTAAGCCTATTCATAGGGACAAAGGGATGACCCAGTACAGCTAGGGCAGCTCTAACTGATGCGTCGTGACTCGATTCATGGCATGCAAACCATTGCGTGACATCTCGATGAGCAAGGTACTTCGGTAAATTCAGGAACACATCCAGTGACTCTGCAAGACTGCGGACGGCTGGGGTGTTTTCATGCAAGATGCCCAGCAAACTGTTTGCGACATGCGCTATCAGGTTTTCGTTAAAAAGTCTGGCAAGACTGTTTGTCATGCCGCCGAGCTCAATATCCAGATCGGAAGAACGAATTCTGACTGTTGACCAGAATACGCCGCGTGTAACAGTTACTGAGGTGACAGATGGATAGTAGATCCGACTAGTGAGGCTATCTCCTCTTTGAATCGTCAAATCTAGATTATCAAGATTGACTTCCCAAGTCCCAGAACCAGTAAACAGGACACCGAAAAAGCCGGGAGATAATCGCATATTTGAATTTTGTATCGTAAATGGAGAATTCGAATGACCGATAACCTGACTATACTGGCACCACCAACCCCGAATCATTCCTTAGTCCTGCCCGATTCAGATCCCTACCAACCGGCCAAGCCTGCATCACTTCAGCATCGTGCGGGTGGATCATGGGGAGCAGCAAATCTGACTGATTCACACCAAGTGAAAGCCAAGTCTCCCACTGCCCCACATTCAGAATCACCGGCATACGCTCATGTATAGGCTCCATGAGCGAGTTTGCCGACGTTGTGATGATGCAGCAACTATCAGTGTCATTCCACTTCGACCAAAGACCTGCAAAGGCCATCGGCTCGCCTGACTTGAAGCTGATGTAATAGGGTTGCTTAACCCCGTTCTCAGTCTTCCATTCAAAGAATCCAGATGCAGGGATGATGCAGCGGCGCGATTTGAAGGCTGATCGAAATGATGGCTTTTCTGCGACAGTCTCGCCGCGCGCATTGATGAGTTTGTTACCGATGGAGGCATCCTTGGCCCAAGACGGTATCAAACCCCATTGCATCAACCGTGCGTGCCTGTGATCTTGTTCATCTGCCGTGATGGAACAGATTCGAGATGATGGGGCGATGTTCCAGGACAGTGCATAGTCTGCCTCTTCTACGAGATTGAAATGCTCGGCGAGCTTTAGTGGTGGCAAATCGAGAGCGAATCGGCCGCACATGATCAGTCGTGATACCTGGGAAGAAAATCAATGCCTGTTCGAGTCACAAGCTCTTCGTAGCTGATTGGTTTACCTACCCTAGCTTCGTCCGAGTTCTCAATCCAATGCGCCCATGCCTTGTTTGCAGATGGGTCATATACCAGCTTGAACAGATACCGTGGAACTCGCACATGGTTCTCACCAATTGTCGGGGAGTTCTCATCAAAAACAGGCCCGGTAATTACGAAAACATCGCCTTCTGCGCGCATCACATATTTGCGCGTTGCCTTCTCAATGCTCGCCCATGTTTTTCGATTGTTATACGAGTTCTGAGGAACCATGTTTGCAAGTGAGAAGCTCTGTGACATCGACTCTGAATTTGCCATGTCACCAGCAGGGGCCATGTGTCCTCGGTCATATCCAGAATCACGGTAATCGTCTAACTGTGAGCGTTCTGCTTGGGGCAGTCTCGCTTCTTCATAGAAATTATCTGTTCGATGGTTCTTCTTCGATGGATTGAAATCCTTTTTGTTTAGACGTTCAGCAACGTAGATTGGCGTGCGATTCGTGCCCGAGTGAAAGATAGCGAAAGCACTAAAGCATAGTGCTCGTGGTTGAAGTTTTTCCTGATGCTGTATGAAGGGTGGCGTGTTGTTGGCAAAGAACTGCCGACAATCTTCAAAGTCGTTTCCGGCAGAAAAAGCTGGGGTTGCTATCAGCGCAAAGATAATGTGCAGTACAACAGCGCCAAGATTATGATTGAACCACCTCATCGGAGATTTCCCATGTCTGATTTATCAACATTCAAACAATACTACAACCTCGCAGATCAGCTCATCGAAAATTCGAGCAAGGACGACATCGCTGAAACAGCAAGGCTGTTGGCAATGAATCTCGCTCACTATCAATCGAAATATGGAGAGCTGCCTTTGGAAGAAACATTGGCCATGATTGGTGTGGCTGAACCCAACGATGGTCAGATCGAGTTATTGTCTAATGCGATGGAGATACTGGTCGGGGTGCTGGGAAATGTCGTTACGGGAGTTGGGCAGGAGCGGCATTAGAATTTGATGCGTATCCACGCAACTCGCGTCTATTCTTCGGCCTTATGTAGCCCGCTCCATTAGGCCGATTATGTAGACTGCTCGATTATGGAGAATAGCAACGCCTAATTATCACGAACGCCAAGCACCACGCGACTTTCCAGAAGAAATTGATTGTGCGTAGTCGCCATAATTTCATGAGCCAGGCAAGAGCCCGTAAAAGCAAAATCGGTCATATATTTCCAGTGAAACCACGCAGGGGCTGGTAGGGGAGCGATGACGATCCTGTGAGTGACACCTCGTCAACAACTTCCGACCCTTGGTGAATTGTGGATTATGTAGACCTTTGCAATAATGTCTTCCGCTCCAGCCAAGGGCTTCTGGCGGGTGCAGAGGATCAAGTCCACATAATCAAGCGGTCTACATAATCGGCCATAGAAGACAGTCGCGCTCGGCCTGACTCATTCGCCGATGATGTCCGCTTTATGGCAGGCAAATTGCGAGGCGCTATGAGCGCTCCGTGCCAGAAGCAGTCGTTACGTCAAAAAATATCACAATAAATATTACTCACGTTTCTTTTGTTTCTCTCGCCGCGCATCCCATTTTGCCTGAGACCATTCGCTGTACGAAGGCATACCGAGGTAGAGTTGTTGAGTCAAGTCTGCCAACGTCTTAAGATGATCCAGCCGTATGTGCCCAGCCGAAATGCACGCTCCGTGTTTACCACCTTTTCTCTCCCAACTAACTTCCAGTGAATAGGAAGAAAATAACTCGTCGCCAGTCAACAAGATCACGGGGGCGCGTGAATGGCGTGACTCCCGGACGTACTCACGACCCCACTCAGCCAATTTCCGTATACGTCTTACTTCATCACCCGTTAATTCACTTGCAACTTTCATTGTGGCAAACACAAGCACGGCACCGGGGAATTTTTCAGCCAAGCGTTTCAGGCGCGCCACATCATCATCTAAAAAAACGTCTTTCTTTGCAGCCCTTCTTGCAACCATCAGAGGATTTTCCGAACCTGCACGACCAAAGCTTTTTGCTTCGCCAAATACTATTTCCGTTGGATGATCGGTGCCAAAAATCTCAGTGCGCTGATACCAGAGGATGAAATCCGCCTCGATTGGAATTTCGTTTGGAAAGGTAAGCTCCAGTCCTGAAGACCACGTTACGTTGGTATCGTTATGCCCGACATTTTCAGAAAAGAAACGAATGGCGAGCGAAGCAGCGTAGCCGCCACGGGCATAGTCTGGTAATGCAAATGGACCAATGAGTCGATACGCCCATCTGGAATTTTCTTTGCCTCCGGGATCGAGTACCGGAAAGCTGAACTCACGAAGACAGAGGTCGCAGCTAACCTTATAGTCCAACTGCTTCAATGAATACCAACTCCAACTTGAGCACTTTGTACATTTGAGTTCGAGACCCAATTCAACGGCGTTCCCTTTGACCAGTTTATCGGCTGCACCCTTCATCCACGCGTCACCTTTCACCGCGTCGTTCACCTTATTGATGAATTCTTTCTGTTGCATGCTCTTCGCAATCGGCTTTCTCGATATTCCGTTGAGCAGCTTTACTACATCCGCGTTTGCAATACTGCGTACGCCACCAAAGCCTCCCAGAGTTTGAATAATTTGCTGCGTCGCCCTGCCCGCATCAGATAACTTCACCGTGATTTTAGAAGTCTTAAGCCATTCGGCAATAGCGTTAAAGCCATCAGTCAACTTCCAATAGTGCTGACCATCTCGATATTTCTGGAATATGACGAAGCCTTCAGTCGTTGAAATGTATGTGTCACGACCGAGAGAAAATGGCGAGAACTTTGGATCTCTATATTCCGTTGGTAGTGCTGTCGCTATCTGGTTCTTGAAACCCCAGTCTCGCAACTTTATGACATTCACCCAGCGATTCTTGGCACCATATTGCTCAGCAAAATCTGGGGGGATCGAATCAAACCGAATATCTGGATTGTCTTCCGCGTATTGCACATCAAAGGTCTTTTTCGCAGCCGTTAATGTCGGACGTGACGACCTTATGTGTCCGTTTGGAGTGGGCTTCCAGATGGAGGGATACCAATCCTGACGCACGTTTGCTCCGGGCACATCCACCACAATATTTTTCTGATAAATGTCTTCGATATTTGCTTTAGGAATGGAGCGAGAGAACATGACATGCGCTCTAAGCATTACTCCATTTGGATTGTTGGGCATCGGTCGGTGTGCCTTCTTGATAAGGCCGCGGCAGTAATTGGATAACTCATCAATCCACTGAATGGGAATCGCAACAATATCCCGTTGAAGTGTTCTCAGATTCCAGAAGTCTATGAGGTCGCGAGACTCAAGTGCATCCAATACGAAGAGCGTTGCTGCGCTATGATCGTGGTAGTCCACCTCGATTTTCTCAAGACCAATATCAAGCGCAGAAGTTAAACCTGATCGGTATAGTTTCGCGAGTGCCCCGCCATTGAGAGTTACTTCTGACGGATCAAACGCATCTTTAAAGGCTCGCTTGAAATGGCCCAAAGTATTCTGTTCTGGAAAACCACCAAACGCGCAGGCGCAGAAGGCGTTGAATGCGGGATTTTCAGCGGTAACGTTCGTGATGTTGTGCTTGTGACGATGTTGAAACTGGAACTCTTTTAGGTAAAGCTCTTTGTAGAGGTCAATCGTGCTTAAGCCATTGCCATTTCTATAACGATCATTTTCATGCACAAGAAGTTCAGACAACTGAAGCACTCGCTTCGAGCTGAAACCTAGTCCGCCTGCCAGCCCTTTTTCGGCTTCGACTAAGAAATCTGGCTCATAGCGGTCGAGGTAACCATTTATGATCTGCCTCGCGGTGTCGAAGCGATGTCCATGTCTGTCCCACCAAGCTGGAACTTGCTGAAAGTACGGAATAATGGGATTGAATTTACCGCCCCAGAGGCACGTATTGATTCGCATGATCTCAAGCACACGTTTCTTGTCACTTGGCCTCACCAAAAATGCGAATCTGACAGGTCTCAACCGCACTGTTGCGCTTATGTGGCTCATTCTAATTTTGTAATCGCTATTAGTTTGGAGACATCGTACATGATTCAGGCATCATGTTGCACGAAGGAATAGTGAACAATCCAAGGTCCGCTTCGGGTCGATTGCGCCACCTGGTATCACAAAAATATCAACTTCAGCTTTGTTAGCGAAAGCTGTCGTTCAAATCGCAGCATTGTTCATCCACGTTCACATATAACAATTCGCAGTTGAATTTGCTTGCGGAATTTTCATCGGAACAGGTGGCGGATTTCATTGGAATACGCAAATACTGTGAGGCTACCAACGTTCACCTTCCCTCCTCAACGCAGAAAGCTGCGCTCCGTTTCCGTCGACGGGAATTGAGGATACTATTTTCAATACTCCATCATCAAGTCCAACCGAAAAATCTGATCCGGTGCGTTCTTCCCGTTGGCATCTTGCCGGATAGTCATAAACCGTCCGCTGTCTTCACGCATCAACATCACTGGGCGTTTATAGAGCTGGTGACTCGCCATCACTTTGTCTAGTGTGTCGCCACTATTCAGCAAGTGATCTCCCTTTGTTTCCACTAACAACAATCCATCGCCCAATGTACGCCCGCTCACCTTCACCACAAAATCTGGGAAGTATTGCGCACCATTCGGCAGAATCAATCCGATAGACCACGGCTTGCGCGGCTCGTTGCGATGCCACCACTCCACCGTCCCGGATAAATCACTGTCTAGCATTTCGGCAAAGGCCATTTCGTCGCGGTTCAAATCGGGCGGCATCACACTATATACATTCAGGCGCGAAGTGCGCGCTCCCGATGACAACTCGATGCCGTCTGGCAATGGTGAGGTGTCCATCAACTCGGCATATTGCGCTGCACATTCCCGCGCTGCCTGTCGAATGAGACTGGGGAATGCCACCAGAATCAAATCGAGCACTAACTCAAGATCGCGCTCGTCAGACTCAAACCCGCGTGCTTCATATTCAAATTGCAATCGTTTAATCAACACGGCATGCAAATCACGCGGATCAAGATAATCCGGCTCAAACAAAACGCGCTGCGCACGACGAGCAATCTCGGCCTCGGATATTCGCGCCTGATATTTTGAATCAGTCACCGTGCGAGTAAATATCTCCTCCTCGCGTCGGATCACCGTCGTTTTAGCTCGTCGGCCTTCGCTTAACTCTTTGTCACCAATCGCAACCTTGCCGCCGATACATGCCAGCAGCGCATCGGTTCCCAATGGCATACGTTCTGTCTTGAATTTCAAACCGTGAATTTTCAGCGTGAAACGCGATGTACTAGCGAGTTCCGCCACCGCTTTCCGCATTTGTTCCGTCTGTGCCTCCGGCATCGCCAAAACAAAACCATCCAATATGTTTTGCAACCCGCCCGAAAGTGCGCCCGCTATCGCATAAGTTGGCTGCACATTAGAGTCCTGTGGCGTATAAGAAATGGCAGGAGTTTGTGGCACAACTGTCAGCATCGTGCTTTGCCCATTCTGCACAATCTGCACCTGATTCTGTCCGGCTATATTTACCACCATCGTATAGGGGCTGATATTGGAAAGTCCGGTGCGTATCGCATTGATCTTGTCCGCAGCCCCCGTCAATCCGGTTTGATTCTCAGCGTCTGCAAGGAACACATAACCATTGCGCAACAACTCCGAAACCTCGCGTCCTTGCAACAGACGATGCACCCGCAAAATGCGCCCCACCACCTGAATGCCGAAGTCGGTATCTTTCGCCCCGCGCATGGAAACCAGCGTGAACGCACGTGGTGCATCAAAGCCCAGCGCCACCGCCATCTTGAAGATCAGAACCTCTTTCGTTTCGTCCAATGCCACCGCCAGCAAATCGTCTGATGGCTCTTTCGCTGTATAGGACGCAATCGCTTCTTCGCGAAAACCCAGCAGCTTCAGATTTTCGCGTGCCCTTGCCACATCGTCATCTTTTTCGCTGGTCGCCACCTGTACCAGCATCAACGGCATCAGATTGATGCCTACACTCTGCAGCTCTTGCTTGATGCGCTCATGCACCGTCTTCGCATCGGCCAGCGCCGCCATCTGGAAATCTACCAGCGCCTTTTGGTCATCCGGTGCGAGATAAGCCACCGACTTGATGCCCGACTTAATCATGCCCGCATCCACCGCATCCTGACGGCTCACGGTAATGCGGTGCAGTTCGGCAATACCCGTCGTGCGCTTGAACTTGTCCACGTCCTTATCGTCCGGCGTGGCTGTAATCAGCAGTGTGAATTCCGGCTGCATCACCTCGGTATAAAAACGCACCGCCTCGGTTGCACTACCGAAAGTGTGATGCGCTTCGTCCACCACCACTCCGATATGAAATCCCAGCTCGCGCAACGATGGAATCAACGAGTCCAGTGACAGCGACAAATCTCCGTCACGCCGCAAGCGCCGCGCCTTCTCATTGTTGGCCGCTACCGCAGCCCAGGTGGAGACAAATACATCGCCGCTGCGCGTTCCCATTACCAACCGGTCGCCTTGAATGTCGCGCACGCGCAAACCGGAAAATTGTTTTTTTAGTGCCACGCTAGCCTGATCCACCAGCCCGGCAAAAGGCGTGAACCAAAACCATACGATTTTCGCTTCACGCGCAAACTCTTCGGCAATCATTCCGGCCATCATCGTCTTGCCGGAACCCGTTGGCGCTTGAATCAGTGCGCATCCGTTATAAGCTGCAGCCTGTTTGCGGTTCGCCTCATCTGGTGCGACCTCAATCTGCTTCAAGGCATATCGAAATATCGACAGTGCGTTGTCGCAAGCTTCTTTCTGATACCTGCTCGGAGAAACGATCATTTGCTGCCCCCGAATCTGGAAACCAAAAATTCAGGGATTTTTTCAAAGGCGACATTCGGTGCTTCCACTCGCTGCCTAATTTGTCCCGTCTGCCATGAATACACCACCATCCGCCCGCCCATATCTGCCAGCCGCGCCACTTCAATCAGTATCGCCTCGGAAAGTTTTGGCACGTACAGCAGCCGATCATCCGCATTGCCCGACAATTGCACCGACACGTCTTGGTCGTATCCGGTCAGTGGCGCACCATGTATTAACTGCAACGCCCTCCATACCTGCTCGTGCTGCATATCGTTGAACACGCGTGATACCGGAATGCGTTTGGTGCGCAGATACGCGAATGAACCGCCTAATCCCTCCACGGCCTCACCCTTTTTATTGGTGTAGCCATGTGTCACCCGTCGCACACGTTCTGCGCAAACATCGCGGCACAAGTTCTTGTTTGGCTCATCACCAGTTGCCTCAGTGCTGGAAACTAGAATGAATCGACGTTTGCCGCCATCTTCCGCGTTCAGCTTCATCACTGCGTGGGCGGTAGTGCCGCTGCCTGCAAAAAAATCCAGAATCAAGTCGCCAGGCTGGGTAGCAATGCGCAGGATGCGCTCAATCAATTCCGTGGGCTTGGGAGTTGTAAACGGCTGAGATTGTTCATGGAGAATTTCAAGTAGCTCTTTTTTCGCTGAGTCGGTATGTCCTACCTCTTCAAACGTCCACCAAGTATTTGGTACAACCCCAGCATTTTTTAAAAGATGCTTGTAACGCTTATAAGCGGGTACTTTTCCCTTGCCGTCTTTGCCCCAATAAATCAAACTTTCAGCTACATGCCGTAAGTGTTCCTCTTTTGAGTACGCCCAAACACGGGTTTTGCTAGGCCAGATTTCCTCGCCGGTATTGGGTTGAATGATTGGGTAATAGAGATTTCGGCGTTCGTCGGCACTTTTATTACAAGTGTAGTCGCTGGTTCTAAAAATGCCCTTTTCATCTGTGGATCGGTATTGCCTATCTTTCTCTTCGCCACGCGGCAGTAGGTTGCGCCGCCACGCATCCCCAGCCTGATACACCAGCACGTATTCGTGCATAGGGGCAATAGTTTTATGGTCGTTAGCTGATGTGTAACGTTTTTGCCAGATACACGTCGCCACCCGGTTAGCTTCGCCAAACACCTGATCCATCAACATGCCCAAGTGCAGCATTTCGTTGTCATCTATCGAAACGAAAATTACACCATCCTTAGTTAGTAAATCTCTCGCTAGCGTCAGCCGCCGATACATAAATTCCAGCCACTTGGAATGCCTATAGGCATCGTCCTTGTCCACGAAGCGGTCGTTATAGATGAAGTCACGGTTGCCGGTGTTGTATGGCGGGTCAATGTAAATGCAATTCACCCGTCCAGCATGGGTCATGCGCAGATAGCGCAGGGCATCGAAGTTGTCTCCCTCAATGATAAGATTTTCAAATGCTGCATCGCCGCATGAAAGGGCAGGATCAAAATCAAGCGCTACAAAATCGTCGTTCAGGCTCTTGTCGTGTTCGATCTCGTTACGCTCCCACACTAGCCCGAATTTCGGCTTGCGGTCACGCTCACGCAATAAGCGCAACAGTTCTTCTTTGCTGTACTGATCGTAATTGTCTGCCACCTGTCCGCCCCGATTTCATAATTTGCGCGAGTGTATAGCATGGCCGCCACACCGTAAAACATGGCAACTAATCGGATAGCTGAAATTAACTCAAGTGGACAGTTAAATAGTAAATTCCTTCAGCATCTGGCGCTTGATAACAAAGATGTCGAACACGCTCAATTTTTCTCGCGTAACACAGCAATGTTTCCGCGCAGTTCAGCAGCCTCCTCCCTTGCGGCGGCTGATGCTTTGCGCTCTAAAGCGAGCTCCGCGCTAACTTTTTCAATGTCCGCCTCGATACGCGGCACAGCCTCAAGCCGCAATTCCGACTTGGCCAGCTGGATGCGTGCCTGTTCTGCAGCTTGGCGCTCTGCATCCAATTCTGATGTTGTGCGGATGAGATCGGCGGAAAGCTGTTGTATCTGCCCAGCCAGTTTTGCACCCTCCTCTTTGTGGTAGGCGGCCTCAACCGTCAGATCATTGATTTCGTTGGCTTGGCGCTCATTCTCTAAAATCACTGAGTCCAGCTCCGCTTGCATATCGGCCAGACTCGCTGTTGCCTCACTGGTGGCCGTTTGAATCTTGGCGGCAATGTTGGCGCTAATGGCGCGCGCCACGGATGGATCTATGGTGTCGTCGGCGGCCTGGCCTTGCCTTGTTTGCCCGGCCTTCCATTGCTGTAGGAACTTGCAGACGGTGGCCATACTGCCTGTGCCAAGCAACTCGCGCACTGCGCGACTGGTCGGCTTCTCGCCTTGCGCCTTGAGGTTATCTGCAGTTGTGGCGACCTGCTCATACGTGATGTTTGATTCTCGTGCCATGCCACCCTCCTTTTGTTATGATACGTTATGATACGTTATGTTACGTTGTTACGATATGATATGCAATAACGCAAGGAATTTAGGGCAAGAAAAAAGCCAGCGCACCGAAATGCACTGGCTTCCTCTATTTGACATCGCCCACAACCCCATCAACCAGCAATGCGCAATGCTTCTTGTATCATGCTCCGCTCTTTGGGCGTTATTTCTTGCCCTGATGCGAGAACGTAATACACATCACAAGCCAATCCAAAGTTTTTCTTGGCCACTTTTGAAAAAAATTCTAGTGTTTGAGCAGATAACGACATGATGAATCTCCTATTCAAGTTGGTGAGAGAAGCCAAACAGAGGCTTCACCAAATCATCACGCCAATGACTTGGTGAAGCCCCCGCTTGGTTTTCACCAAAAGGGGCTTCATCGTGTCCCTATCCGCAAACGGCACGGACGGGACTCGCTGCTATCTACCTACTTCCTTGCGACCTTACTGCGCCGCTTCGGTTTTGCATTCTCATCGTAGCCAAAGCGTTTCCACACATCGGGGTCGATGGCCAGTGGCGATACGCGCCCTGACTTGATGTTGACGAATTGGCCATGATGCGTGATCTGCCCATAACGGAATAGCTCCCACAACAGATTGCATGCGGCATTCGCCATCGTGTCGTTGATGAACAGAGACTGCTTTTCCAGCGCTTCAGCCAAACTACAGCTTGGCGCATCGTCCATTGCATCCAGCGAAGCGTCGATGATGTCCGGGTAGAGATCGGCGACGTGAGGCAAGCGATGTTCCCGCTTGAAGTTCTCACCGAAAACTTCGCCTAACACCACCTGCCCATCATGCTCACGATTGCCAATATCCAAGTAATAAGCAGAACGTTGATACACACTGCGCTTGAGCGCCTTGAGTATCGAACCTCTGCCCTTCCTGTTATCGACGCACCCGATCACGATGTCCGGCTGGAAGTTGAACCGCGAATCGTCAGTGACTTTAGCAATTTCAGCCTGCCAGCTCGTCTGCATAAGCATATTGCAGCGGTTGACCAGTATTTCTGCCTTTGGCTGCCCAACATCGGATGGCCAGAAATTCTGCCGACCGACGTTGGTTTTTGACACGGTGTCAGGATCTACAACCAGGACATCCAAACCTTCAGGATGCCCCAGCTCGGTCCACGCAAGGTGTATGTTGGCCAGCCGTCGCAAGACGTGCGAACCCGTGCCACCAGCGCCGACCAACACCACCTTTACTGCCCGCGTGAGCAGACTAGATTCGATGTTATGGATCATTTGCTTCCTTCCTGCCCAATCGGGCTTTGAAGAGGAACAAACACCCCGTTCGCACAGAGGCGAAAAGATGCTGTCGCCTCCGGCTTATCAAGATTTCCAATGACTCCGGCGATTTTTGTTGCGCCTCGATCATCTTTATTGTCCGTTCTGGAAAAGAACGCTTCAGTCAGCCCATGTGAGTGCAAATCCATGACCATGTGTTCATCTTCCCCCAGTGCTGGCAGGTTGACGTTCACGTGACCAGGCCCGACCGACGTTTCTTCAAGCATCGTCAGTCGCCACTCGTTCGTCCGCGAATTCCAGACGACCCAAGCAGCACACTCGTTCGGGCAACGCGCTCTGGCCAACTCGATGAACTGAGCGACCATTGCCTTCGGCAGTTTGCCAAAACCAAATCGCATTTCCTCGCTCACATCCCCGTATGGAACCGGGATGCTTGCAGGCTTAGCGACCGGCAGGCGCACATACAACCATGCGCGGCAAACTTCCAGCCACACACCATTGGCGGCCATCAAAAGACGGTTGCCGGGCGTGGCCAGTTCTTCCAGTTCGGAATAGCGTGGCACCATCACCGTGGGCAGCACGCTTTGCAGCGCTACGTCACGGCTGTCCATGTTTAACCGACCTTTCAAATGCCTGATCAAGCGTCTCACCGGCGCGCACCAATGATTCAGTCGGAAAAGCTCGACCTTTCATCAGCGCACGCCATAGCGAAAATATCCCGCCGCGATACGATGTCAGCGCTCCTTTCTCATGCTGGTTGGGGTGTGTGAAGTAGCTTCGAAAAAACGCCTCTTCCCACGCCGCCGTACTGAACTTCAATTCACCTTTCGGCGTTTCGATATTGCCAGTACAGATGCAACCACCTTTCCACACGTTGAGGTACGGAGCCACGTAAAGTGGCGTGCTCGATGTTGGGCGCTTGCTGCCTTTGACGGCAAACACATACCAATGCCCCTTACTGATGATGAACACCAGCCCAGGTTGATAGGTTGTTGCGCTTACATCTTGCCCAATCTCTTTGTTTTTGAACCACACCTGACGCTTCTGGGGTTTGCAGTACCACACAAGATAGTCGCTCCCTTTGGCGAGGATGTGATTCCCCAACAACTCTGCCGGCGCGTAATCCTCCGGCACGAGGGTTTGCATCATCTTCACGAGACCAATCTTTGAGACCGGCGTGCCCGCTTCAATGGTTGCTACACCCTCTTTGCTTGTTTGAATGCCATGCACTGAAGCGAATACTGCCTGCCCGCCCCGCTCGCCATACAACAGGATTGCGTGAGACATTTCGTACACTTTCTGCGCGCCAGACACGCATGCTGCTTGAACTTGCATGATGCCTCCTTTATTGAACATCGCCGATGCAGCGCATCAGGCGATCAAGTTGTGTGTAGAGCGCGAAGCCTTTCTCCATGTCGGCCTTCCATTTCTGGAAAGCTCTCTTGTTGAATGCGACTTCTGCCACTCCATAAAAGTCGGTGTACTCACCGCTGCATGTGTCTTGATAAAAGTCATCTAACACGCGCCCCAGCATGTCATCCCCTGTTCCCATGTAGCATGAGAAATAGGCATGTTCACCGTAGTAGTCGTTGAGGTAAGGCAATTTGGCATCCTGATCAATCAAGTCCATGATGGACAAAATGACCCGAGCCGTTTCGCCAGTGGTTTCAGGGCTGGATGCGAGACGTTGAATCACGTCTCGCTCAAGCTCTTCGCCACTGAAGAGATAGCTTGGAAATGACGACAAAAACTGGCTTGGCAAAAATGCATCTTCGTCACGTTCGCTCTCATCACCCATTGCCTTCATCTCTTCTTTCAAATCCTCATCGTTGTCCATCCCACACCAGTACAGGTATGAGGCGTGATGAAGAGCCACTTGCGGCGTGAACGCCGTAAATGTCCGATAGCTGGCCCTCTCCGCGAAGCTGACTGCGGTTCGACCCAGACCCGGATGCACCGACTCCAACATCTCGACTTTCGCCTTGACGTTGATGTATGGCGTTGTTTGCTGTGATTGAAACCCGATGTACAGGCATTTCTTTTTCGGGCAGCCATCGTAGTCCAGACCAAACGCTTCACGGTCAAGGCTCGCGAGAAGCTCGAACTTATCCAGCACTTGAATATCTGCACAATGCTTGGAAGCCCATACAGATAACGATTGACTGATGATGTCGCGCGCAGTTGTCTTGTCATGGATAACGAGTTCGTCATCCTCAACCAGCTCTGCGCACAACTTGGCAGTCTGCAACAACCTCCCTTCATCATCCCCATGCACCGATTGGACTGGTACGGTTGGAGAGATTCCGGGAAGCGTCAGAAAACCAGCGGCAAAGCCCCCGGTGGAGGCAGCAACAGGTCTTCCTTCTGCGCTCTCTTTGACGATCGCGCGAGCTGAACCAATGCTGTTACGCATAACTGCTCCTTTTGAGTAGCAGGCGGGGCGATAACCAGCCCCTGCTGCTTGGTTGAGGAGGCATCCTTGGATAAGGCTTTGAGCCTTGCCTTCAGCGATGCCCCCATGATCAGCCCTTCGTCCCCACGCCCTTGCGGAACGTGTAAACCAAGTTGTCACCCTTCTTTTCCGGCCCCTCGATGGAGGCCGAGATCAGTTCTGGGTAGGTGGCTGAATAAACGTCGCGAACTTCTTCGAGCGACAAGCCTTTCCCAGGATCTGGAAGAGTCAAGCCGCTGTACGCAAAGGTGCGAGTCAATGATGTGGTTTGGAGTGCCATGTCGTCATCCTCCCCTTAATCCCACAAGTTCTTGGCTACTGCTGCTGCCGAAGGTGTGGATGTTGTTGATGCCGGGGTGGACGAAGCCTGCGCTGTGCTGCTCGCGCCAGATTCATCATCTTCGTGTTGTTGCTCATCATCACCGCCCAAATTTTCTGCATTACTTTTGGCTGGTGATGAGGCATTTTTTGCTGGCTTGGCGATCGACTTCTTCGCCTTGTCAGTAGCTTCCTGCTGTGCTGCTTCCAGAATCGCTTCTGTGGCAGCCAGCTGGTCGGACAAGGTTTGACGCTTGTTCGTGTAGCTGGTTAGAACGTCTGCAAACCCTTCGTCCAACTCAGCGGCAGTGCCGGTGAGTGTCAGTGGGGTATCGAGAGCGTTCCCGTCTTTGCCGCCTTTCGGGATGACAGTCACCGTAATGGTGCCATCCGTGTTTGCGACCATAGAGACGGTCAAGCTTGCCAGGGCGGCAAGCAAAGTTTGAAGTGCTTGGAACATGGTGTATCTCCTTTTGATGAAACAAAAAAAGGGGACACCATGCCCTTGCGGGATAGTGTCCCGCTTGGGTGGATGCTGCTTTGGGTGATTCGTTGATACTTGCGTATCTTCTGTTTGTTTGGATTGGCCAGCCACCAATATCAACCCGGCGCATAAGCGTCGAGAGTGAATTCTGCTTTTCAAAGCACACGTGCCGTTGCGCTTTGAAAAGCCCGCTCCCGAAGGAGCGAGCAGGCCTTACTCTGCTGAATGTTTAAGCACCTTTGGAATCTTGCCTTCGTAAACGAAGCCTTCGATTTCCATCAGCGCCTTGATGAACTCATCCTTCTTGCCGCCCTTGGC
>CAINCU010000019.1 GCA_903847155.1 uncultured Gallionellaceae bacterium | reverse complement strand
CTTGAGTCGACTCCATTTGCCTAAGCAAATTCGGTCTGCCTCAGTACAGGTACCCACACTAATCGGTTGTTTCTTCTATCTTTTAAAGAACTTTTTTACCACTTCCTCATCAGCCTCAGCTGCGAAGAGGTGCGCATTATAGGGACTAAAATCTTATTGTCAACTATACTTTTGCACTATATTTCCATGCTTACACCGAGGTTGAAACTCAATCATTTTATTGATTATTAAGCGATTTTTATCTTCAAATTTCGCTTTATTTCAGCCCCGCCGTAGCGAAGAGCTGCGCATTATAGGGATTCAAAAACTCGCGTCAACACATTTGTGAAATATATTTGTAAAAATCTCCAGACGGCATGCCTTATCGTCTTTCTCATTACAATGCGACATCGTCTAATAATCTTTAAATGTCATGATTACACTTGGAATTGAATCTTCTTGCGATGAGACCGGCATCGCGCTGTATCACACCGAGCGCGGCCTGCTGGCGCATACACTACATTCGCAGATTGCATTACATAATGAATATGGCGGTGTCGTACCCGAACTTGCCTCGCGCGATCACGTTCGCTATGCATTGCCGTTAATACGTGCCGTCCTGCAAAAAGCCGACTGCACACTGCATGACATAGGTGCCATCGCATATACGCAAGGCCCCGGGCTGTCCGGCGCGTTACTGGTCGGCGCGAGCATCGCTTGCGCGCTGGCCTATACGCTGAATATTCCTACCATCAGCGTACATCATCTGGAAGGTCACCTGCTCTCGCCCCTATTATCCAACCCGGCACCGGAGTTTCCTTTCGTCGCTTTGCTGGTTTCCGGCGGGCACACGCAACTGATGCGAGTGGATGGCGTGGGTCGCTACACCTTATTAGGCGAATCGGTCGATGATGCGGCTGGCGAAGCATTCGACAAAAGCGCAAAACTTTTGGGGCTGGACTATCCGGGAGGTGCATTGCTGTCCCAACTGGCACAAGGCGGCACACCGGGACGATTCAAATTGCCGCGCCCGATGTTGCACAGCGGCGATCTGGATTTCAGTTTCAGTGGATTGAAGACAGCAGTGCTCACTCTCACCCAGCAGCACGAGTTGAATGAACAGACGCGCGCCGACATCGCCCATGCCGCACAGGAAGCCATCGTGGATGTGCTGGCAAGCAAGGCACTATCTGCACTCAAACAAAGCGGACTGGATCAACTAGTCGTGGCAGGTGGTGTAGGCGCAAACCAGCAGTTGCGTAACCGCCTGAATGAAGTCATCCACAAACGTGGCGGCAAAGTGTTCTATCCCGACCTGGAGTTCTGCACAGACAACGGAGCGATGATCGCCTTCGCCGGGGCGTTAAGACTGGCGCAACAACAAGGCAAAAAAGATTATCGCTTCAACGTCAAACCGCGCTGGAACCTGGCGGAGATAACGTACTAAGGGCCGCAGAAAGGCTGCCGGAAAACTTTCCCTGCTCTTATGCGCGAGAACGTCTGCGCGGAGCGGTAGCGCTGAAAGCCTGTCCGCGCAGCACCGCAATTTGCTGCAGAATTGGCGTCGTGACCGGTTCAAGCTTTTGACGCATCAATGTGCCACCAGCCGTGCTGCGTGACAAGACCGGCGCTGCGACAGCGCTATTCATGCACGACAACGCCAGCATCGCACGCACTTCCGCAGCATATTCCGGAAAGCTCTCCAGAAATTGGCCCGCTTCTGATGTGGCATCGCGGCAGAACGCTTCGACGTTTTCAAGAGTCGCCTCCAGCGTATCGTCACCACAACATGCCGGATACAATATGGATGAAAAAAAAGCAGCTAGCGCATTGAGCAGCGCATTCACCACATCCCTGTCCGCTGGGTAGCGCAGCGTCGCTTCGCTGATCTGAAGAAATGCTTGGCCTCCCGCTGACAAGACTCGCTCAAGCTGTACCGTATAAGGATGATCCGCCAGTTGTGCCAGTCTCGAACTCATTGCACTCCAGTCCTCGCGTGGCAAGACTGCTACCGGCAAATCATCAGGCATGCGCTCGAGAAAACCCACATGGTAAGCGTTATCGACAGCGCCCCTGTTCCACAGCTTTTTGCGCACCTCATCATCGATCAAACCCGGCTGCAGCAACAGACGAACGGTATCTATGATTGTATGCGGGCTGTTTTCGAAGGGCAGGTGCTCGACAAGATATTCGGCCAATACTTTGCCCATCTTCCCATGCACCACGCAGTCACGTTCCAGCATGCGGCGCGCATTATCCGCCACAGGCATGGCCCACCATGCACGTCGCGCCAGTTCGTCAGTCAGCCCGTTTGAATATGCCACCGACACAACCGCCTCGACTTCCCCAAACAACAACAGGCAATCGAGCCCCTTGTCGCGCGCCTGCCCCATGCGCGTCCACCCATGCAAATAGACAGGATAACCGCCCGGGGAACCCGTAGCGTGGCCCGCCAGCATTTCGCGCACCCGGCGCAAATACTGCTCCACCCGCCCGGTCGGATGCAGCTTGATTGACGCTTCGCCGCGCGAAGACAAACCATGAACGATCATCGCGGCTTCATCGATACGGACAGCCTGGATATCTCCAGCCATCATCACGTTGAGGCGCAATTCATCTTCCGGTGCCAGTTCTGACATCTCTATCCTTAATTCAGTTGGATGCGTTGCCCCCAAGGCACAGCAGCCTTGCCTTTGACCAGCCAGAGTACCGGAAAGCCGGGCTCAACCGGCGGAAAATTTCCTTGCGCATCGGTGAAATAAAGCAGCAGATCGGGCTCGCGCCCCTGACGGGATATCCACTCGAAAACCGGCCTGAAATCGGTGCCGCCGCCGCCCTGAATTGCCTTGGGCAACCGGAATTCATCCCACGGTTCAAATAGCCATGGCCCGTCTTCGGCAAGCGCGGTGTCGCAGGCGTGGAGCACAATGCGCGCGCGCAGCTGTCCTTTTATTGCATCGATCTCGCTGATGAATTCATCGATCTCCAGTTCCGAAATCGAACCACTGCTGTCGAGCACCACCATAATATCGGCCTGTGCACTTCTCAGGGAAGGCAAAATCATCTCCCCTTCACGCCTGGAGGGACGCATGTAACTGTAATCGTCACGCGCATACTGCGTCATATAGCGGGCGAGCAACATGCGCCAAGGCAACTTGGGTTGCATCAGTTCGCCTACCATGCGACCCAGGATGCCACCCAATTTTCCGGCCTGTTGCGCCTGCTGTGCTGCGCCGGCAAGACGTTGTTGCCATTGTGCGGTCAGCGATTCCAGTTCACACGCACTCAGCGGCTGCGGCTCTGCCGCACCGCCCGACTCATCTCGCCCTGAATTATTCGGTTCCTGCCCTTTTGCTTCCTCTTTCGAATCGCCACTTCCATCACCATCATATTTGGGTTGTTCCAAATGTTCGTCGCTATCGTTCTCATCGATGCAAGGATAAATTTCTTCCGCAGTCATGCCTTCAAAGCACTCCAACACCAGCGTGCCGGGCGGAGGAACGAGGCCGTCCTTGACCAGCAGCGGGTTGATGGCGTGGTCACAGGCTATATCCCATCGGAACCTGCTGCGATGCTGCCGCCGCGCAAAATGTGACAAGGCGCAGTGCAACGCCTGATTGGCCAGCACGAACTGGGCTTGTTCCATGCTCAATGCTTCGATGTAAGCCGGATTGTAATAAAAGCTGCGTGCATCGGTACTTGTGGTTTGGCACCATTTCGGATCGGCTGCGATCATCGGCAAGCGCAGCGCAAGCGCGCCCAGAAACGGCTTGTCCAGTATCAGCCGGGTACGCGCTGCCGTCAGCTTGGCTTCGATGTCGTGAAGGTCCATTTCCTAACGCTGATAAAGCATCACATCAGCCACGACATTCGCCCAGGTGGAAAACTGCGGCACAGCAAACAATTGTTTCCCAATAGCGCGATGCATGTCGGACACCAGCATGACCCCCATCTCGCGTAGCGGGAAGCGGCTGGCATAATCCAGAATATGCCCATGGATTTCACGCGCATCACTGCGGCCCTTGGCCCGGGCCGCGCGCCCGATCAGCGCCGAGGCCACGGCATATTGCAGATCCACTTCGCGCGGCACGTCCACCTGCTCGCCGCGCAGGATGGCATCCAGATCAGGCATGCGATCCAGATTTTCAACAAATGCATAGAGCTCCAGACCGGCTGCAGGGCCTACACAGGCTTGCAGCGTGGCCAGCAGCAATTGGGGCGCATCGCCGAATTTCTGCAACGCGCGGTGGGCGAATTCCCAGGAGCGCGGACTGGGGAACGCAACCGGGTTATGCGCGGGATCAAAATCGAACAGGCGCTCGGGACGAAAACGCAAAAAGCCAATCAGCCGTTCATCGATCCCATTGCTATAGGCCCAGCTCACCCAATCGTCGAGATTGGCCTCGACCTCGAAATGCGAAAAGCGGTTGGCCAAAGGAGCCGGCATCGTGTAAGTGACGCCACGGTCGCCCTGGCGATTGCCGGCAGCGAAGATCGCCCAGCCTGCCGGGACTTCGTACGCGCCCAGACGACGATCGAGTATCAGCTGATAGGCGGCTGCCGAAACGCTGGGCGGGGCAGAGGTGATTTCGTCCAGGAACAGAACACCTTCCGGGCCATGGCGCTCGGCATCGGGCAGCATAGCGGGCACTGCCCATTCGACGCGATTGTCGATCCTGAACGGGATGCCGCGCAAATCCGATGGTTCCATTTGCGACAGGCGTATATCGATCATCGGCACCCCATGACGGGTTGCGACTTGGGCAATGATCTGGGATTTCCCCACGCCAGGCGGACCCCAGAGCATGACTGGCGTATGGTGCCCTTCGCGGGCACTCAAAAATTCTCGATCAAGTACAGCCTGAAGTTGTGCCGGGCGCATGGTTTCTCCAACATTTGAGGCTAAATATTATTTTATTATAATACTCAGTTGGACATTCATCCCCGTGTGCTTGTTTACTGGCTGGCTTTCTTGCCGCCAATCTTCGATTCTTTCCCCGCCAGCAGATTCTGAATATTGCTCTTGTGCCGCCAGATCAGCAGCATCGACATAATGGCGGAAGCAATAACCCACTCCCGTGGCAAATGAATCAACATGGCATATATAGGTGCGGCGATGGCCGCCACCAAAGCCGACAACGAGGAATAACGGAACACCACCGCCACCACCAACCAAGTGGCCAGCACCGCCAATCCCATCCACACGCTTAACGCCAGCAATACGCCCAACGCCGTCGCCACGCCTTTACCGCCTTGAAACCTCAAAAAGAGCGGAAACACATGGCCAAGGAAAACCGCCAGCGCTACCAAAGCCACCAGCATCAAACCTGGCTCATCGGGTGGAGCAAAGCATATCGCCAGAAACACCGCCAACCAGCCCTTCGCCGCATCACCCAACAAAGTCAGCGCCGCTGCCGCTTTCTTGCCGCTGCGCAATACATTAGTCGCGCCGGGATTGCCCGAACCGTAAGTACGCGGATCAGCCAGGCCGAACGCCTTGCTCATCAACACCGCAAAAGAAACCGAACCCAACAGGTAGGCGCACACAACAAAAATAATAGTGGTCATCTGGAATAACTTAAAATACAGAGCGGCGGATTCTACTTGAATGCGCCATTGCCACCAACTGACCACCCTTACGGCTTATATGGACATCATCTTTCTGCGCGAACTCAAAGTCGTCACCCTCATCGGCATCTATGAGTGGGAAAAGCGCGTACCGCAGACCCTGCAACTCGACCTCGACATCGCCCTGCCCAACAGCCGCGCCTGCCAGAGCGACGACATCAAGGACGCACTGGACTACGCCCAGGTTGCGCAACACATCCAGACCGTATTGAGCAACGGCCATTTCTCCCTGCTGGAAACACTGGCCGAACACATCGCCCAGATCATTCTCAAAGACTTCAACGCCCCCTGGGTCAAAGTCAGCGTCGCCAAACTGCAAGCCATCCGCAACTGCAAACAGGTCGGCATCAGCATCGAGCGCGGGCAGGTGCGCTAAGATTATGGCTGTTCAAAATTTAATGTAATGCTGACCCTGATGTCCGGTCTGTCCCCTATTATTAAGAGCGGGAATCGGCTGTGTTGCAATACTTCTCGGAGCGATGGGAATCGTTACGGAAGCGGCGGCGGGAGAAAGTGATGCTGGCTTGGCGGGAAAACGTGGTCTGTCCCCTATTATTCGCTTTTTCACATTAACGCAACTGTGCATCACCACTCAATAGCCAAAATGTCGTAATGCAAGACCTGACCCCCGTCGTTTGTGACCCCCGTCGTTTGCAGCCTGAGACAGCTTTGCGTAGGTGTAATAAGTTTCCAACATATTCATGTTCGTTCCCCCTAAATTCAGTTGGACTGCTTCGGAATTAAAACTTTTGATTTAAAGTTATAGGGTGAGTCGCCTTGACAACCCACGTCCCCGCCAGAGCCAAACCAGCGATATACAAGCATCCTGTCCAGCCATCCTGGTAGTGGGTTGAACAAGTTCCATTCGGCAAGTATTTCCCGGGATATTCGGTTGCGTACAACGTGGCGGCTGGCTTCAATTCCACGTTCTTTATCTACATGCCACTGTTCATAAATAATTTCATTAGCTGCTGTAGGCTGTTCTAGACGTGTTCGAGAAATAGTTCCGTCAGATTGTTTCTCGTAACGAACCCAGTAGTAGCTGCCATCAACTTTGAGTTGAGGGGACTCGATGAATTTGTAAGGGCTTTGGCGTAATGTGATTTCACCGCCACTATAAACAAACCCCTCCACTTCCACCGTCCTATAGATATGCAACCCCGCACTGGGACAAACCTTCGCCATCGCCAACGAGTTGAACGTCACATCGCCCAACGGAATGGCGTAAGCCAGTAGCAGAGTGAGAATCAATATCCCCGCCTTTCCAATCCCTCGCCATCTCGGGCTGCGCCATATTCGCCACAACACCCACAGCACCACTGGAAGATAAAAGACAACCAGAACAAATACGGAAGGCGCAGTGATATAGAGCTTCATGCTGCCATCCTCCCTTCTGCTTCGTTCGCTGCGTTACCGATGTCGAAGTTGCGCACCTCACTCATCACCCCGCAACGCCCGTCAATAGGCGATCTACAAAACGACAGCTTGAAGATGCCCGTATCTACTGCCTCGCCATCAAGCGTTCCTTGATATTTCCGGTTTAACATTTGAGAGCCAAAGAGCCTCGAGCCAAAGGGGTCAGCTTCAAATTAAGTTTTCGCATTTCACAGCTCCTGTTTAAAATCCAAATTCACCTTGACCCTAAACTCGCGCACTTGATCGTGTGCCACCAGCGGCATGCGGGCTTTGAGGCGAATGATAGAGTGGGTCAGCAGATACATGCCCGCACCCTAACTTGCGCATCCTGCCGGGTCAACGTGCAAAATGGCCTATATATATTTCCACATTGCCCGCAAGCCAATAGGCACGGCCATCTCCATCAAGTGCATGACGCAGGTCGGCTATTGACGGGCGTTCCCGAGCAGTATGCTTGTGCTAATCCGCGCAAGCCGGGGCCGCCGTTTGTATCCGGCCAATCCAACCGTAAAACAATTTGCCCAAGCCCCTATTTTTATGGATAATGCGCGCCCTTATAGGTATCCGTGCGCGTACAACCGCCGCGCCCAACTTTAGTCAGGAACATAAAATGAGAGCAGACATCCACCCCGCATACAATGAAGTTGCCGTCACTTGCAGTTGTGGCAACAAGTTCACCACCCGTTCTACCTTGGGCAAACCCGCACTGCACGTTGAAGTGTGTTCCGAGTGCCATCCGTTCTACACCGGCACCCAGAAGATCGTGGACACCGCAGGCCGTATCGAGAAGTTCCGCAACAAATATAATACCGGCGCCAAAACAGCTGCTTGATAAAGCTGCGTTAAGAGCCAAGATCAAAGGCAGCGCTGGCTGCCTTTTTCTTTTGCGGGAGCGACACTCATGTATAAATCGCTATTGCTGCTGTGCGTTGCCGGTTTTGCGCTGAGCTTTTCCGGCTGCGCGCAAAACCCGGTATCCGGTGGGCAGGATTTCGTGATGATGTCGGAATCACAAGAGATCGCCACGGGACGCAGCGCGGATGCCGAGGTGCGCAAGCAGTACAAGGTTTATGACAATCCTGCGTTGCAGAAATATGTGAATGATGTCGGGCAGAACATCGCCAGTCACAGCCACCGCCCCAATCTGAATTACCACTTCACCGTACTCGATTCGCCGGAGATCAACGCCTTCGCGCTGCCCGGCGGCTATGTGTATATCACGCGCGGCATTCTGGCTTATCTCAATTCGGAAGCGGAGATGGCGGCGGTGCTGGGACACGAGATCGGCCACGTCACCGCACGTCATGGTGTTAAGCAGCAAAGCGCCGCACAAGCCGCCAACATCGGCATTTCCATCGCCGCGATCCTGGTGCCGCAACTGAATAATCAGGCGTTCCACGATGCCAGCAATACCTTGAGCGGAGCGCTGCTGTCCGGTTACGGGCGCGACCACGAGCTGGAAGCCGACCGCTTGGGCGCGCAATATCTGGCACGCACCGGTTACGATCCGCAGGCGATGATCCGCGTCATCGGCGTATTGAAGAATCAGGAATTGTTCGATGCCGAAGTCGCCAAACAGGAAGGGCGCGAGCCGCGCCATTATCATGGCACCTTCGCCACCCACCCGGACAATGACACACGTCTGCAGCAAGTGGTGGGCGAAGCGAAAAACCTGACCGTCGCCAGCCCCATCGAGAACCGCAGCGAATTCATCAAGCAGACCGCAGGGCTGGTATTCAATGACAGCGTGGATGAAGGCGTAGTGCGCAGCAACCAGTTTATGCACCGCGATCTCGGCATCGCACTGACCTTCCCGCCGCAATGGAGCGTGAAAAATTCACCCTCGCAACTCATCGCGCTCAGCCCGCAACAGGATGCCTCCATCGAATTCAAAGTTGATGGCAAACCATCCGGCTCGGTGGTCGAATATGCGCGCCGCCTGCTGGGCAATGGCGTCACCATCAACACCGAAGAAATCGACAAGCACACAGCGGCTATCGGCGCTAAAAACAATGTGGAAGCCGCCGTTATCTATAACAAGGGTAAAGCCTTCCTTATCTTGTGCGCGACTAAAACACCGCAGATTATGGCAACGCAACGCGAGGCGATGCAGACCACCATGCGCAGCTTCCACGCATTGACTGAGGACGAACGCAAACAAATCAAGCCGCTGAACATTCGACTGGTCACGACGCAAGCCGGGGACACTTACGCCAAGCTGGCGCAAAACTCGCCGCTGGGTAAGAATGCGGAAAAATACCTGCGCCTCATCAATGAGCAATATCCGCAAGGCGAACCTGTTACCGGACAAACCATCAAGATCGTCAACTAGATGTATTCCTATTACACCCAACTCAAAGAACCCGAGATCACGCCGCTCAAGGCAGGATTGATGTTCCTGTTATGCGCCGTGTGGATATTCACCGGCCTGATCGGCCACGATCCGTGGAAGCCGGACGAAGCCTACACTTTCGGCCTGGTTTATCACTTCATCCAGCACGGCGATTGGCTGGTGCCGTCACTGGCTGGCGAACCCTCTCTGGACAAGCCGCCGCTGTATTACTGGACGGCGGCGCTCTTCGCCAAAATGCTCGCACCGGTCTTGCCGCTGCATGACGGTGCACGCCTCGCTTCGGGCTTCTACACGGTGCTCACGCTGCTGTTCGTGGGCTTCACCGGGCGCGAATTGTTCGGTAATAATCGCGGCTGGCCGACAGCCATCACGCTCATCGGCTGCCTCGGTATGCTGGTGCGCGCACACGAGATACTCACCGACAACGCCTTGCTCACCGGTTGCGCCATGATGCTGTACGGCTACGCACTCAGCCTGCGCCGCGAAAGACTGGCAGGCATATTCATCGGCATCGGGCTGGGTATCGGTTTCCTCAGCAAAGGCTTCATCGCACCGATGCTGTTTCTTTCCATCAGTTCCGTGCTGCTACTATTCCGCAATTGGCGCACACGTGAATATTTCACCGCGTTGGGCATCGCCATTTTGTGCGCGCTGCCTTTGCTCGCCGTGTGGCCGCTGCTGCTGTATGTGCACTCACCCGCGCTGTTCATCGACTGGGCATGGACGCGCAACATCGGGCGCTGGTTCGGCTACGCCAGCCACGGCAATTTCCACGAAGTATTTTATTACCTGAAAGCCCTGCCGTGGTTGGCTTGGCCCGCTGCACCCCTGGCCGTGTGGACGGTGTGGGAAGCGCGCAAACGAATGTGGCGCGAGACCGAATTCCAACTGTTGCTGACCAGCTTCCTCGTCATGCTGATCGTATTGAGTTTCGTGCCGGACATCAACGACCAGAACGCGATGCCCATGCTGCTGCCGATCGCGCTGCTGGCCACCGCATCGCTCTCCACCCTGCGCCGGGGAGCGGCCAACGCACTCGACTGGTTCGCCATCATGACCTTCGCCCTGCTCTCCATCGCCATGTGGTGGGGCTGGGCCGGCCTGCTGCTCGACAATCACGCCAAGATCACCCACTGGCTGAAAGACTATCAGCCCGGCTTCGAACCGGACTTCTACGCCGTGCCGTTCTGGCTCGCCTGCACTGCCAGCGTGCTGTGGATCGTGCTGGTGTGGCGTGTCGGCCGCTCCGTGCGCCGCTCGCTCATCAATTGGGCCGCCAGCGTCACCCTGCTGTGGATACTTGCCATGACCCTGTGGCTGCCTTGGCTGGATAGCGGCAAGAGCTACCGCCATATGGTCGATGACCTCAAAACCAAGCTGCCGCAGCAATACAAATGCATCGCGGGCGTACGCATCGGCGACAGCCAGCGCGCCATGCTGCAATACTTTGGCGACATCAACCCGCGCAGCAACGCATCACAGGTATGCGACCTGCTGCTAGTACAAGGTAACCGCATCGCTAAACCTATCGAAGATGAAATCGGCTGGGACAAAATATGGGAAGGCGGACGCAAAGGCGACCAGAACGAACGCTTCAGGCTTTATCAGCGGGTCAAGAAATAAACGCGGGAACTACACTCCCTTCTCCCGCAGGCGGGAGAAGGGCTGGGGATGAGGGTCTGTGCGTACAAGATAGTTTAGCTTCAACTCAACGCCCCTCACCCTAACCCTCTCCCGCCTGCGGGAGAGGGGATGTTTCCGGGCAGTTTATTCTGCAAGGAAATACCTTCACCGCATCCCATAGACCTGCACGATACGAATATCTTCCAGCGGTTCCTCTCCTTTCGCCAAACGCAAAAAGCGCGGGAAGGTGCCGGTCTTGTGTACTACCCAATTGCCCTGCCCTACCTGTTCGAAATGCCCCAGCCGCTCACTCAACTGCGCCAGTTGCTCATTCCTGACCAGCAGGAAATAGCGGCCTGAGGTCGGCAACTGCGCCGCATCTTCCACCGAGTAACTGGGCATCCCGCTATACAACCCCAGCTCGCGCGCCACGATGACATCCA
The DNA here is from genome assembly GCA_903847155.1 of uncultured Gallionellaceae bacterium. Classification (GTDB taxonomy): domain Bacteria; phylum Pseudomonadota; class Gammaproteobacteria; order Burkholderiales; family Gallionellaceae; genus Sideroxyarcus. Next base: position 15,770 of record CAINCU010000019.1, on the reverse strand, counting down.
TCTGGTAAACATACACCGGCGCTTGCACCTTGCCCGCCAACTGCGCATTGGCATTATGCGCAATGCTGCATGAAGCAAACATCGACGCGGCGGTCAGCACCAGAAATGCGTAGAGCATGGCGATGCCGAATACCGGATACACCAGCACCGCAGCCGTACGCATCTCTTTGCGCGTGACGTAGCCATACACCAGCAACGCGCCAAACAGCGCCAGCACCACGGCCAGCACCAGCGGCTTGCCGACATATACGCTCAAGCTGAGCGCCAGCCCCACCAGCAACGCCGTCATCGCCAGTTGCGCGATGAACAGCGCGCGGCCAGCGGACTGCGCCAGCCAGTCGTTCAGATATTTGCCGCAAATAATGGCCGCGAACGGAAACAGGATCACCGTGTAGTGGTCGAGCTGAAAACTGGTGGCGCTGAACATGACGAAAGTGATGAAGAACGCGCCGCACAGAAACACAAAACCCGCGCGCTCGTCGGCAGTGCGCGCAACAAACTTGCGCACACCGGAAAATATCGCCGCCACAAACACCGCCACCCACGGCAAAAACGCCCACAAAAACACCAGCACGAAATACGCGGGATTGCCCTGAGTATTCTTGATCGGCCCGGTATTGAAGAAGCGCCCGAACTGGCTGTCCCACAAAAAGAACTTGATGCCGGAAACATTAGTCTGGCCGAACACCACCATCTCGGGATGCGCATCGAATTGCAGATACAACGCGATCACCTCCGGCGCGGTGAACAGCAGCGTCAGGAATAAAGCCAGCAACCACTTGCTGCTCCACAACTTGTCCCACTGCCTGCGGTACAACCACAGACACACCAGCCCGCTGCTGATGGTGATCAGCGTGAACACGCCCTTGGTCATCACCGCGCCCGCGCTGAACAGCGCACCGAGCAGCAGGTATTTCAATCCCGGTACGCCATTTCTAAAGCCGTTCGTGGTGAGCCTGTCGAACCATGAATGGCCCTTCGACAAGCTCAGGGCGAACGGAGTTTTTGTATCCGGGTTAGTGGCAGCGTCGTAACGCAGCCAGTAATAGCACGCGCCCATGATGAAGCCCGTCAGATAAGTCTCCGCCTTCACCTCGATGGAAGAATCCATCAAGTGAAACACCGACACATACACCAGCAGCGACAGCCACGCCGTCTCGCGCCCGTAGAACAAACGCGCGATGCGGTAAGTGAAATAACCGCCGATCAGATGAAACAGAAAACCCGGCAGCGTGTAAGTGAACGCGCTAATGCCGCCGATCTTGAAAAACAGCGCCGTGATCCAGAACGGCATGTGCGGCTTATCCAGCCAGTCCTGCCCGTCCAGCACCAGATTCATCCAGTCATTGTTCAGCGCGATGTGCTGCGACAACGTCGCGTAAGTCACCGAATCGCCGCCGTTGATGACCGGCGAAAGCATAGCCGCCGCGTTGATCAGCAGCGTGATGAAGATCAGCCATTTGGCCTGGAGCGAAACGTTCATGTGCGTCATGCAAATTCCTTATTGCCCCGCAAGCCGCGTCAATCGGCGATCTACGAGGTGCGTTGTTTGAAGATGCCCGTGTTTACTGGCTTGTGGGCAAGGTTACAAATTCAAAACCGTCGGGGGTAGCCCGACAGCTAGTCACTTTCTTTTGCTTCGCCAAAAGAAAGGAACCAAAGAAAAGGCGACCCCAATCCGCCACCTCTTCGAGGTTCCCTGCGTTGCTCGACGAGTCAGGCTTCCTCATAAACTCGCACGATCCGCTACGCGGCCACGTGCTCAAACATATTCGTCAGAATTCCCTGACCCGCCTCCGCTACTCGGTGGCGGAACAGGGGATGGAAAAGCGAAACCCAAAACCAAAGACAAGCGAGGCGGGAAACGCCCGCCTCGCTCAAACAAAAACCGTGCGCGCAGCGCACACCAAACCGCTTTATCTTTTCCCCTGTGCGCCGCCGAGTAGCGCAGGCTGGTCAGGGGATTTCGGCGAGGACTGTTTGAGCGCGTAGCGCGAGTTCCGCAGCCGCCTGACCAGTCGAGCAACGCAGGGAACCGCGCAGCGGCGGCGCACCGGGGTCGCCTTCTTTTTGGTTACTTGTTCTTGGCGAAGCAAGAAAAAGTAACTAGCTGTCGGGCTACCCCCGACGATTTTCCTAAACCCATACGCGCAATGCCCGTTGGTTACCTTGAAGAGGGTGTTGCGCTACACTTGCTGTTTTATCATCGCCATTCAATACGTTCATCATATTCACGGTGAAGGTCAAAATGGCCAGTGGCATTCTTTTCGTCCCAACCCATTGTGACTGTCGTAGCACAGTCAGTAGCGCAACTACTCAACCTAATTGGGCCCAAAAGGTTTTTCCCGTTTCTTGATATTTTAATCACCGCAATGTCATCCGATCCGCTTGCTCCCATCGGGTCTGGATTAAACCAACCCGCCGACAGTTCGATGACAAAAGGGCCACAGGATCGTTTGGTGCTTTTCGTTCTAAGGCGGCGTGAATTACCTCGGTTGTCCTGCGGACCGTATTCGATGAGCGTTGATGTGTTGATGTCCTGCCTGATTCGGCTTGGGCCTTCAAGAACGACATATTTTGCCTCACTAATTGGGCCAACAAAGCCCCACCGCATATTGACATCGCAAGAAATGACAACGACTTCTCCTTCTCCCGCTTCTGCTCTCGCGCCGGACATGGAACAAAGAAGTAAAGTAGTTGAAATTATGAATATTCTCAGAAAAATCATTGTGACCTCTAACGTAATTTCACGGTCTCACAAACCACATCCCCATTCTGCCCCCGATGCCGCAACGCATGGTCAATCAACACCAGCGCCAACATCGCCTCCGCAATCGGCGTGGCGCGAATCCCAACACAGGGATCATGCCGACCCTCGGTAGATACCTTCACCGCCTCCCCCGCCTTGTTGATCGAGTTGCGCTCAATGCGAATACTCGAAGTCGGTTTGATGGCGTAGCGGGCGACGATGTCTTGCCCGGTGGTGATGCCGCCGAGGATGCCGCCTGCGTTGTTCGACAGAAATCCTTGCGGCGTGAGTTCATCGCCGTGCTCGCTGCCGCGCTGCGTGACGCAGCCAAAGCCCGCGCCGATCTCCACGCCCTTCACCGCGTTGATGCCCATCAGCGCGTGCGCGATGTCGGCGTCGATGCGGTCAAACACCGGCTCGCCCCAACCCACGGGCACGTTGTGCGCGACCACGGCGAGTTTCGCGCCGATGGAGTCGCCGGATTTGCGCAATGCGTCCATGTACTCCTCCAGCCGCGCGACGTAGCTCGCGTCGGGCACGAAGAAGCTGTTGCCTTCGGCGGTCACGTCGTCCCAGCTTTTGAACGGCACTTCGATCTCGCCGAGTTGTGCGAGATAGCCGCGCACGGTCACACCGTATCTTTCGTGCAGCCATTTCTTGGCGATCGCGCCCGCCGCCACGCGCCCTGCCGTCTCGCGCGCCGAAGCGCGACCGCCGCCGCGATGATCGCGGATGCCGTATTTTTGCCAGTAGGTGTAGTCGGCATGGCCGGGGCGGAAGGTGTCGGCGATGTTGCCGTAGTCCTTGCTGCGCTGGTCTTCGTTGCGGATCAGCAGCGCGATGGGCGTGCCGGTGGTCTTGCCTTCGAACACGCCGGAGAGAATCTCCACCGTGTCCGATTCGCGCCGCTGCGTGACGTGGCGCGAGGTGCCGGGCTTGCGCCGATCAAGGTCGCCCTGAATGTCGGCCTCGCTCAACGCCATGCCCGGCGGGCAACCATCGACGATGCAACCGATGGCCGCGCCGTGCGATTCGCCGAAAGAAGTGACCGTGAACAGAGTGCCGAAAGTGTTTCCAGACATGATGTTGTCTCGCTAAATTGATGGGGCGAGTTTAACATGGCAACTCAAACCCAACCCAACCCTCCCTTATCAGGAAGGGGTTAAGTAGCTAAGGAGAATCGCTATGAAAGCCATCCTCGCCATCGCCCCCGGTAACACCGATGTCCTGCAACTGCGCGACATCCCCAAACCTGCCCTGCCCTCGCCCCACCACCTGCGCGTGAAACTGGTCGCTGCAGGCGTGAATCCCATCGACACCAAGCTGCGCGCCAAGCCTGTGTATTTTCCCGACAAGCTGCCCGCCATCCTCGGCTGTGACGGCGCTGGCGTAGTGGAAGCCGTCGGCGAAAAGGTGACGCGCTTTGCAGTCGGCGACGAAGTGTTTTTCTGCAACGGCGGCTGCGGCGACGAACCGGGCAACTACGCCGAGTACACCACGCTGCACGCCGACCACTGCGCGAAGAAGCCCGTCAATACTAGCTTTGCAGAGAGCGCTGCATTGCCGCTGGTGTTCATCACCGCATATGAGACGCTGGCTGAGCGCGCCAATCTGCAAACCGGACAGACGGTACTCATCCATGCCGCCGCCGGAGGTGTGGGACAAGTCGCCTTACAACTCGCCCACCATCTCGGCGCGCACATCGCGGTGACGGTGAGCGACGAACACAAAGCCGACATCGCCCGCAAGCTGGGCGCGGAAAAGATCATCAACTACAAGACGCAGGATTTTGTGCAGGAGACGTTGGACTGGACACAAGGGCGCGGTGCTGACGTGGTGTTTGACACGGTGGGCGGCGAAACCTATATCCGCTCCATGAATGCAGCGTGCGTGTACGGCAAAGTGGTGAGCCTGCTCTCCACACCGCTATCCTTGGCCGACACGCAACTGGCGCGGCTGCGCAACCTGTCGCTGGGTTACGAACTGATGCTCACCCCGCAAGTGATGGGCAGGCACGACGAACGCGTGCGCCAGCGCGAGATACTGGAACAGGGCGCGGCATTGATGGAGGCTGGCAAACTGACGGTGCAGGTCACGCATCAGTTGCCGCTGCAACAAGCCGCCGAAGCGCACCGCCTGATTGAAGCGGGCGGGATGGTTGGCAAGATCGTGCTGACGATGGGCTGACAACATCTACTCCCTTCTCCCGCAGGCGGGAGAAGGGCTGGGGATGAGGGTCTATGCGTTGCAACAAATTTATTTTCTACTCAACGACCCTCACCCTAACCCTCTCCCGCCTGCGGGAGAGGGAACTTGAAAGTGACGGTAATTTAAACATGTTCATCGACACTCACTGCCACCTCGATGCCGCCGAATTCGGCGACACGCAAGCCGACATCGTGCGCGATGCCGCAGCGGCGGGCGTGGGTCGCCTCGTCATCCCATCGGTGGAGCGCGCCAACTTCGAAACCGTGCGCGCACTGTGCCAACGCTTCCCCAATTGTGCCCCCGCTTATGGCATCCACCCGATGTACACCGGCACTGCCGTACCGCACGATCTGGACGTATTGCGAGAATTCTTGAGCCAACATCAGCCAGTCGCCATCGGCGAGATCGGTCTGGACTTTTTCATCAAGCACTACGACCAGACGCGACAGGAGCATTTCTTCGTCGAGCAACTGAAACTCGCGCGCGACTTCGACCTGCCTGTGCTGCTGCACATCCGCCGCGCACAGGACACCATCCTCAAACACCTGCGCCAGATCAAAGTGCGCGGCGGCATCGCCCACGCCTTCAACGGCAGCCGCCAGCAGGCGGACGAATTCATCAAGCTCGGTTTCAAACTCGGCTTTGGCGGCGCGATGACTTACCCGCGCGCCACCAAGTTGCGCGAACTCGCTGCAACGTTGCCGCTGGAAAGTATTGTTCTCGAAACCGATGCGCCGGATATTCCGCCGGATTTTCTGCAACGCGGCTTGCCCAACAAGCCGGAATATTTAGCGCGCATGGCGCAGACTTTGGCGGAGTTGCGCGGATTGTCAGTGGAAGAGGTTGCGCGGGCGACGACGGCAAATGCATTGAGCGTATTGCCTGCATTGAATACCGGCGCTTTGTAACTGGATAACCGGCATAAATGCCGGATTCCACACCATTGAATTCTAGCGGCGCTATTTATAGATCGCCTATTGCCAACATCGGCAGGCCGTGTATCCACGCCAAGGTATCAATCAACGGCACGCATTCGCTCTTGCCGCGTATCTCGCTGATACAGCCGCAATATGAGCCGCGCATCCAGAGTTTGACGAGGTGGTTGTGGTCGCTGAGTTGCACTTGAGTGGGCGATGCGAGCAACAATGGCGAGATCTTTTCGTTGTGCTCCAATATGTGGCGACGCAGACGCAGCTTGGCTTGGTCAAGTGCTTCGTTCAACAGCAGTTCTTCGTTGAATGCCACACGGTCTTCGGGAAATGTCGTGCTATCGAGTTTATTTCGTTGCGCAATAAGCAGCCCTTTCTCTTCCGGTATCACCAGAAACCATTCAGCTTTCGGGTAGCCCTTCGCATCGATGTAAGCGGTGCTGACAATAACCGGCGTATCGACGAAGCCGAGCGGATCGACGAGGTGAACGCGGAAGGTGGGCTGGAAATCCATCATTAACCTCTCAAGTCATCTTCAAATTTTCCAAACCGCTCATCATGTCGCGGTCTTTGGTGGCTTGGCCTTCCAGCTTGACCTTCAGGCGCAGGTCGTTGACGGAATCGGCATTTTTCAATGCTTCTTCATAGCTGATCATGCCGCTCTCATGCAAGTCGAACAGCGCCTGATCGAAAGTCTGCATACCGAGTTCGCGCGATTTGGACATCACGACCTTGATCTCATGCACATCTCCCTTGAAGATCAAGTCGGCAATCAACGGCGAGTTGAGCAATATCTCGAAGGCGGCAGCGCGGCCTTTGCCATCGCGTTTGGGGATCAGGCGTTGCGAAACGAGAGATTTGATGTTGAGCGACAAGTCCATCAGCAGTTGTTCGCGGCGTTCTTCCGGGAAAAAGTTGATGATGCGATCCAATGCCTGATTGGCGCTGTTGGCATGCAAGGTGGCCATGCACAAGTGTCCGGTTTCGGCGAAAGCCACGGCGTATTCCATGGTTTCGCGGTCGCGGATTTCACCGATTAAAATCACGTCCGGTGCCTGGCGCAGGGTGTTCTTCAGCGCAGCTTGCCAGTTGTCGGTATCCACCCCCACTTCGCGGTGGGTGATGATGCTCTTGTCGTGTTCATGCACATATTCCACCGGGTCTTCGATGGTGATGATGTGGCCGTAGCTGTTGTGGTTGCGATGGCCGATCATGGCGGCCAGCGTGCTGGATTTTCCGGAGCCGGTGCCGCCGACCACAATTACCAGTCCGCGTTTGGTCATCACCACTTCTTTCAGCACGGGCGGCAAGCCCAATTCTTCGAAACTCGGAATCTTGGTGGTAATGGTACGCATCACCATGCCGACACGCTGCATTTGCATGAACACGTTGACGCGAAAACGTCCGATACCGGGCGGGTTAATGGCGAAGTTGCATTCGTGCGTAGCTTCGAACTCGGCGGCTTGGCGGTCATTCATGATGCTGCGCGCCAGCTCTTGCGTGTGTTGCTTAGTCAGCGCCTGATTTGAAACCGGCGTCATCTTGCCGTCAACTTTGAATGCCGGCGGAAAATTGGCGGTGATGAACAGGTCTGATGCCTTTTGCGAAACCATCCCGCGCAACAAATTGTGAATCAGCTCGGTAGCCTGATCGCGTTCCATAGAAAGCTCCTAAATTATTTGTTCAGCCGGGGAACAGGTCTTTATTCGCCGCCTTGGTGCGCGCCTCGGCAGACGAGACCACACCGCGCTTTACCAGATCGGCCAAACATTGATCCAATGTCTGCATACCGATGCTGCCACCGGTCTGAATGGCGGAATACATCTGCGGCACTTTCGCTTCGCGGATCAGGTTGCGGATGGCCGGTGTACAAATCATGATCTCGTGCGCTGCCGCACGGCCTGAGCCATCTTTGGTTTTGAGCAGCGTTTGCGAGATCACCGCACGCAACGATTCGGACAACATCGCGCGCACCATTTCTTTTTCATCCGCCGGGAACACGTCAATGATACGGTCGATAGTTTTCGCCGCCGAACTGGTGTGCAGCGTACCGAATACCAAGTGGCCGGTTTCCGCCGCCGACATGGCTAGACGAATGGTTTCCAGATCGCGCATTTCGCCGACCAGAATCACGTCCGGGTCTTCGCGCAAGGCCGAGCGCAAGGCGTTGTTGAACGACAAGGTATGCGGGCCTACTTCGCGCTGGTTGACCAGACATTTTTTCGATTCATGCACGAATTCAATGGGGTCTTCCACGGTCAGGATGTGCCCCATCTCGGTTTCGTTTTTGTGATTGACCATCGCCGCCAGCGTGGTCGATTTGCCGGAGCCGGTAGGGCCGGTCACCAGCACCATGCCGCGCGGATAATCGGAGATGGATTCAAAAATCTTCGGCGCCTTGAGGTCTTCCAGCGACAATATTTTGGAAGGAATGGTACGCATTACTGCACCCGCGCCGCGATTGTGAACGAAGGCATTGACGCGAAAACGCGCCAGATTGGGCACTTCGAACGAAAAGTCGATTTCCTTGTTCTCTTCGTAATGCTTGCGCTGGCCGTCGTTCATGATGTCATACACCATGGCGTGAACTTCTTTGTGTTCCATCGCGGGTAAGTTGATGCGGCGCATATCGCCATGCACACGGATCATGGGAGGCAAGCCTGCCGAAAGGTGCAAGTCGGAGGCTTTGTTCTTCACGCCGAAGGCGAGCAGTTCGGTAATATCCATATATAATCCCTGAGCTTAAAAACCGCGTTGAAAGGCGACTGTCCGGGCGATTATGACTGCAATCCTCTCCAACTTGCAAGCTGCCCGCAAAGCCATTGTGCAGGCCACCAAAACGGCAAACCGCAACGTTGCTGACGTGCGCTTGCTGGCGGTGAGCAAGACCTTTCCGGCTGAGGCGGTACGCGAGGCATACCAGGCCGGACAACTCGCTTTCGGCGAGAACTATTTGCAGGAAGCTTTGGATAAAATCGGTGAGTTGCGCGACCTGCCATTGGAATGGCACTTCATCGGGCCAATCCAGAGTAACAAGACGCGTCCCATTGCGGAAAACTTCGCTTGGGTGCACAGCGTGGACAGGCTGAAAATTGCCGAGCGCCTCTCCGCGCAACGTCCACCGCACTTGCCGCCACTCAATATTTGCCTGCAAGTGAACGTGAGCGGTGAGCAGAGCAAAAGTGGTGTTGCAGCGGAAGAAGTGATGCAACTTGCGCTAGAGATCGCGAGCTTGCCGCACTTGAAGTTGCGCGGCTTGATGGCGATTCCTTCTCCTGCCACGGACGAAATTGCGCAAAGAATACCGTTTGCCCGGATGCGAGCGATGTTGGAAATGTTGAATTCACAGGGGATGATGTTGGATACTCTGTCGATGGGCATGTCGCACGACTATCCGGCGGCGATCCATGAGGGTGCGACAATTGTGCGCATAGGCACGGCCATATTTGGTGACAGGACTTTGGGAGGCGAGAAATGAATATTTGTTTCATCGGTGGCGGCAACATGGCGAAAGCCTTGATCAGCGGCATGATCAAGCGCGGTTACTCGCCTTCCAAAATGCGCGTGGTGGAAATCGAAGCGGAACGCTGCGCCGCGCTGCACAATGAGTTCGCAGTGCGCGCGATGCCCGATATGAAAGAGGCCGTGGCACATTGCGAGACAGTGATACTAGCCGTCAAACCGCAACAAATACGCGAAGTGAGCTTGCAATTGGCACCACTGCTCAGCGGACATCTGATCATTTCAATCGCGGCAGGCATTCGCACGCAGGACATGGCGCGCTGGCTGGGCACGCAAAACATCGTGCGCTGCATGCCTAACACCCCCGCGCTCATCCGCAGCGGCATCACCGCCTTGTATGCCATGCCTGCGGTCAAACCGGAACAATGCCACCGCGCCGAGTCGATACTCGCCGCAGTGGGCACTACCTTGTGGATAGAAGACGAATCGATGCTGGATGCGGTGACGGCGATCTCCGGCAGCGGCCCGGCCTACGTGTTCTATTTCATCGAAGCCATTCAGCAAGCGGCTTACGAACTGGGACTGGATGAAGCGCAAGCACGGCAAATGGTGCTGGACACTTTCATCGGCGCGTGCAAACTTGCCGAGAGCAGCACTGAAGATATCGCCACTTTGCGTGCACGCGTGACCTCCAAGAACGGCACCACCGAATACGCCCTGCGCAGCATGGAATCGAATCGGGTGAAGCAGGACATCGTCGATGCCATTCATGCCGCCGCGAAACGTTCCAAGGAGATGGGCGACGAACTAGGAAAGGATGCGTAATGTTGTCTGAAGCATTTTCATTACTGATCGAGGCATTGATTCAGCCGTTCGCTGCGATACTGCTATTCCGCTTCCACGCCGTGTGGCTGAGAGTACCGATGCGCAATCCCATCGGCGAATTCCTGATGGCGCTCACCGACTTTGTCGTGCTGCGCACACGCCGTTACATTCCTGCGGTTTTGGGTTTTGACACTTCCACCCTGTTGCTGGCGTTCGCGGTCGAATTCATCTACCTGACGGCTGTGCTGTGGGTGCAAGGCTATGCGTTTGAAGGTTTCCCGCTGACCGGCTTGCTGGCATGGACGGCGATCAAGCTGCTGCTGCTTAGCGTGTATCTGCTCATCGCCACCTTGGTCGCCGAGGCCGTTCTGTCCTGGGTTAATCCGCACACACCTTTGGCGCCGATGTTGGTAGCATTCAACCGTCCCTTCGTGCAACCCTTGCGCCGCCGCATCCCGCTGGTGGGCAATGTCGATTTCTCGGTACTGGTGCTGCTCATCCTCTGCCAGCTCATACTCATTCCGCTAGGCGGACTGGAACACGCCGTGACGAGATTGTTGTGAACGCATGGTATCGCCGCAATGGCGATGTGCTCACACTGACGCTGCATGTTCAACCCGGCGCAAAACGCACCGATGTGTCCGGGCTGCACGGCGAAGCGCTCAAGATTCGCCTCGCCGCGCCGCCCATCGAAGGCCGCGCCAACGAAGCCCTGCTGAAATTCATCGCCGCATCATTCGACGTGCCGCTGCGTCAGGTCGAACTGAAACAAGGCGGACAGTCGCGCCACAAAGTGGTGGCAATCACGGGAAGCAAAGTGGAGCCGGAAAGTTTGTTGGGAGTTTGATAACCCGGTTCAGATTCACGCCTTCGGCTTGGCATGCGGCGGACGAAACGCTTTGCACTGTGCCGGATCGGACTCCAGATATGCGCCCTCGATCAAGTCGATGCAATAGGGAATCGCCGGAAACACCGCGTTCAGGCAATCGTCGATAGCCGAAGGTTTGCCGGGCAGATTCACGATCAGGCACTTGCCACGAATGCCTGCGGTCTGCCGCGACAAGATGGCGGTAAGCACGAATTTCAGTGACGCCGAGCGCATCAACTCACCAAAACCCGGCAACATTTTTTCGCACACCGCTGCGGTCGCTTCCGGTGTCACATCGCGCAACGCGGGGCCGGTACCGCCAGTGGTCACCACCAGCGAACAGCCTTCGACGTCGCATAATTCAATCAGTGTCTTCTCGATCAACACCTGTTCGTCGGGAATCACGCGAGCCACGGCTTGCCACGGGTTGGTCAACACGCGCGTGAACCACGCCTGCATCGCCGGGCCGCCCTTGTCCTCGTATTCGCCGCGGCTGGCGCGGTCGGAAATCGTCACAATTCCAATGCGTGCTTCCATTAATATTCTCCGCCTGCTTCATGTTGATACGCCATACCGTCCAGCAACTGCACCGTCACACTGCTGCCCGCCGCCATGCCTTTACTCTCTGCCGGCACGACCATCAGGCCTTCCGCCTTGGACATGGAAGCCAGAATACCGCTGCCCTGCGCACCGGTTGAAGTGACGGCATAGCTGCCCTCTTCCCGTGCCAGCATCACGCGCACGAACTCGGTACGGCTGTGCTTGTGCTTCACCTCGTGCGTCAACCGCGCCGTGATGGTGCGGCGATAAATGCGCGTGTGTCCCATCATGCGGCGCAGCGCAGGCAAGACAAACTCTTCAAAGCACACCATGCTCGAAACCGGATTACCCGGCAAGCCGAATACGAACGAGTCCGCCGCCACACCGAACGCCATCGGATGTCCCGGCTTCATCTCCACGCGCCAGAATTTCATCTGCACACCCAAGGCTTCCAATGTCGGGCGCACATAGTCATGCACGCCGACCGAGGTGCCGCCGGAAACCAGCAGCACATCGTATTTCAGTCCTTGCTGCAAATATTGGCGCAGCTCCTCCGGCTCGTCGCGCGCGATGCCGAGCAACACCGGCTGGATGCCCAGCACCTGCACTTGCGCCATCAGCGCATAGCTGTTGGCATCGGGAATCTTGTTGGCATTGAACGGATCATGCAATCCTTCCAGCTCATCGCCCGTGGAAAGGATCGCCACGCGCGGCTGGCGATACACCTGCACATCGATACGCTTCACCATCGCCAGCATGCCCACCACACCTGGCGTGATCTCCATCCCGGCCTGCAATACCACCTCGCCGTTGCGCATGCCTTCGCCGCGCGGACGGATGTCGTTGTTGGGCTTTACCGTCACGTTGATCTGCACCTGCGTATCCGACACTGCCTGCGTATCTTCCACGCGGATCACCGTATCTGCACCCGGCGGCACCGGCGCGCCGGTCATGATGCGTGCGCACTGCCCGGCTTGTACCGTCTTGGTTGGCATATCGCCCGCCCTGATGTCTTCGATGATTAGCAGCGTCGCCGGTGCGTTCGCCACATCCGCACTGCGCAGCGCAAAACCATCCATCGCCGACACATCGTAAGGTGGCTGATCGCGATTGGCGCGAATATCCTCAGCCAGCACACGCCCTAAACACTGTTCGAGCTTGACGCTTTCGATGCCCGGCAATTGCACCGAACGAACAACTATTGCTTGCGCTGCATTAACTGATAAATGTTCCATATATTTCTTAGATTATTCACTCAAAATTTCAATTTCAAACAACCAACCTCATGGAGATGGCCGTATCTACTGACTTGCGAGCTTATGCACATTTTGAATTCTGTTGCGCCGCCTGAAAATCCTGCGGCGTATCCAGATCAAAAAAACTGCGCAGCTGCGGATCGCATGCGCGCAACTCATCTTCACCCACATAACGCACATCCAGTTTTTTCAGCCCGCCGCGCAGACTTTTGTCACCTGCCGCCAAGCTCGCGCGCATCGCCTCCAATGCACTGGTTGCATAGAACGCGGCCAGCGGTTGCGGGTAGCCGCCCACCAGTGGCACGACGGCTTGATGCACACCACGCAAGGTGGCGAGTTGCGCAACGACGGCCTGTGTCACAAACGGCATATCGCACGCCACCGCAAACACCCACCGTGTATCGGTTCTTGCCAACCCGGCGATCAGCCCCGCCAACGGCCCGCCCGCATCCTGCTCATCGCACACCTGCGGCACCTCCACCCCGCTGCGCAATTGGCGTACGCTGACGATCACTTTGGGAAAGATGGCTTGCATGGTAGCGGTGACGCGCTCCAGCAACGTCTTGCCATCCAGCACCAGCGCCGCCTTGTCCTGTCCCATGCGACGCGAATCGCCGCCCGCCAGGATCAGCGCAGTGCAATCGGCGATCATGGCTCTGCGCGTTGCTGGATGAAATCCACGATGCCGCTCACATCTTCCAGCCCAAAATGCGGCAGTTGCGGATACACCTCGTCCATGTCGGTGACGATGGCGATCAGCCCGTCGGCAATGGCGCAGCGCGGTGGCTTATCACAAGCACGGCGCAGCACTTCGATCTTGGCACCCGGCGCATGCGAGAAACCTTCCGCCAGCACCAGCTCCGCCTCGCCCAAAAAACGTTGCGCTACCTGCTGCGGCTCGCGTTCCTCTTTGGCATCGGCTACCAGTTGCAGCGCGTCGCGCGTGAGCAACACGCTCATCACCGCCCCGGCATCCTTGTAGCGGTAGCTATCCTTGCCCGGCGTGTCCAGTTCCACCTTGTGGTGCGCGTGCTTGATGGTGGCGACTTTCACACCGCGCGCACACAACTCGCGGATGAGCTTTTCCACCAGAGTGGTCTTGCCGGAGCCGGAATGGCCGACGATGGAAATGACTTTCATGGGTTAACTGGACACATGCTTAGCTATTGGGACATTCCGCAATTCAGGTAAATTCAGTTTGGCCTTCTCAATTTGATCGCTCACTCGCAATCCTGCCTGAAGCTTTCAATATTGATGACCACGCGATCATTCGAGCCTGCCGCACCAGGAAACCTGTTGGTTCTGAGTTCCATCATGCAGCGTGACTTTCTGATCGGGTCTTGTGCGCGATTAGGCCGATCAAGGCACGCTTGATATAGCTGGCGGTAAACACCGGTTTCCGATATTTGCATTCTTCTCAGGATTTTGTATTCCAGCATATCGCACTTCGAATTCTTTGCTTCAACTGTGCACGTTGCCAGCAACCCGATCATCACCATCAATAATTTCATTTTGAAAAAGCTTGAAGAGTTATTCATTTTATCGACTCTCTTTCTTGGTCAAGAATGACTGTTTTCTACCGTAGCTGCCATTCAAGTTTACGCTTCATCTGTCTTTTCTGGACGTGGTGCCAACAGTAACCGCTACGGATGCGGTGTCACCCAGGAATCACCCTCCGGCGTGAGCTCTTTCTTCCAGATCGGCACACGCAGTTTCAGTTCATCGATCATCCAGCGGCAGGCGTCGAAGGCGGCAGCGCGATGTTCGGCGGCGGCGGCGATGAACACGATGTTGTCGCCAGCACGCACGGTAGTAACGCGATGCACGATGCGCGCATCCAGCAGGCCGAACTTCGCCATGGCTTCGCTGCGCAGCTTATTCATCTCAGCCAGTGCCATGCTGCCGTAGGCTTCGAAGCTGATCTGCAACACCTCGCGCCCTTCGGAAAAATCGCGCGCGCAGCCGAGAAAGGTAGCGATGCCGCCGATGCGTTGCGAGCCGACTTTGAGCGCGGCGATCTCGGCGTCTTGCGAGAAATCTTCCTGCTGGATGCGTACTGCCTCGATCATTTAAAACTCCACTGTCATTCCGGCGCAGGCCGAAATCCAGATAATCAAATACGCCCCGCGCAGCGGGGCAACAAAATAATTCTGTCCGCTTCGCGGGCTGGTTGTTTTAGCTGGATTCCGGCCTGCGCCGGAATGACGGAGATTTTGATTCATCTCAACCTCCTGAGAACTTCGCCATCAAGGCGATCTCGTCGTTGTCATGCAGCGCCATCTTTTTGTCGTGAATCTGGTTCTGGTTGACGGCGATGAAGCTGACGATGCTAAAGGCACCGGGATGCTGCATGCCAAGGCGGACGATGACATCGTGCAAAGTCATGCCTTGGGTAAATTCAAGTTGCATCTCGCGCGCCTGCACGCGCTCAGCCACCGGGCCGAAGAACAGCACGCGAATCATTTGGCCTCACCGCGTTGCCACACGCCGCTTTTGCCGCCGCGTTTTTCTTCCAGTTGCACACATTCAATGCGCATGCCGCGATCAATCGCCTTGCACATGTCATAGATGGTGAGCAGCGCGACCGAGGCCGCGGTCAGCGCCTCCATCTCGACCCCGGTCTGGCCGACGCAGCTCGCCGTGGTGAGCACTTTAATGCCGACGCAGTCCTGCGCATCCGGCACGGTGATTTCACTGAACTCCACTTCCACCCCGGACAGCGCGATGGCATGGCACATGGGAATGATGTCCGGCGTGTGTTTGGCCGCCATCACCGCGCCGACATCGGCCACGGTTAATACGTCGCCCTTGGCGATCTGGCCGCTGCGGATGCGTTGCAGCGTAGCGGGCTGCATGCGCAATATGCCGCTGGCGACAGCGACGCGCTGGCTGTTGGATTTGTCGGAAACATTCACCATGCGCGCACGGCCAGT
>CAINCU010000018.1 GCA_903847155.1 uncultured Gallionellaceae bacterium | reverse complement strand
GGCCCATACGCCGTGATCGAAGCCATTCCATTAGGACACGATGAGCCAGTCGGTGTGCATACAGGATGAAAACCTGTTACGGCATGAGTAACGGGATCCAACATCATCATAGTAAAGAACGAAGGAATTGTACCCGCCGGACACGCCGAAGGACCGCAAACCTCTACCGGAGGATAGCAGGTGTAACAACCACCATGCGATGAGTCATACGCATATTCGGTCGTCTGACATACAAAACTGGCATCTATGGGAGGAGGTTGCGTTATTGTCACATTCAACGTCCTATCGCACGTCTGCGGCACAGGTGAAGTGTTCTTTGATTTGTCGCACTGGTAGCTCGTATTCGCATCTGCCAGCACAACATTCCCCACGGTGCATAACTGACCACTACTGCCCATATATTCATTGCACACCTGAGTGGTGTAAGTGGCTTGTGTTGTTGTCGTACTGTTAGTGCATCCACCGAATGCACTAACAGCATTCGGGTCGGTATAACCAAGCGAATTCGCAGCAATCGTTGAAGGGTTAGCCTCGACAGCTTGCGATGCAGCCAGCGAGCTTGATGGAATGGCAATTTGTGGCCTGTTCGACGGATTGTTCACCATCAAATTGATGGCGTTGCAGTTCTGTTGCAGAACCGGATCGGGATTCGTTGCGCCGGATGCGCAGTCCGATACTTTGGCCGCTCCAGCCGTGCCGGTGTTGCCGTTCCCCCCTTGAAACAATGCAGATTCTGGGGCGGTACCGCTGGCGTTGTAGTAAGTCGGATTGAACTGATTGACGGCGTTCGCCACGCCTCCGCTTGTCACATTAGCCACTGCGCCCGCCTGAGCGCTTGCAGCCAGCGCCTGTGCATCGGCAAAGGCTTGCTGAGTAGGTGTGAGAGGGTCTGCGCGCAAGATTGATGACGCGCCACACAACAACAGCCCAGCCAATATACGATTAAGCATCATTGAAGTCCTCCCCCTAATTTACTACTGAAAGTGCGCGCCGCTGCCGCCCATTGCGGCGACGTTCTTTCAATTAAATCCAGCGCGTAATCTTGGCCAACATCACCCGTCACCTTCACAAAGCGCGCAGCTTGAGCGCAGCCACTATCCATCTGCTCACCGGCATTCGACTGCGCAATCACCAACGCTGGAACGAGGTCGATCCTGAACTGCGTGAATTGAGGTGGATTAGTTGCGACCTCGACACGGTGAGTACCGATCAACTGCGCAACCTCCTTCGACATTTCCGCCATCTTGTCGCCTTTGAAGCCGCGAAACACGATGCGCGCGCCGGTCTTTTCGGATTGTTCAACGATGCGCTGTAGGCTTTCGCGCGGCATCGAGAACGACACGAATATCATCAGGTCGTAGGAGCTGGCTGGAGCGATGGGCACAATGGGTGATTGCCTGAACTGTTGAGCCATCTCGGAAGGGGATGCCTTCACTTGCGGCTGCGGGAAGTTGTTGAGATTGGGAGCAGAAGGGCGGTTTTGCACCGCGAATTGCCCACTGACTTCCTTTAGAACACGGTTCGAGTGTTCAAGCTCGGTTTCCGCACTGGCGTGCTGCACCAGCAAGATGGCGGAGACAGTTAACAGGGCGAGTGTCATGGTGTGGCTCATATCAAAACGCCCCCTGACAACAATTGCGCTTGCGGAAAATCATGTACGCAAAGTCTTCGCCAGCAGCTGGAATCTCCTTGCCTGCCCCCCACAAAATTGTGGTGCGACCCAGCGGCTGGCAGCACCTGCCATTGATCTTGTCCTGTGCGACAGGGAAGTGCATCTGATACTTGTAGTTGGTCTTATCCATGAGCATCTGCGGGTAATACCCGCACATGCCAGCATCGCCAGAGGCCGCCCACATCAAGCCTTCGCGATGCATCTTGGCGATCATGCGCGACACAATCAGGCTGGATGCCTGCACGCCGCCGATATGCGAGGCGACATGCCCGTTCAAGGGATACATTGCCCCCTGACAACCGGCACACCAGAATAGAGTGTTGCTACCGAATCCAGCTGTGGATGCAACACAGTCAGCACCGCACGCCAGACGCGCAACAATATTGCCAAACAGGAAAGAGTCCGGATTGAGAATGCCGGTCAATTCATCGTCGTTCCACAGCGGGTCGAATTCGGTCATGTAAGCTACGTCAAACGAGGTTTGCTCAAGACAAGGGCTATCCAGCAGTGCGCCCAATATCACCAGAACTGGATCGACATACCAATGCGCTTGGTAAAACGAATTCTTGTCGGTGTTGTCTCTTTTTCCATGAGTACCATGCGGCGCATTGAAGCCGGGATTGAGTTCAACACCACCCAGCGCCGACATGCAGAACGGTTTGCGTACAACGTCAGCGTGCCGTATCGGCTCCCAAAAGCTGATTTTTAGGCCGGGACTGATTCCGCAAGCACATATAGGAGAGCCGCCAGGGTCAGGCGTATCCTCCTGTCCTGAAGAGGCGGAAATGGACATCGAGCCAGAACCAAACTTGACCGGAAACATGCAACTCCAGCAAATATCGGTTACAAGATTGGGAAACTTCCCCTCACAATCCAACGACGCATCTGCAATCTGCAAACAGCATATAAACAGCGCGAGCGCACCGAACAGCGTTTTAGTAACGTAGCTCATCTATCCTCAACCTCTTTCCTTCCTGACGAACAATCGCTGGCACTTGGGTAATCTCAAAGCGCTTGGTCAGCGTGCCACTTTGGTCAAAATAAATTGAAGATTTCCATTTGCGCATCAGTTCTAACGGAGAGCCAGCCACAAGCACCAGCTTCACCGGCCTGTCCGACTTGGCAATGATGTTTTTGCAGTAAGCGAGTTGCGCTTCATCGCGACCATCTGCAAACAGCAGATAAGTGTTCCAGCCAACGTAGTCGAGGGGATTCACGCGAGTGCCGCGCGGAAAAAGGATTCTGCCCGTCGCATCGACAATATCCTTGTCAGTTATCATCGAGGGGTCGTAGTAATGCGTACTGGCCGTCTCGGTGGCTTTGATGCCTGGGATGGGCTTCGGATGCTCGATGCCGAAAATTACCCGCTTCTTGTAGTCCTCTTGGTACTTGGCCAGCTCGCCCGATTTTTCCATATGCTTGAGTTTTGAAAGCATCAACTCAAGCACATCGCGTTCGGCAATGTTGTAGGTTGGCCCAACCACACCCAGATCATCCGCCTTGGCTGGCAATGAGCAGAAAAACGCAAACAACGTCCACGCAATTCCCATCAGCGCCGCGAAACTGACCGCTCGCATCATTCGTTCTCCCTTGTCACTCGCCACGCCAATTCATGCGGGATAGACACACCTGCATCTTTCAATAAAGCGGGCGCGATCTGATTGATTGCCTGCACAACCTCGCCGCGCGTCTCTCCTTCTGCCGCAAGCCACGGAAAACCCGGACACGTCGCATACCACCAACCGTTGTCATACTGGGCTGCGACTACCGCAATTTTTTTAATCGGCTCTAACAATGGACTTACCTTTGCATGTCTTCATTAACGCGATTCGCGAAAAACCATTTCTGAAATTCGTGCCGGAATTTGGCTCCATCGTTGCTGTGAGTTTGCTATTCCGTGGGACTCTTTTCTTTTTCTCTGCCAGATCGGCGCGGGGGATTGCGGGCAAGGGCGATTCGGACGGAATCGAGGGGGTAGTAATGCCTGTATGTCCCTCATCCGCTGGAGGCGGTGAGGTTTCTTTAGGTGCTTCGAATAAACGTCCAATTGCGGCGCTCAACTTGATGGATTTGGCAGTACCGCCCGCAAAAACAGCGTCGCCGACTTTCGCGACATCGCTGGCTGGAATCATCCATCCCAACTCGGAAAGTTCAGACAGAATTTGCTTGGGCGTGAATCCATATCCGGCGAACGCATCCGGCCACTTGAGGTACACGCAACCATCGGGTTGGTTAACTCCAAGGGTTGAAAAAGATTTCTTGCCCGTTTTGAATTCGCCGATCAGGACACGGAGCAATTCGCCCATCGCGCCGTCAAGTGAATCCAGCTCCAGTCGTTGTACTGACCGATTCGTTTTTTCAGGTGAAGAGGTGACGGCAGGGTTTTCTTGAGGTTTTGCGACTTCGTTAGTCGTACTGGTCACATGTTCCACAGGCGTGCTGTAGTTGTTCTGTGGTGGCGCACCCTCAATAACGATTTGAGCCACATGCTCCACAGACGTGCTGGCGGTGCTCTGGTTTAAAAGCGGCAATTCCTGCTGTATTGATTCCAGAGGTGCTGGAGTTGTGCTGGCTTTCTCCTTTGGAGCCGCTTTGCTTGAATGGATTTGCCCTGAAATTGGTGCAATTGGCATCGAGCTAATCAATGCTTGATCGCGCAGGCGGATTGCCTTGAGTCGCATGTTGGGGATTTTTTCGGTGACCACGTCCGGCGCAATGTAAAAGAAAGGATCGCTGTCGCTTTCACGCAAGTAGGCAATTTCTCTTTCAACCATCATGTCCAGGATGCCGTCTGCGGTCTTCGGCAGGCCGGGTATGTCTTCGTCCTTTGTGCGCCGCGCGATTTCTTCGCCCGCCATCGGCCACACGAGGTAGGTTGTGCCGTCAATGTTCCAAACGCGGGCAGACGGTTCATTGATGCGCCAAAGCCCTTCCTGCACCAACCGGCGCATGATGTCGGTCAGGTAGCGCTCGATAGGTACGCCGATCTCGTACCCGGCCATTGCCACGCCCATACTCTTCAGGTCACGCTCGACGCTTAACTGGTCTGCGCGCACCATAAAATTATGGATTTGGTTCGTTGGGCCGGGATTGTTGTTGAGAGATTCCGTCAGCCATATCACCGCATCGGTTCCGCCATCACTAAGCCAGTCAAGGGTGTTCTCGCTTATCACTGCATTGATGAGCGTGCTGGAAACATTGGTATGTTTCTTTCCGCGCCCCTCCTGCCAATGCAAAAAATAATTATCAATACTGTGTGTCTTCGCCCACTCAAAAAGACTTTGGTTGTATGGCCTCCATCGCAACTCGTTTGAACGGTCAGTTACGGCTATGTCGGTTACAACCTTGCCCAGATCGTGACAAATCCCCGCCAAAAAGACTGTGAGTCGCCAGCGCGGCTCGATTACGCGTCTCAATTGGGGGGTGACCACACCGCGAATCAGCTTGCCCTCAGTCTGCTGTAACGACCAAAGACCGACTTCCAGCGAATGCCGCAAAAGGCCACCTGCACCTCGATGATGGTGTGCTTGCGATGCGGGGAGTAGTTGCACCAGTCCAGCCAGGCGCAACATCGCCGGGTTGTAGTGCGCTTCCAGCAACTCCTGATTTGCGATCAAATGCCTGATCCCATCGATCAGTTCTTTTTGAGTCGCAAGTAACGTAGCAGGCGCATAAATGGGGAGGCCTTCCATGAATGGCGGATAGCGTGGTATGTCGCGCAGATCCTCAAGGGAGTTAGACGTTTTTGCGGTGGTGGTATTCACCGCCACCCGCGTCAATTCCTTTGGTACTGGCGCTGGCAAAATTCCGAAGCTGATTAACAGGCGATCAGTCAGCGTCACCATCAGAAAATCCTGAATGCGCGACCGACAACAATTTGAGTTGGAATCAAGCCCACGGCCTCGTATCTGGAATCAAGGCTTTTGGGATGGTCGCCCGCCACGTAGTAGTAACCGGCAGGGATTGATCCTGTGAAGGTGCTTTCTTCAATCGGAATTCCAGATGATGTTGTTGGAAGCGCGACTCCAACCGGCTTGCCGTTCACAAAGAAATGGTGATCTCTATTTTGCACAACATCGCCAGCGACCCCGGCGGTTCGTTTCAGGAAGTGTGAATTCCTTTGATAGATGAAGTCGCTCGGATAGTCGAAACAAAGATACTCGCCGCGCGACGGCAACACACCCTTTTCAACGATATAAAGTGTGCCCGGCAAACTGTTGCTCACGTTGATGGAAAATTCGTAATGAAGCGCGAACACCCAGTAACCCAACAGTGCGGTTATGTATGTCAAATAGTGGCGTGAAATATGTGCGTGTATCGCATCAAGGAGCGAAGTAACACGCATCCAGACATCGAGATAATTAATGATTTTCATGCGGCCAACTTTGCCGTATCACATCAAAAAAATCTCACAAATGCCGTCGGAATTTCGACGGCATTTTGTGTGTCCAGATCAGGCACGAGTGATGGAATTATTTTGGGTTGATGCTCAGACGTGCTGTGGAACTTCTGTAGCGCGTGTGGCGCTAATCACCGATTGGTGTGTGCGGAAATTTCAATGAAGCAAATTGACAGCGAATTTTGATTGCGCTATTTTTGAATTATCTACTCCGCAGCTTATTGCTCGGATTTGATATTGGTGGCTGGCCAATTGAAACAAACAGAAGACACGAAAGTGTCAAGAAACACATCACCCACCCAACGGGGACATCGTTCCCCAATGGGGCATGGTGTCCCTTTTTTTGCTTCGTCAAAACTAAGGAGATCACCATGTCACTCGTCGTTATTTCTTGCATCGTTACCGGTTACGCACTCAGCCGTCCAGTTGTAAAAACTGCACGCGCGTTCGGCATAGCCTAACCTTGTAATTCAACCCAAGCGGGGACACTCTCCCCGCAAGGGCATGGTGTCCCCTTTTTTGCATCGTCAATAAGGAGACTCACCATGAAACGCATCGTGCGCCATCTGCCAAACGATCAGTATCACGAAAGTGATGCCATCTCGCACTCTGGCATAGTGCAAGCGCTCCGTTCACCGGAGCATTTCGAGAACTACAGGAATGTTGGAAGCACCACAACCGTTGCCAAAGAGTTTGGTTCGGCATTCCACACCTTCGTTCTTGAACCAGCTTTATTCAGCCGGGATTACGCGGCGGTTGATGAAACATTGCTGACAGGGACCCTTGGATCGCTCGATGAATACAAAGCTGCGGCAACGCAGTTGGGTGTGAAGTTCGAGGCGTTGAACAAGGATGAACTGAAAGCAGCTATCAAAGATGCCGCCGCCAACTCGCAATTTACGTTCAAAGACGATGTGCAGGCCGAAATGGCTGCATATACCGCCGAGAAATTGGCCGGTTCTTTGTCGTCGCTGGATGAACTGAAACAGGCAGCAGAATCACTTGGCATCGCAACAGCCAAGATGAAAAAAGATGATTTGAAAGCCGCCATCCAGGCCGCCGACACTGAATCAAAATTCGCTTTCCGTGAAGACGTACAAGCAGCATGCAGTTTGCTGTTGCAGCAACAATTGGTTGGTGCCTTGTCGTCACTCGATGATTACAAGTTCGCCGCCGATGAGCTGGATGTCAAATACGAAGCGTTGAACAAGGATGAACTGAAAGTAGCCATCAAGGCCGCCGACACCGAATCCAAGTTCAAATTCCGCGAGGATGAATTCAACCGCTTGTACGGGGACAAAACCATTCTCAAACAAGAGCAGGCTGATGCACTCGCCGCAATGCGGGTGAGTATCTTCAGTCACGCTGGCGCTGCAAAGATGCTATCCAAGGGAGAGGCTGAAGCATCCCTGTTCTGGACCGATGAACGTACCGGCTTGCAGTGCAGAATTCGGCCTGACTGGATGCAGCTTAATCATCCCAGCCATCCATCTTTTATGGATGGAGAGTGGCATGGCATGGCTGATCTCAAAAGCTGTGTCTCTGCAAGCAAAGAAGCATTTGCCAAAGCAGTAGCCACCTACGGATACGACGTTGAAGCAGCGTTTTACATAGACGGTATGAAAGAGGTGACCGGTAAGACGGTCGATTTCTATTTCATCGCTGTTGAAAAGACCGTTCCTTACTCGACGGCTTGCTACAAGGCCAGTCAGGAAATGATCGAAGTAGGGCGCGCCAAGTATCGCGGTGCGCTTGAGTTGCTGAAATGGTGTCAGGACAACAACACGTATCCTGGCTATCAGCCGAATGGTGAGGTCGAAACAATTGATCTTCCGCGCTGGGCAGCAAACTACGAGATGGAGGATTAAATGATCACTCCTTCTTTCGTTGCTTTGATTCCGTTTTTACCGAAGTTCCAATGCTTTGTGATTGCTGAAAATCTGGAAGGCGAGGAACGCGAGTTTTTCTCCAAAAAGGTTGATGAATTGCAAAGCGTTATTGACTCGATGCCCGTCATTTACCAGCAGGAAGGGTTAGGTGATCAGGCCATCATTTATCTTCATTATTTCTACGGCAATTGCCATTGGTTCCTCACCGAGTTGGATTATGAAGGTGATGGAATGTTTCAAGCGTTTGGCATGGCGGATTTGGGATACGGACCGGAATACGGTTACATCAGCATCCAAGAGCTAGTGCAGTCGGATGTTTCGATTGAGCTTGATCTGTACTGGGTACCGAAGACGCGCGCAGAAGTAATGCAACAGCAATATAACCAACCCACCGGGGATTCAATCCCTGCTGGGGTTGCATCCCCTCTTTAACTTCAAAGGAGATGCACATGGGAATTGCAATTTTAGTTATTTTTTCTGTTGGTGTTTACATCGTTCTCAGGACGATAGCGCGTTTGGCGATTGGATATTACAAACCACGCACGAAAACAGTAGAAGTCGCTCAAGCACCATCTATTGATCCGGCTGTATTGCCTGAAGTATCCAATGTGTCGGAAACCACGGAAGTACCGGATGCGTCAGGTTTGGCTATCTTTGACATTCCAACATTTCTTCGGCGCGGAATGCCATATCCCGTGCTGGCCGAAAAGAAAATCAAGCGCGCTCGCAAAGCAAAACAGGCCATCGCGCTTGCATAGAAACATTCACCCAACCGGGGACACAGTTCCCCTTGGGGCATGGTGTCCTCATTTATCAAGGAGGCATCATGGGACGCAAAATCACACCGACGGAGCGTGTTAAATCGAAGACGATCAGAATTGCATTGAACGTTTTTATGGCCGATCCGACACTTGGAAAATGCCAAGCAAAAGCATTGTTCGCCGAAATATTTGCCCATTTGCAAGCGGGCATGGATGAAGAACAAATAGTGCAGACAGTTGTAAAAGGTCACGCAACAAATTCGCCACCTGGCCAATTGTTGCTGATGTAGTTCTAAGCTTCACCCACCCAAGCGGGACACTTTCCCGCAAGGGCATGGTGTCCCCTTTTTTTGTTTCACCAAAAACAAGGAGTACACCATGTCGCAAACAATGAATAACATCCGTCGTAACGAAGAGCAGTCTGGTAAGCCGAATAAGACGAAGGCAGAGATTGTTCCGTTCCCGACCATGCTTGAGAAGTACAAGGGAGAAATTGCCCGCGCGCTGCCCAAGCATATGAATCCTGACCGCATGATGCGCATTGCGCTCACGTCGTTCCGCATGACACCGAAGTTGGCCGAGTGCGATCCGCGCAGCGTGTTTGCTGCCGTCATTCAATCTTCGCAACTCGGATTGGAAGTCGGCCTGATGGGCGAAGCTCACCTCGTTCCGTTTGGCAATCAGTGCCAACTCATTCCGGGTTACACCGGACTGATGAAGCTGGCGCGCAACAGTGGTCTGGTGAAAGACATCTATGCCGAGGCAGTACGCATCAATGACACGTTCTCGCTCAAGTTGGGCATGGAGCGCAGTCTGATACACGAACCACTCAAAGCACCAGGCGGCTTTCCAGCATCCGATGAAGAGCGTGGTGAGATCGTTGGCTTTTATGCGGTCGGCGTACTGAAGGATGGCAGCAAGACCTTCGTTGCAATGAGCCGCGCAGAAGTTGAACGCATCAGAGATGGCAGCAAGGGCTATCAGGCATCAATTAAATACAAGAAGGAAACCCTATGGGTTACCGACTTTTTTTCGATGGGTCTGAAAACCGCTATCCGCCGTCTCTGCAAGTGGCTTCCGAAATCGCCCGAGCTGGCAACAGCATTGGCGCTGGATGACAACGCCGGTCGTCAGCAATTGAATGTGAACGATGCAATTGAAGGTGTGTTCACACCAATTCCTGATGACGAGGCGGGTGAAATCACTCCAGTCACTAAAGCGGGAGGCGAACCCGGCAAGGTAATGTCTCTTCAGCAACAATGGGACAAGTACGACGAGGTTCTTTTGGCTTACGGCCAGGTTGAGGCGGAGAATTTTATGCCTCCTGAGCCGCGCCCCAAAGCTTCTGGTTCGACTGCTAGCAGTGTCGCATCAGGAGAAAAGAAAGCAACAACCAAACTCGAAAAGCTCGACAAGGTTGTGGCAAGCCTGCGTGAAGCCAATAGCATCGAGGCGTTGGACGAAGTTTATGTCCGTGCCGAAGGCGAACTGGAAGACGCAGAGCTGGAAGTCGCCTTGCGCGAATACACCAAGCGTAAAGAGGTGATTCGCAACGGCAGCGCCGGCTTGTTTGACTAAGTAATACCCACCCAACGCGGGATCACCATATCCCGCAAGGGGCATGGTGTGACCGCTTTTTTTGTATCAATCGAAAAGGAGCATCACCATGCTGAACAAAGTACAACTCATCGGTCGTTTGGGCAAAGACCCGGAAATTCGTCGCATGACAAACGGCGATGCTGTCGCCAATGTTTCGCTGGCAACAACGGAATCATGGAAGGACAAAAAAGGTGCAAAGCAGGAACGCACCGAGTGGCACAACCTCGTGATGTATCGCGGCCTCGGTGAGGTGGCGGGTGAATACCTCCAAAAGGGTTCACTCATCTACGTCGAAGGCAAGCTCACGACTGAAAAGTATGAAAAGAACGGCGAAGATCGCTATGTCACCAAAGTTGTTGTTACCGAAATGAAGATGCTCGGCGGCGGCAACAAGGCGGCAAGCAATCCCGGTTCGGCAAACTCGTTTGACGATGGCGGGTCGTACTAGCCGTACTAATTGAAGCGCCCACCCAAGGGGAAACATTCCCCTTGGGGAATGCTTCCTTGCTGGTGGTTTTATTCAACTACCCGCCCACACGGGACACACCAAAACATCCCGTGGGGTGCTTTGGTGTGTCCCATGCGGGATTAAATCAAGGAGGCATCATGGAAGCGAAAGAACTGAAGCAAAAGGCATTTGGGCGCTGGGAAGGCATTGTTTTAAAGCTTGCCCCACAGCTATCAGAAGCCATTGAGCGATCACCGCACCACGTCCCGTGCCCCGTGCATGGCGGCGTAGATGGTTTTCGTTTGTTCAAGGATTTTGACGATACAGGCGGCGGCGTGTGCAACACGTGCGGCATCAAGCACGATGGGTACTCGCTGATCATGTGGGCGAACGGATGGGACTTCAAGGAGACCCACGACGCAATACATGACATGTTGGTAGGTGGCGGGCAAAAAAGCCTGCCGCCAGTAGCACCCCAGCCAGTCGTCAAGAAAAAGGAGGTGGATGTCGAGGCCATACGTGATTCTCTGAACCATGTCTGGAAATTCAGCGTCCCACTTTCTTCACCAGAAGCACGGCCAGCAAGGCAGTATTTTGCGAACCGTGGCATCCCTCAAGTGGACTATCGGAAATTGGATAGCAAGATGATCCGCTTCGTGCCTTTTCTTGAGTATTTCGAAGAGGGCAAGCTGCTCGGAAAGTATCCGGCCATTGTCACGATGGTGTGCGACTCAAACGGCCGTCCATCGACCGTTCACCGCACCTACATCACGCCTGACGGAACAAAAGCACCTGTCGAGTCTCCCAAGAAAATGATGCGGCACTGCGCCGCTGATTTGTATGGGGCGATGCGTATAGCTGCGCGAGGCAATAGCAAGGTGCTGGCGATCACAGAAGGTATCGAAACTGCACTGGCTGTAATGAGTGCTTTTAACGTGCCAGTATGGGTTGCTGGCAATGCGCATTTGCTGGAAAACTTTGTACCTCCGAAAGGAGTGGACATCGTGATCTATGCCGACAAAGACCTGCCTACCAAGCAATACCCGGAAGGTCACGGTCAGAGTGCGGCCAGAGCGCTATTGCTGCGCCTCTGGAAAGAGGGCATCAAGGCATCAATCAAGGTTCCCGACATCGAAATCCCGCAAGGGGCAAAGTCTGTCGATTGGCTTGATGTGATAAGTGGCGCGAATCATGCGCTGCCCAAGAAAACAGCCATCAAGTAGGTAGGTGTAGCCCGCAAGGGCGAACGCCAGCCTACAGGCCGTTTTACCCCGCTTTGCCGGGGATTTTTAAGGCGCATTCGGCGAGTGCGCCTTAAAAAGTTGAATTCACTCTCGACGCTTATGCGCCGAGTTGATATTGGTGGCTGGCCAATCCAAATAAACAGAAGACGCGCAAGCGCCACGATTTACCCAAAGAATCACCCATAGCATCACCCACCCAGCGGGGGCACATACCCGCTTGGGGTTCGTGTCCCCTTTTTTCATTTAAGGAGACACACGATGAACACCCAAAACTTTGAAGCAAAACGTTTCAGCACACCCTATTTGTTGTCGATGTTGATCGGGGACACTGAAGCGCAAACTCATGCCAACACACCGCTCTCGGTGTTGTTCGGTATGCGCAGCACACTGCAATCAGGTGTTGTTTGCGAAACAGCAGCGGCTTATTTGCCCACGCCAGAACTCTTGGCAGCAAAGGAGCTGTTCGTGCGCGCGCTGCACGAAGAAATGACCTACGACCCAATTACACTCAATTCGCCGCGTGCGGCGAAAGATTATTTGAAGTTGTTATTGGGTGGTCGCGAACAGGAGGTATTCGTTGTGTTGCTACTTGACGCACAGCATCGCCTAATTGCCACCAAAGAGACCAATCACGGGACGCTGACTCAAACAAGTGTGTATCCCCGCGAAATTGTGAAGCTCGCACTGCATCACAATGCAGCAGCAGTTAGCTTCGCCCACAATCACCCGTCCGGCATTTCAGAGCCAAGTCAATCGGATCGTCTGCTCACCGACGCCCTTAAAAATGCGCTGTCGCTGGTTGATGTACGAGTTCTCGATCATTTCATCGTCGGGAATGAAGAGGTGTTGTCGTTTGCAGAGAAAGGCTGGATATGAGCGCCAGTTATTCGGTATCTCAAAAGTCAGGCGGTTCGCATGAAGATGATGAGCCGCCGCGCTATAGCTTGTCTATGTCACTCAATGGCGAGCTTGATTTGACGCTCCTTCGGGATGCTGATTATCAAGAGGCTGTAGATGTTGCGCATAGACACGCAAAGTTCCACGGCATAACCGAGTATTTGCTTAACGGTAAACCGTGCAAGGAATGAAGAAGTAATCGAAGTTTCACCCACCCAACAGGGGATGCACTCCCCTGTATGGGGCTTGCGTCCCCTTTTTTTTCAAAAGGAGACGCAAGTGAGATTGAAAAAAATCAGTGAAGCAGTGATGTGGCTGCCGGGATTCGAGCCGGAAGACAGCACGCCCGTTGTATTGCCGGCGGTCGCTGTCCCGCAGCAGAAGGCCGAGGTCATCCAGTTTCCTCGGTTTCCCGCAAAGCCGGTCGCCGCAGTCATTCCAAAAGCAGTATGGCCGCGTCTCGACGCAGTTACGTTGTCCAGCTTGTCGGGCATCGTTTCCAAGTACGACGCGAACATTGCTGCAATCGAACTCCTGCGCAAGTTGGAGAAAGAAAAACGGCAACCAACAACCGAAGAGCGAGAAATACTCAATCGCTACACGGGTTGGGGCGGCATCCCTCAAGCGTTCAATGAAAGCCAAGGGGATCAAGCATGGGTTACCCGTGCAAAACACCTCAAAGCGTTGTTGAGCGATGAGGAATATGAGTCGGCAGAAGCCAGTACGCCCAATGCTCACTACACCGCACCGGAAGTTATCGAGGCGATGTGGCGCATGGTG
>CAINCU010000017.1 GCA_903847155.1 uncultured Gallionellaceae bacterium | reverse complement strand
TGCTGATGATCTGTCTGAATTGATCGAACAATTGGATTTGAATGTCATCATGCTGGTGGGGCATTCCATGGGGGGCGGGGAGGTCGCCCACTACATTGGCCGCCACGGCACCAAGCGCATCGCCAAGGCGGTATTGGTAGGTGCAGTGACACCGTTAATGCTTAAGACGGATAGCAATCCCGGTGGGCTTGCTATCGAAACGTTCGACAATATCCGCAACGGTGTCGCCGCAGACCGTTCGCAATTCTTCAAGGACCTCACCATACCGTTCTACGGTGCCAACAGGCCGGGTGCAAAGATCAGCCAAGGTGTGCGCGATGCGTTCTGGTTGCAGGGGATGCAGGGCGGACTCAAGAATGAATTCGACAGCATCAAGGCTTTTTCCGAGACCGACTTCACCGATGACCTCAAGAAATTCGACGTGCCGACACTCATCATCCACGGTGATGACGACCAGATCGTGCCCATCAAAACGACTGCTTTTGCAGCATCCAAACTCATCAAGAACGCAACCTTGAAAGTTTATCCGGGCGCATCCCACGGACTCACCCAGACCCACAAAGACCTGTTCAACGCCGACTTGCTCAGCTTTCTTGAAGTATGAGGTTTTCGTTAAACTTGCAGGGCAAGTAATTCGTTTTCACCAACCCACTTAAGGAGAAATGTATGTCCAGTAACAGTTATCAAGAACCTGTAGAAGAGCTATCCGCCAAAGCCCGCGATATGCACAGAGCCATTGTTTCCCTGATGGAAGAGTTGGATGCAATCGATAGTTACAACCAGCGTGCTTCTCTGTGCAAGGACACCGAACTCAAGAGCATCCTTGTACATAACCGCGACGAAGAGAAAGAACACGCGTCAATGTTGTTGGAGTGGATTCAACGCAAAGACACAATGTTTTCCAAAAAGCTGAAGGAATTCTTGTTCACTGATAAATCGATTGCCCATAAGTGAAGATTTCACGTCAGGAAATTAGTCATGTCAGTGTGGTCACAAATCAGCTCAGTCACATTGCCTGCAACGGTACTTGTGTGCTTCACGCTGACAGCTTCGGCTGCCGATGATGATTTCTCCGCGTTGACAAAACGCCTGCAATCTGAGAAGCCGAAGTTCGCTCAGCGCCAACAGGTCATGCTCACGGAGCGTTACGACCTTGCGGATCGTCCTTCTTCATCCGCGGCAATGTCGCGCGGCAAACCGGTGCAAGACGGCGTGCGCGTCAAGTTGCCGCGCGGCATGACGTGGGAAAAACTCGCAGCTTTGTCGCCGGATGAGATCAAAGACAAACAACTTTGGCCCTCCGGTTTTCTGCCGTTGCCGCATCCTCACCATGAAGTTGGTGGCATGGTTTTCCCCAAATTTCTTATCCAGGAAATCAAGCAGCAAACCGAACGTGATCTGACGCGTTTCGATCTCGATTTCGATTTGCCGGATTATTTTCTGCCCGAGTTTCCGCCAGCGATTTATCTGACCACGCGACCTGATCTGGGCGATGTGTCGCAAGGCAAGTTGGTGACGCTAGCCAACTTCAACGAGTTATTCAAAGACATTCTCAATCCCAAGCAACTCGAAGGTTTGCGCTTGCTGCTCACGCCGTTTCCGCAACAGCAATTTAACGCCACCGATGACCGCCGCAGTTTGAAGGCTTCACAAGGCGTGGCCTGTTTCGACTGCCACGCCAACGGTCACACCACCGGAGCCACACATACGGTCGGCGACATTCGCCCCAACGAGTATCGCCACCGCATCGACACACCATCGCTGCGCGGCGTGAACATTCAGCGTCTGTTTGGTTCGCAACGCGCAATGAAAACGGTGGAGGACTTCACCGAGTTCGAGCAGCGCGGCGCTTACTTCGACGGCATCCCGGCGGACGCGGCGCGCAAAGGCATCAACGTGCTGGAACGCGGCAGCCAGGTGCAGTTCATGGCGGAGTTTCAGGCACTGCTCGACTTCCCGCCTGCGCCCAAGCTCAACCTGTTCGGCAAGCTCGATCCCGCCAAAGCCAGCGAAAGCGAGCTGCGCGGACAGGAAATATTCTTCGGCAAAGGCCAATGCGCAAACTGCCACACCCCGCCGTATTACACCGACAACAGCATGCACAATTTGCAGGTGGAACGCTTCTTCAAGGAAGTCACCATCAACGGCCGCACCGCATCGGCGGATGGCCCGATCAAAACTTTTTCACTGCGCGGCATCAAGGATTCACCGCCTTATCTGCACGATGGACGTTTGCTGACGCTGGAGGACACGGTGGAGTTTTTCAACCTAGTGCTGGAACTGAAATTGAATGAACAGGAAAAGAAAGATCTGCTGGCGTTTCTGCGGGCGCTGTAAGCATTCATGACATCACGTCAATCACATTTACAGGAGAGCATCATGAGCAAATATCTAATCGCTGTTGTCGTCGGCAGCCTGCGCAAGGATTCGTTCAACCAGAAGCTGGCCAACGCCATGCTGAAATTGGCACCGCCGGAGTTCTCGTTCAAGCAAGTACAGATCGGTGACTTGCCGCTCTACAACCAAGACGATGATGCGCACCAAGCCGAGTCGGTCAAACGCCTGAAAAAAGAACTCAACAGCGCGCAAGGCGTGCTGTTCGTCACGCCCGAATATAACCGCTCAATCCCGGGCGTACTGAAGAACGCCATCGACCACGCATCGCGTCCTTACGGGCAGAGTGCCTGGGCGGGCAAGCCTGCGGGAATGCTGGGAGCTTCGCCCGGAGCAACCGGCACGTCCATGGCACAACAACATTTGCGCAATATTCTGGCGACACTGGACATGCCCACACTTGGGCAGCCGGAAGCATTCATCCAGGTTAAAGACGGACTGTTTGATGAGGCAGGCAATATCGGAGCGGGCAGCAAGAAATTCTTGCAAAGCTGGATGGATGGGTATGTGGCTTGGGTGAAAAAGCATACGGCCTGATACAGTTTTAATGTGCGCCGATAATAAATAAGGCCGTCTCTCGACGGCCTTATTCACTTTCAGTTATGCAAGCTTTACGGAGCTGGTTGCGTCACCGTATTGGCATTCAATGTGACCGCTGTCTGAGCCAATAGTCTGCTATTTGCCGTTGCGCCAGTATTCAGTGTGATCGCTTTGGCAGCCAGAATCACGCCTTCCATGTGTGCGGTCGTTCCAAGGGCCACTCCCGTACCACCAGCAACCTGCCAGAAGATGTTCTTGGGAAGTGCGCCACCGGCCAGCGTCACCGTTGCGTTATTGGCCACGGTAACGTCTTGCGCTATCTCGAAGACCCAGACATCGTTTGGACCACCGTTAAGCGTGACATTTGTTGTGAGCAACACGCCGGTACTCCATTTGTAGGTACCGGCAGGAAGCGTCATCCCGCTAATATTGCCAGCGCCCACTTCAGTAAAATCTGGAGCACGTCCTGCGGCATCGGTGTATGCCGTTAGCATATTGTTTACCGCCGTGGTCAGGTTGCTTGGAGTAGGAGCGTTATAGTCGGATGCGAATACCAGTCCGGTCACTAAAGGCGATGTCGTAGAGGTAGTCGGCGGAGCTACTAACGAAAATCCGGTGATGTAGCTTGCGGCGGCTGGACTGACTGCAATATCTCCAGTGATTACGGTGACACCCGTGGTTGAAATGGCTGATTTTGCCAGAATCACATAATTGCCAGCCCCACCGAGAGCCACCGGTGACGGACCATGACCTGCACCGCCCAAGCCTGTGCCGGCACCAGGTGTGGTTGGAGCTGCGTTATTTGTACTCCCTCCACTTCCGCATCCTGCCACCGAAAAGGCCAGCAGCAAGGTCATCAACCAAGTGAGTGGTTTGAGATAAATTTTAGAATTGTTCATGTTTGCTTCTCCTGAAAAATACATCCCGGATTGAGATGTGAAAGCCGACTGCCGGTTCTCGACAGCGGCAAACTCGACGCAACGCGCCAAGGCAGATACAGGTATCCGCTTCCTGCGCATGATGTTCAGTGCGCTGTCGAACATAACCACCCCTGAAAACGTTCTGATGAACTTCCAGCTTTTGCAGCAGACCGCCAAAGAACAGCAAGCAATCCGTTAAACGGATGCCAACAAGAATGTTTTGGGATTTATTAGCCGATGTGTATTTGTGCAACTTGCGGACGACCATTTCAGGTTTATTGATTCCTTTCAGCGTGCGTTAGCGCACGGTGAAAATATTGGAGATGCCAGATGATCTGCTCATCGGTGCTATTCATGCAGGATGTGTCTTCCAGCATCAGGGCAGCACAAGCGTGGTTGTTTGGACGCGCTTACTGTCCGCCGTCATTAGTCGGCAATATCAACCAATCATAAAGGAGACCCATCATGAACTGGGATCGTATCGAGGGAAACTGGAAACAGATCAAGGGCGGCATCAAACAATTGTGCGGGGAAATTTATGGCGATCAGTTTGATGTGATTGTAGGTCAAAGCGAAAGCCGAGCAGGAAGGCATCAGGAAGCGTACGGCATCACCAAAGAGCATGTGGCAAGGCCGTTTGTTGAATGGCAAGAGCAGCGGTAAATAATTCACATTGAGCGGCAGATTAACTTCATCTGCTCAAAATTTCACAATCTTTTCATCCAAGGAATATAAAAATGAACACACCATACATCACCGCAATCCTCACCATAACCAGCATCGCATTCAGCGTAAGCATAATGGCGCAAGGTATGTCCATGAGCGAATACAAGACCGCTGAAAAAACCATTGCAGCTGATTACAAGTCGGCCAAAACGAGTTGCGATGCATTCACCGATAACGCCAAGGACATCTGCCTAGCCGAAGCAAAACGCACGGAAAAAGTCGCCAAGGCCGAACTCAAGGCACGCAACAAGCCTTCAACCAAAGCGACCTACAAGGTAAGTGTCGCCAAGGCGAAAGGGGATTATGCAATTGCTAAAGAGAAATGCGATGACACTACAGGCAATGCCAAGGATGTGTGCGTGAAAGAAGCGAAAGCCGCTCTGATCAGCGCGGAAGCCGATGCCAAGGCAAAGCTGATAACTACTCGGGCAAACAGGGCGGCCAAGAAAGAATCCTCTGCTGCGCACGTGAAGGCAAAAGAAACGGGCAGTGAAGCGCGTCATGAAGCAACGGTAGAAAAACGTGATGCGAAATATGATGTGGCAAAAGAAAAATGCGATGCGGCGACAGGTGATGCCAAAACTGCTTGCGTAAATGAAGCCAAGAAGAACTACGCGAAATAATTTCGGTTGCAGCAGAACATTGGATCGATTCTGGTGATCGTCATCATTTCACATGATGCCGATCACATACTCGCAATAGAAACCGCTATCACCACTCAATATAAGGCGAAAACGATTCGAGGGGTATGGCTACGATTGGGCTACGCTGAAAAGAAAAGGAGTTAGGCTATTAACCTAACTCCTTAATTTATTGGTGCGCCGGAAGAGATTCGAACTCCTGACCCCTTGGTTCGTAGCCGACTACCCAATTCCAGAATAAATTATTAATAATCAATATAGTACTCAGCCACATTTGTACTATTGAAAACGTACTTACGGTCAGTTAACGTGTTGATTGCATTAGTTCAGACTTGTAGCAATAGTACACTTGCCGCATGCTGCTACGATAGTATTTCGATCAGAGCATTCTTCTTTTTCGCATTTGAAGAGTCAGGCGTTTGCCAGCTTTTACAGCAGCACCAAATTTTAGGGGTGTGGAGTTGAAAGTTGCGGCTGCGCCGGCTACTTCTTCCGGCCTAAATCGGGACGCGTGGTCAATGTATGCACTCTGAGCTTCAATGTGCTCTGTTTCACCTGGGTGGGTCCTGTTCAACATATCAATAATCCACTGTCGCCATATTTTGTCATTTCGGCGATCTTTCCAGCTTCCCTTGTCGATTAATTCAATATGGCTGTGATAAAAGACCCACATAACAAATGTTGCACATGTGAACCCATCTCCGGGCTCACGGGATATTAGCTTTCCAAAATCATCAAACGGATTAGTGTCATATGGTTTGATACTGTACGGAATTTTGGAGCCATTAGCTTTCCAAACTTCGGAAAGCCAATCAGCAATGGTATCCAAGACCACGGGATCAATGTGTTTGCAAGGGACCCAGCAGTATTTCTCATCCGGACTATCACGATGAAAATCATCATGCCATCCCAGATGAATTAACTGCAAGTCCTCCCCATCCGGACGGAAAAATATACCCAAGTGCCGCCGCTTAAGGCTACGGGTAGTTGCACTTCCGCTAATCGCGATTGCTAGTGATGGAATGTCAGAAAATGGATTGTCAGGCGCAACGTTTACTGTCGGCAAAACCTCACTCCCCGATTCCAGCTAAGAGTTTTTCGGCTTTATAGCCTTGCTTCGCTAACAATGTTTTTGCATTACTAAATACAGTGCTCCAGCACGGAAGATGGCTGCGAGCACGACCTGTGAATCTAACCAGTCCAGAAATTGACCAGGGACTTAATTTTTCGAGATCAATCGCTCCCAACATGGCATCCACTGCCATTAAATCAGACATGGCAAAATGTGTCTCGATATACCTAAAGATAACCTTAGAGGCGGCTCTATGCCGCTTCGCCAACTCCAAATCATAAATATTTAGAAGATAGCTAGAAAGCTCGGCAGTATTTTCAAGTTTATCGAAGATGCTTGCTTTTGATGGCGTATCGCTACCGGCCAAGACCTTACATTCAATAATTCCGAGGTAAGCACCGCTGGAAAAATTTAGGTCATCTACAACCACATATCCACGATGCATCTCATAGGCACGTTGGAATTTGTTGTAAATATCTGGAGCGGTACTGGTCGAGATGTAAACCGTAACAGCATCCATATCCTCACTTTGCGGATATCCGTTAACAACCAAATTCCTCACGATTGTATTGGGCTGCTTCCTATGAGTATACGTTGAATTCTCATAGCCCTGCCCAAGCTCATTCCCGATATGGAAATATCGTTCAAGAGCGTCCGTGCATATCTGAGCATTGCTCATGCTGGGTATCCCTTAGATACATATTGATCCGCAATCGCTCTAAACTCATTAAAGAGAGTTGATAGATTGGCAGGCTCCATTGAAGTTTTGTTTTCTACTGCAGTACTTAAATCTAGCTCAAGGCGACAGGCATTTAATTCAACAGAGGCAGCCGAGGGGGCTTCAGAAGTGTTGACTTGAATACGCACCGTCTTAATGGCAGCCCATTTGGATACTACGTTAAGTGGCGATGCTACTAACACCGCTGATTTGACTTTATTGTTAACTTGAAAGAAGAAATCAGACCAAGTGTCCGCATTAATTTTGATGATAGGTAAATAGGAGGCCAGCATTTCATAGCCTGTTTTTCTCTCCGGTACCTCGTTTAACAACACGACACCATAGGCAATACGGAGGGCTGGCGGGGACAAAGTCAGAAGCCAGTTATTCAGCGCCTTATAAAAAATTGCCGGGCTGGCTACATAACTGCCAATTGTGGAGATGCCATGAAGTTCAGGAGCAGTAGGATAAGCCACCCAATCAACTCTGTTGCTTAAGGAATTGATACTCAAATTGAAGCGCCAATCGCCGAACCCTCCTTCTACTATATGCTCGCCGGTTTGCCGCTTGCTGGTAGTGGTTTCAGATTCTTGGCCTGTAATGCTCTTCCACCAACTTTGCGCGGTGGAATCAAGCCCGTTGGGTTCAACAGGATCGGCCAAAAAAACAGTCAGTCGAAGTGACTCAACTTTCCATGAGGCTATTTCTGGTATCGGCATGAGTATTTGGTCTGAGGGTATTATTGTCTAATGAAAATAGCGCCTTATTTTTGATTATATACACAGCAAACCCTTTTGTGTTGCTTAATGAAAGGCGTTTGTCTGCACGTCACCCGCGTCGTAAGGCTATTTACGACACTCTGCATCGGGAATGTGTCAGTTATTCAAGTATTGGGCTTCGATCCGGGCGGGCTGATACCACTTCATCGTCATCCTAGAAGAACTGAACCGTACCGGGCCCTAACTGTCCGTCAACCAAGTCTCTCAACTAGGGCACGACCTTTTATCAATTACTGCTCCCGCACAATCTCCATATATGTTCAGAAATGGAGAAGCTTCATGAAAAGCAAGCGCTGTGAGGTCTGCCACCAATCATTTAAACCTCACCCACAAGTTCCGAATCAATCCTATTGTTCCGCACCCGAATGCCAACGGGAGCGTCGCCGACGTTGGCAGCGAAACAAATTGCAAACCGATCCCGACTATCGTGACAATCAGTCCAGAGCACAACGAGCCTGGATGGACAGCAACCCAAAGTACTTTAGCGAATATCGCAAGACACATCCAGCTTATGTGGAGAGCAATCGAGAAAAACAGCGGACGCGCACATTGCCGCCTCAGAAACCGGATATTGCAAAGATGGACTTATCAACACCACTATTATCTTTCCCATCAGGGATTTACCGGTTGCGACCAGTCGTCGTTTCAAATCTTGCAAAGATGGACGCGTGCACAGTGGAAATCACCCTGCTGTCTGCCATTTGCCCCTGCGACGAGGTACTTGCAAAGAGATGACGTGATGGGCGGCAATGCATACAAACACTACCGTACGCTCAGAAATGCTCTCGATTTCGTGCCTTTCATGTTGGTATGCTTTGAGACCTGCCGCAGCATGCCGAGCTGATCGTCGCGCCTTGAATGTGCAGCCAAGAGAGCCTGTCTTCCATCAGATTTGTGGAGTTCGGAACATATGCAATCAGGCGAAATCATCAACGCGGTTACCGACCAACCAAAGCTCTTTCGAGCCGCAGAGTATGTCCGGATGTCTACCGAACACCAACAGTACTCCACCGAGAATCAGGCTGACAAAATCAGAGAATATGCCGCGCATCGGGGTATCGAAATCGTACGCACGTATGCCGACGCCGGTAAAAGTGGTTTGCGTATTGATGGCCGACTGGCACTGCAACAGCTCCTCAAAGATGTCGAAACTGGTGCAGCGGATTTTCAGATGATTCTAGTTTACGACGTCAGCCGCTGGGGGCGGTTTCAGGACGCCGACGAAAGCGCGTATTACGAGTACATATGCCGCCGCGCTGGTATCCATGTTTCCTACTGCGCTGAACAATTCGAAAATGACGGTTCGCCAGTCTCTACTATCGTTAAGGGTGTCAAACTAGCAATGGCTGGTGAATACAGCCGCGAGTTGTCCGCCAAGGTATTTGCCGGGCAGTGCCGCTTAATTGAGTTGGGTTTCCGCCAAGGTGGTCCCGCCGGATACGGTCTGCGTCGTGTACTGATTGACCAATCGGGTTCAATAAAAACGGAACTAGCACGAGGTGAGCATAAGAGTCTGCAAACTGACCGCGTCATTCTCATGCCAGGGCCTGAAAACGAAATTCGAATCGTGAACCATATCTACCAGTGGTTCATCGACGAAGAATTGGTGGAATCCGAAATCGCGGCACGACTCAACGGCATGAAGTTGTGCACCGATCTAGACCGAGACTGGACCCGCGCCACCGTGCATGAGGTTCTGACCAACGAAAAATACATCGGCAACAATATCTACAACCGAATCTCGTTCAAGCTCAAGAAACATCGTGTCACAAACACGCCAGACATGTGGATCAAGAAGGAAGGTGCATTTGATGCCATCGTCCCGCCAGAATTATTTTACACCGCCCAAGGAATTATCCGTGCCCGCGCCCGCCGATATACCAATGAGGAGCTGATCGAACGACTGCGCAACCTTTACCAGCATCGCGGATTTCTCTCTGGCCTGATCATCAACGAAACGGAAGGCATGCCATCCACTTCGATCTATGCCCATCGATTCGGCAGTCTAATCCGTGCCTATCAGGCCGTGGGTTTCACACCTGACCGTGATTATCGCTATCTGGAAATCAACCGTTTCTTGAGACAACTCCATCCCGAAATCGTTGGGCAAACCGAGAAGATGATCTCCGATCTGGGTGGTTGCGTACTGCGTGACCCGGCTACAGATATTTTGAATGTCAATCATGAGTTCACTGTTTCGTTGGTACTGGCTCGTTGCCAAACGAACGAAAACGGACGCAACCGATGGAAGGTACGATTCGATACCAGCCTCGCACCTGACATCACAGTAGCAGTTCGACTTGACCAGCCAAATCAAACTCCCCTGGATTACTACCTGTTGCCTC
The DNA here is from genome assembly GCA_903847155.1 of uncultured Gallionellaceae bacterium. Lineage (GTDB taxonomy): Bacteria > Pseudomonadota > Gammaproteobacteria > Burkholderiales > Gallionellaceae > Sideroxyarcus. Next base: position 77,589 of record CAINCU010000017.1, on the reverse strand, counting down.
GGATGGATTTCGGACAACCGCTGATCAGTTTGGCCAATCATAACGCAATCGAGTTTGAGAGCTACCGATTCGACTCGATGGACTACCTTTACGGGATGGCCGAGCGTATGCGTATCAGGAGAGTCGCATGACCCAAGTTCACCATCCAAGAGAACTACAGATGATCCCGATTGACCAGATCGAAATACTGAATCCCCGCGAACGCAACAATCGAGTATTCGAGGAGATCGTCGGCAATATCAAAGCAATCGGATTGAAAAAACCTATCACAGTCACTCCCCGCTTTGGACCTAATGGTGAGGAACACTATCTACTGATCTGTGGCGAGGGACGACTCAAGGCATTCTGTTCCTTGGGTGAGGCCAATATTCCGGCACTGGTGGTAGAAGTGAGCGACGAGGATGCGTACATAATGAGTCTCGCTGAAAACATTGCCCGCCGCCAGTGCCGTCCATTGGAATTGCTGGCAGGTATTCAGCGACTGCGCGACCAGGGCTACGACAAAAATGCCATCGCCGAGAAAGTCGGTTTTACCCCGGAATACGTCTACGGCATCCTGCTACTGTTACAGTACGGCGAAGAGCGACTTTTGGTTGCGGTCGAGCGCGGCCGCATTCCACTCAATACTGCACTTGCCATTGTCGGAGCAGGAGATAGTAGCAAAGCAGTACAAGTCGCCCTTCAGGATGCCTACGAATCAGGCAAGCTCCGCGGAAAACAACTACTCCAAGCGCGTCGCATCATCGAACGTCGGCAGACGCTTGGTCGGTCAGTGGGGCGCGGCACTTCCCGTAAACGGGAAGATGTTACAACCTCAAGCCTGGTCAGGGTTTACACGAAGGAAGTCGAACGCCAGAAATTGATGGTAAAAAAGGCCGAGTTTACTCAGCAGCGCTTACTATTTGTTGTCGGTGCCCTGCGCGAGATGCTGGCGGATGAGAATTTCACCAATCTGCTCCGAGCTGAAGGGTTGGACACTCTGCCGAAATATCTGGCCGAGCGCGTCTGGGCCGGAGGGCATGTCACATGACCAAGGTATCGCTCGGATTCCTCTTGGAACCTGTGACCGTCCCGTTGGACATGATTCTGCCATCCCGTAAAATTCCCGAGGGGCTATTGATATCACGCAAATTCAAGCAGATCAGATCGTCCATTGAGGCCGTGGGTCTGATTGAACCTCTCTCCGTTGCACCGGCTGACAAGAAATCCAGACAACATATTTTGCTAGACGGTCACATTCGCCTGATAGTTATAAAAGAACTCGGCTTTTGCGAAGTGCAATGTCTTGTTGCTAAAGATGATGAAAGTTATACGTACAACAGCCGGATCAATCGACTGTCGACGATTCAAGAGCACTTTATGCTGCGACGGGCGATTACTCGCGGCGTTACACCGGAACGTCTGGCCTCGGCACTCAGCGTGGACATCAGCTACATCATCAGAAAGATGAACTTACTGGATGGTATTTGTGATGAGGCGACGGAACTGTTGAAGGATCAGAACTTCTCGGTTGACGTTGGCAGGGTCATCCGCAAAATGAAACCTACGCGACAAGTTGAATGCATCGAACTGATGGTGTCGGCCAATAACATCACGGCGTCATATGCCGAAGCATTGTTGGTTGCGACCCCTGCGGAAATGCTAGTGGATGGGAAAAAACCCGCAAGGTTGACCGGTGTTACTCAGGAACAGATGGCAAAGATGGAGCGCGAGATGAGTAACCTGCAAGGACAATACAAGATGGTCGAGCAGACTTATGGTCAAGATGTACTCAATTTGGTGCTGGCCAAAGGTTATTTGGCCAAGCTATTGGAAAACAAATCTGTGGCTCGCTATCTTCGCCAGAGGCAACCTGATGTTTTGACCGAATTTGAGACGATTATTCAGACTGCGTCGCTTGATCCATAGAAGTCTACTAATGGGTTGTCTGCGATGCTGTCGGAGGAACTATGCGTATGCGTAGAATCATCCCGCGTAATTCTTCACGCTCGGTAATGGCCTTGACTTGGATGGTTGTTTCTTCGTCAATTTGGAAAGGTGAAAGCATGAAGGTCATTTGGGCAACGATGCGGGTTGCATCTTTATTCCGCTCAAGCATATCGGTAGGTAACGGAAGATGACCTGTAGAGATTAGGTCGGTTTGATCTTCACCTTTAATTTTCACCACGCGAACTTCAAGTAGTTCAAAAGGGTCATCTAAGTCCGTGACTGCTCTTACTGCTATACATAACTTGGACAGCAACACGGGTGCTGCTGGTACGGTTAGTTCACCAACATAGACCCCCATGTAGGAAAATTTGTGACCAACCTCCTCTCGAATGTCGTCACAGTAAATAACTTCGAGATGCCGAGGACTGGAACTCACGATGCCTTCTCTTGAGTGTTGTGGATGGCGGCTGCTAGTTCGTCACGGGAAACTTGAAAAATACCTGCCAGTTTCTCAAAGGTCGAAAGGAGTATGTCTGCACGTCGGCCAGACTCAATTAGGGAATAACTGGATTGTGAATTGCCAAGAAGTTCCGCAACTTTAGCCTGTGACAAACCAAGCTTTAGTCGCAATGAAGCGACTGTATTTTTTTGGGCCACTTCTTCAACTTGTGTTCCCAATCTTTGGCGAGCACGGACTAAGGCTGCAGCGTGACGTGGATTAATTTCTCGTTCACGCACCACCTCATCAATCTCTCGATATCCAACTGGTAACGGAGCATGAACAACACGATCAACAATCGCCGTTACATTCTCTGCTCGAGTTCCCGGATTTACTGCCTCATAGGGAAAGACGAAGCGCTTAATAGCGGGGTATGTTGAGGTTGTCGTAGGCAGCGAGGATTTGTTTTGAGCGTTCATGTTGGAGGTCGTAGTTAAAGTTTCGGTCAACAATTCCAAGGATATAGTAACGATATTCGGCAGGATGAAAGGCATAGACGATTCTGTACTTGCTAGAAGGGCCTTTGAGCCATAACAGCCTAACTCGCCATAAGTTGTATTTAGAACGTTTTGCCTTCTCCCACTCCTTCACGTCATATGGCCATTCTCCATACTCAACGTAGCCTTTGCGGGTAAGGTTATCCAAGGTTTCCTGATTGTTCTTAGCTTCTTCCAGAAAAACTTCGATGTCAGCTCCCGCGTCCTCGTCTTCTTCATAGATACGATCAAGGTCGGCCTCGGCGTCATGATGCAACGCTAGCGAGTAAGAACGACCGGAAGAATATCTCATATCTTGGAAGGTATAGCAAGTGGAAGTAATGCGACAAGCATAAAGGGAAAACTGGGGCGAGCCAAGCAATGATTGAGTATTTAATTGAATTGTTTCACAGGTTTAAGCCAATTTGTATTGATTCCAGTCTAATTTCTCCCACATCAGCCAATTCACGGTCAAAGAAAATCAATCTGCCTCGCGCGAATACCAACCAAAACCATACACCGTGACAGGAAGCCATCACCGTGTATAGCAACACCCAGGTCGTGATGGCTGCTTGCTGAAATCAGTCTGCGCATCCACCACCACCTTCAGGTCAATTTCAACGGCATCCCCGCTTTTGCCTAAAGACAATCTGCACCGCTCCTCGTCGTTAGCAGTGGTGCGCCTCGTCGTTGATGACGAGAACGTTCTTCATCCCCATCAATTCGGGCATTACCCGCTGGAGCATCTGGCCTTCGGTTTCGAGCGTCTTGGGTTCTTCGCCTGTGCGCCCCTGAAGCAACTGACGCCCGCTCTTGGACAGATCAATGCGTTCGCGCATCTTGAAGGCGTGATAGTTGGTGATGACAATCTTGGCGCGATTCACGTCGTCGAGCATGTCACCCGGCACCAGCTCGCGGTCTTTGTAGTAACTGTTGGGGTCGTTTGGTTGCAAGACGCGCAGACGATCCTTGATGGTCAAGCCGGGGGCACAGATCAAGAAGCCCCGAGTGAAATGCTTGCTTCCGGGTCGACGTACTGCATTGATAGTTTGCCAGGCAATGATCATGGCCATCACTGTCGTTTTACCAGCACCGGTGGCGAGCTTCAGAGCAAGCCGCATCAATTCAGGATTGGCATCCTTGTTCGCGGCAGCAAGATGGTTGAGAACCTGCTTGCCATTTTTGGATTGTGGTGCGACCTCTGTAAGCCATATCGCTGTTTCTACAGCTTCTACTTGGCAGAAAAATGGTCGGATGTCGTTGAACTTGTGATGACGCCAGTGTTGTAAAAGTCGTGCTGTTTCCGGTGTTACCTGCCACTGGTTCGGATGGGGAAGGGATCGCCAGGTATCCACGTGCCCCCGAACTTCATTGATAATAGAAGTGGGGTCGTACTGCTGTTCTTTTGTTGATAGACCCTTGCCATCGTCGAAAACGAATCCTTCCTGAGATGCTGCACTCTTCCGTTTCTTGGGCTTCGGGATCGGAGAAATGAATCTGGCTGGGCGGCGGGTTTCAATCGTTCTTTGCGTTGGCTGCCCATCTGAATCAAGCTCCCAATGCTGGGATGGACATTCGTAAGGAGAGTTCAGAATCGGGTGATCAAAGAATGGGTTAGTCATGTTCAGTATCACGCAGACTTGTAGGTGATGTTGCAGGTAAACGAATCAAAAGTTAATCCCAACCATCGGTAGTTGGATGCTAGCAGATTTGAGCCAAATTCTGGCGTCGGGGCGATTGAATAGTACAAATCGGTTTGAATAGTACAAAGAAAAAGGCTCCCATCGCTGGGAGCCTTTAAATATGGTGCGCCGGAAGAGATTCGAACTCCTTACCCCTTGGTTCGTAGCAAGTTAAATAGCACTTTCCACCTAAAACACTACCGGGCAACTTCGGACGCTGCCGGATAGTAAATAATCAATTAAAACCTGTTGTTATCTGTGCTTTTTGGGCGTATAGTTTGTCCAACACGGTGCAGCCAGATACGATAGCATCTTATTTATGGTTTACCCCCCGGTTTACCCCCGTGAACAAAAGGTGAAGACAATGACTCGATACCCGAAATCTGGAAAAGGCTCCAAGTGGACGATCAAAGAGTTGGCCGCTATCAAGCCGGAATGGAAGGGGGACACGCTGAGTGATGGCGAGGGGTTGTCCGGCGAGGTTCGTTTTTCTGGATCGGTATCCATCCATTTTCGCTACGCCTTCAAGTGGGCAGACAAAGTGGCATGGCACTATTGCGGTGCCTACCCAGCGAACGACATGACAACCATCCGCGAAGAGCGCGATAAGGCGCGTGCATTGGTTAAGGCTGGCATTGACCCCAGGGCCAACAAGAAAGTTGTCAAAATCGAAGCGCAGGCCGCTATCGTGGAAGTCATCCGTGCCGACGAGCAAAAGCGCACCGAAGCCCTCACCTTCAATGATCTCTACAAGGTATGGATCAAGGATGGCGTGAATCGCAGCGACGGCAACAAATACATTACCCAGTCATTCGGCAAGCACGCCATTCCGGTGCTGGGCAATATCGAGGTGCGGCATTTAACCGAGAATCATTTGCGCGATGTTTACCGGGCAATCATCGCAGCAGGCAAGACAGCCACGGCGGTCGAGCTATCCAAGGACATCGGGCAGATGTTGCGCTGGGCGGAAAAGCGCAAGCCTTGGCGCGCCTTGCTGATCGACGGCAATCCCGCCGAGCTGGTGGTCATCAAACAACTCGTCCCGAACGATTACACCAAAGAGCGCAAGCGGCAATTGAGCATTGAGGAAATCATCAAGCTGCAAACGATATTCGAGACAACGGCACAAAATTACGCGGACGCAGCACAAAAGATTGGAACTGAACGCTCCCTGAAAAAGGAAGCGCAAATCGCTTTGTGGTTGTGCCTTGGGACTATTTGCCGTATTGGTGAATTGCTGATGACGGAATGGAAGCATGTCAATTTTGAACAGCGGACGTGGTTTATTCCGGCGGCGAATACCAAGGGTGAGCGCGGCAGAAAATGCGACCAGCTTGTTTATTTGTCCGACTTCACGCTCGATCAATTCAAACAACTGCATGTCCTGACAGGTGATAGTGAATGGGCTTTCCCGGCACGCTACAAAGAGGGACACGTCTGCGAAAAGACCGTCAGCAAGCAGGTGGGCGACCGGCAAGTAAAATTCAAGAGCCGCACCCGCAAGCTCAAATGTCGGGTGGAAAATAACAGCTTGGTGGTGGGTGATGAGGAATGGACACCGCACGACTTGCGCAGAACCGGCGCAACGCTGATGCAGAAATTAAAAGTCAGCCGCGAGGTGGTCAACCTTTGCCAGAACCATGTCATTGGCTCAAAAGTTGACCGGGTGTATTTGCTCGACGACTATGCCGACGAAAAGCGCGAGGCATGGAACAAGCTGGGCGATAGACTGGAAGCCATTCTCAGCGCATCAAATGTGGTCAGCTTGAAAAGCGCATAAGCATACAAGAGGCGCAACCCCCACCGCCCAGCTCGGTGCAACAATCATCCCGCTAAAAACAAAAGCGGCTTGATAGCGGAGTGAACTCCGCCTACTTCACCAACTCCATCAGCTTGCCGTAGCTATCCACCACGTCGTATTTCACTTGGTCGGAGGTGATTTTGGTGAAGAACTTCCGCGCACACTCGATTTTGCATTCTTCGATTTTTCGCAGCTCCATCGACGACATGGAGCCTTTGGTTTCGGCGATGAAGTAGATGTGCTTCACCGTGCCCTCATGGAAGGCGATGGCCCAGTCAGGGTTGTAATTGCCGACGGGCGTCGGGATAAAGAACCCCTTGGGCAGCTTGGCATAGACAATAACTTCTGCGCTGGTATCGAGTTCACTGACAAAGGTGCGTTCGTTCTTTGAATCGGTGAACACATAATCATAGATATGGTGGTCAACCTTGATGGCCTTGCTGAAATCTTCCTTTGGTTTTTCCTGGGTGAAGATGTCTATGCCGTAGGTCTCGCCGACTGAATCGTAGCTTAGCTTCTCTATGATGACAGTCGCCTTCTGTTCATTGATTAACTGTGCTGCCTTGGCGATGAAGTCCTCGGGATTGGTTTTGTATTGGCTAAAAATCGCCACGTTGATACCTTGAAGAATGCTGGCGATGGTGCTTCGGGTGAGTTGGGATTCCTCTGCCAGCTTGCCAATCAAGTCGTATTTGACTGCGGAATGAATGGAGTTCTTGTGGGATTCCGTCTTTGTCTCCCTGATCTCGAATGACTCCCCCTGCTTCACTTCATCATAGGTTGCCGTGCCGAGCTGTTCGCCTTTGACAATGGTGTACTGAAGCGGGCTGACCTTGAGTTCCTTTTCCAACGCGGCTACGCATTTCTTTATCAATTCAGGTGTTTCAAAATGTACGGTGTATGCAGCCTTGTGATTGATGCGATTCCAAAGCGCCTTGAATTCTTTCTTCTCAAAGTTGGCACTCAATGGATTCGTTTTACCTTTGCGATCATCGTCTATGCCTGGTATCTGCGCATCACTAAAGACACTGTCGATCAGTTGAAAAACCTGCTCGGTGTATGGCAATAGCTCAGCAGGCAGGTCGGCGAGCTTGCCTTCTGTTTTTGCATCGTGATATGCCTGAGTGATTTTGTCGCTATCGTCGGTGTAGTCATTCTTTAGCAAATACTTGTAAATCTGCTTTGCTATTTGCGGTGTCACGACCACATCACCAGTGGCCGTCTTGAATACTTTGCCGGTGAAGTATTCTGCATCGGCAATGCGTGGGCGTGCAGACAGCGATTCGCTAATATCGCGCTGTAACGCGGTAACGAAATCCTTGTAGCTCTCATTGGCAACCACGGTCAGCACATTGATCTGGTGAACGGTTGCCGGGTTATCCATGCGGTCGCCTGTTTGGTTGACCGATATGCGCAAACCACGACCGACCTCCTGCCGACGGGAAATTGTGTTGTCGCTGTGTTTGAGCGTGCAGATGACAAACACGTTGGGGTTATCCCAGCCTTCGCGCAAGGCGGAGTGCGAGAAGATGAAGCGCACAGGCTCTTCAAACTTGAGAAGTTGCTCCTTCTTTCGAAGTATCAGGTCGTAAGCGTCAACGTCATCCGTTTCCGACGATCTTGCTCCCGTTGACGGGTTGACCAAGCGCTTGCTCTTCTTGTCGATGGAGAAATAGCCTTCATGCGTCCTTGATACCTGAATCCCTTTCAGATAGCTGTTATAGGGCGTGTCTTCCAGTGTCAGCACTTCATTGAGGTGCTGGTTATATTCCTCTTCAAATATCTGTGCATACTCTCCCGGATTTTCACCGTTTTCATCGTAGCGCCGGTACTTGGCGACTTCATCAATGAAGAACAGCGACAACACCTTGATGCCTTGGTGAAAGAGCGTCTGTTCCTTTTCAAAGTGAGCTTTCACGGCCTCACGAATCTGGATGCGACGCAATGCCGCATCATTCACATCGCCCGTAGCTTCCCCAGCCTGTAGCTCCACTCCGTTGGTGAAAGAAACGGTATCCGTGTGCGCATTGATGTCGGAAATGACAAAACCCTTGTACTGGGACAGCCCTTCCGAAATATCAAAAAGGTTATCGTTTTTCCCCAGCTTGCGCAGCACGCGCTTGATGCCATTGTTTTGCTTAATTTCCAGCTCGATGCGGGCAACGGGAGGCTTGCTGGTGGAAATCTCAATGGACTCCAGATACAGATACGCATTGGTGCCGCTCAATCCCTTAACGGAAATACCGCGCACCGCGATCTTCTTCACCAGCTTCTGGTTATAGGCATCCAGTGCATCCAGCCGGTGAATCTTGTTGTGCGTGGTTTTGTGTGTAGCGGAATAGCGCAGAACCATCAAGGCATTGAACTCTTCCAATGACTTTAAGGTTTGCGCCCCCTCCATTTTCTGGGGTTCGTCCAGGATCAGAATCGGCCGGTTTTTCTTGATGACATCAATGGGGCGTCTCGACTGAAAATCGTCCAGCTCTTCATAAATGCGGCGGTTGTCAGCACCCCGCGCAGCAAAAGCCTGAACGTTGATCACCATGACATTGATGCCCGCATCGGAAGAAAAACTCTCCAGGTTGTGCAACTGCTTCGAGTTATAGATGAAAAAACGGGCACGCCTCTTGTACTCTTCCAGAAAATGTTCGGCGGTTATTTCCAGGGATTTGAACACGCCTTCGCGGATGGCAATGCTGGGTACCACTACGATGAACTTGCTCCAGCCATAACGCTGGTTAAGCTCGAACATGGTCTTGATGTAGCAATACGTCTTGCCGGTGCCGGTTTCCATCTCGACATCCAGATTGATCGGGCAAACCTTGTTGCTGACCAGTGCATCTGAGAGCGGCAAGTTCTGGAGTTGCTGAACCTTGTGGATGTTGTCCAACAACGCAGTTTGCGTTAGCGCGATGTCCTCATTCTTGAAGCCATCCTCTCCGTGAATGGTTTGCTGCTGCGGCACACCTACGGCCACTTTTCCCGGATCGATTCGATACTTAATGCCGGAAGCGTTAGGCTGCCCAGCAAAGCAATCCGCCACGGAATCCACGGCATTGGTCTGGTATTGCTGCTTCTTGAACTTGAGCTTCATCGTCGCCGTCACTTAAATGGATTTCACTTCAGTGGTGGGCGAAATAAGCTTGAAAATTTGCTCAATGTTGATCTTCACGCTGTCGCTACCGAAACCGGCATCGCGGAATACCGCACGCAGCGGGTGTCGGGCAGCGAGTGCTTTCACGAACGCCTCGTTGATACCCGTCTCGAAGCAGGCGGCCAGCGCGTTGCCGTCCACGAAAAATACTTGCTTGCCGGCGATAGTCTCCTGGGTAATCGCCAACGCCAAATCCACGCCCCAATCAAGCAGTACTTGGAACAACAAATCCTCCGGGGTGCGATCTTCGCGGATGTTATTTACTAACCCCAAAAGGTCGCTTTGCTGCACCGCATCAGGTGAGTAGTAAACGTCCTTCATGTTGGAGCTGTCGATTTTTAGCACGCGGAAGCCGATGTCCAAGTCAGGCGCGGTAAGAGCATTTTCGGCTCTGATTTTCTTTCCAGCACGGCGAATACGTTCTTTGCCAATTTCGGCGATGGTTTTGTAGCCAGCTTTGTAGGCTTCACTTTTTTCGTCGCAGACTTCGGGAATCTGAACCATGATGTTGCGGCGCTTACCTCCGTCCTCGGCATTCAGCGCTATGACTGCGTGGGCTGTAGTCGCCGAGCCAGAAAAGAAATCGAGGGCGATGTCATTTTTACCAAGCCCCATTCTGCATACATCTGTCAACAAATTTACTGGCTTAGGAAATGACATAGCATCACTTTTTAGTAAAAACTTAACTTCCTGTGTTCCCGCCTGATTGTTATAGAGCTTACTGTCCCAAATACTTTTATATTTTCGCGTCCTTTCCCCGCCATCCCTATCAATGCTGTCTATAACGAAGATGTCGAATTCATTGCGGCGCTCAATTAACCGAGATACAAGCAAATTGATATCACGTTTACATTTTTCTTTCCCCCACATCCATCGACCATCAGAGCCATCTGACTTTCTTGGATAGACCTCGGCCCAACTTTCAATTTTATCAATTGAAATTTTCTGATTTAATGGATCAACATAAATAGGGAAGTACATATCTGGCCTATCTTCCCTACGCGATGCGGCTCCTCTTTGGCGCAACCCAAGCAGCCTATATGCATTACCCTCTTCGTCCGTCATGTCGAACTCGGCTTTTTGCTCCGAGGTTAACGGTGCACCTGCAATATTTGCATACGAACTGTTTTTCGCATAAATCAAAATGTAGTCATGAACTGAAGCAACGTGAGTATCCGACTGCCTTCCGCGTGGGTTACTTTGCACTATAGTTACAGAAATAAAGTTATCTTCCCCAAAAATCTCATCACACAGTCGTTTTAAATTAGCTTGTTCATTATCATCAATCGAAATGAAGATCACCCCATCATCTCGCAATAGATTACGCGCCAGTTTCAAGCGCGAATAGATCATACTCAGCCAGTCTGAATGAAATCTCCCATTAGATTCTGTATTGGCGACCATGCGGTTGCCTGATTCGTCATTCTGGTTTGAGCGCTGAAAATAGCTTTCGGAGTTTTCATTAAAGTCGTCGTCGTAGATGAATTCCTTGCCCGTGTTATACGGCGGGTCGATGTAAACCAGCTTCACCTTATTCAGGTAAGTCTCTTGCAACAGCTTGAGTGCGTCCAGGTTGTCGCCCTCGATATACAGGTTCTGCGTGGTATCAAAATCCACGCTCTCCTCGCGGCAAGGGCGCAGGGTCTTGGCGATGGGGGCGTTGGCAGTCAGCAAAGCCTCGCGCTTGCCCGGCCAATTGAGCTGGTAACGTTCCTGCGGGCCTTCGACGATAGCAGTGGATAGTTCTTGGCGCAGTTGGTCGAAGTCGATGGCGCGTTTCAGCTTGCCGTCTTCCGCTTTGGATTCGGTCACGCAGTTGGGAAACAGCTCGGCTAGCTTGGCGATGTTTTCCTGCGTAAGGTCGGGGCTGTGCAGCTTGAGCTTTTCCATGGTTTTCTTTCGTAATCTATGCGTCTAACGCGCTAATGTATCAATGCCGGTTTTAATGGTTCGCAGTTGGCTATTCAATTCCACTTTCCGGTTGAACTGCTTTTCTTTATGCAAGCGAACTTCCAGCTTGGCATATTCAGCCTGTTTGCTGCGGAGTTGCGAGAGCCGCTCCACATGGTCTTTCAGCGTTTCGCCTGGCCGGGCCGGGAACGGCATCAGGCGGCGCAGCATCTGCTCATACAGCCCTGCCATGTCCAGCGCAACAGGGAGTGCCGTGCGTTTGCCATCCGCTGGCTGCCACGGGCTGGAAAAATAGGCATCCACCACCCAGCGGCTGGCATCGGCATCGCTGGGGCGCTTGTAGGCAGCCACGGTTTTGACACGGCCATCGAAAACGAGATTGTAGAAGATTGGCAGCGGGATTGCCTTATCAATACAGCGCAGCACATCTTCGCTGACTTCGGGGGTTTTCAGCTCAATCGAGAAGATTTCGATTTCCGGTACGCCAGGGCGCGACGGCAGATTGATGGTTTCCGGCGCTAGTTTGTATTGCCAGACGATTTGATTGATCTGCGCGACGAAGCCATCGCGCACGGCACGGGTGGGTTTGCCATGCTCGTATATCTTGCTCTTGGGCAGCACACGGTTGAACTCGGCCTGCTTGGGATAGGCAAATATCATTCCGTGGCCTGAATAACCAGAAAGGCGATCAGCTCAAAATCATCAAGTCCCGCGATGGTATTGACCAGTGCCGTGGTGCGGCCACCGCTAAACAGGCTGTCAATGTCTTTATCTTCCTTCATATCCACCATGGAACGGATAGCCTGATCGAGCAGGTTGGAATAAACGATCATCTTGCGCCCGTCATCGGTGGCTTGGCTGAACTGGTGGCACACGTCCGGCAGCGGCTGGCCTTGGCCTTTGCAAGCGCTACGCACCAGATCGAGCAGGCGTTTGACTTCGGTGTGGTCAGCGACGACCTCACCATTTTCGCCGATGTAGATCAGGTAGTAAGGGTGCAGGCGGTTGTGCTGGTTGATGTTGACGCCATTGTTGCGGTTGCGCAGGGTGAACATCACACCCGGCGGCAAGCCCCGCACCGGATCGGCTGGCACCACGGCATTCATGCCCGTGGGCACATTGGCCAGGTCGCCATTGGCTTTTATGTAATTCAACAAATCCATGCGGAAGTCATTGAGGCCGAGGTCAGTGATCGAGACGCCGGTTTTCAGGTCTTCCATCTCGATCACTTCTTCCTGAAGGCGGCGCAGTTGTTCCTTGCGGTAGGAAATGTCGTTGGACTGGGTGTTGAGCACGTTGTCGTCGGCGGTCGCGGTCACGTCGGCGATAACCATGCGGTTTTCAACACGCTCCTTGAGGTTGATGTATTCGTCAAGGGTAATGTCCGGCCAGTAGTTCACCAATTGTATGCAGGCGTTTTGCGAGCCTATGCGGTCTATCCGACCGAAGCGCTGAATGATGCGCACCGGGTTCCAGTGAATGTCATAGTTAATCAGGTAGTCGCAATCCTGAAGGTTTTGGCCTTCTGAAATACAGTCGGTGCCGATGAGAATGTCGATTTCTCGCGGTTCATTGGGGAGGGTGTGCGCTTTTTCTTTTGAGCGTGGCGAAAACAGGGTCAGCAGTGACTGGAAATCATAGCCCTGCCGCGTATTGGACTTGAGCGTGGATGTTGGGCCATCGCTGCCGGTGACTTTGCCGGTGTGGATTTGGTGCGATTGCCACAGGCTATCGGCAAGGTGCTCATAGAGATAACTGGCTGTGTCGGCAAAGGCGGTGAAAATCAACACCTTCTTGTTGCCTGGGTTGATTGGGGATGCCAACTTGCTATTAATCTGGGTTTTGAGGTGCTGAAGCTTGGTATCGTCAGCCGGTGTGATTTTGAGCATCTCGGTGAGCAGCGCGTCGATCACCATGAGGTCGGCTGATAAATCGTGCTTCCACGATGGCAAGTCCATATCGGACAAGCTTATCTGCACCTTGCCGCCGATTTTGGCATCGTCGATGTCAGGCAGCTCGTCATCATCCGGTTCGGCATTTTCAAAAGATACTGAGACATCGTTGACGGGGGCATCTCTGCCCGTCTGCTCAAATACCGTGATTTTCTCAAGCGTGTTCGAATGATTGTCTTTCAGCTTTTGCAGGGTTAGCCGGAAAGACTGGACTGAGCTTTCAAGACGTTTGAGCAGATTGATGGTCATCAACGCCTGAAGGCTGCGCTCACGGTCGGCTTGTTTTAGTTTGCCTCTGCCCCCCTCAACCTGGGTGTCATATAGGTCTTCGTATTTGGCGAGACGACTCGCCAATATGTAGCTGACCGGCGCATACACTGACAACTTCAACAGGGAAAGCTGATTGAAGATTTCATTGAAGCCGATCACATCGGTGCGGTGGGTGAGCTGGCAATGAAATGACAGCGGCTTGAGACGCTGCGGAAACTTGCCGATGTCTTTGGTATCGTAAAAAGTCTCGATGTGTTTGCGGGAACGTGCAATGGTGACGCTATCGAGTAACTCGAAGAAGTCAAAGTCCAGCGCACTTAGAATCGCATTAGCTGTTCGCTCTTCCGGGGGAAGCGTTGACCAGTTATTGAAGGCTCGCTGCGCCCGACGGAATATCTCATCAATATCTTTTTGGGTTCGTAATTTCTTGTTGAGGCTGTCCGGGTCGCCTTCATAGGCGAGCGCAAGCTGGTTGCGCAGGTCATTGAAGCGGTTGTTGACCGGGGTGGCCGAGAGCATCAGGACTTTGGTTTTAACGCCTTGCTTGATGACGGAATTCATCAGCTTCTGATAACGGGTTTCACGGTCTTTGAAGGCGTCGTTGTTGCGAAAGTTGTGCGATTCGTCGATGACAACCAGGTCGTAGTTCCCCCAGTTAATCCGATTGAGCGGCGTGCCGAATGATTCGCCACTGGTTCGCTGCAAGTCGGTATGGCAAAGCACGTCGTAATTAAAACGGTCTTTGGAAAAAATGTTGGTGGTGAGGTTGCGGTTGTAGTTCAACCAGTTGTCAGCCAGCTTTTTCGGACATAAAACGAGAACAGAACGATTGCGCAGCTCGTAATATTTAATCACGGCCAAAGCGGTAAAGGTTTTCCCGAGGCCCACACTGTCCGCCAAAATACAGCCGTTGAATGTTTCCAGCTTGTTGATGATGCCGGTAGCCGCATCCTTCTGGAAGTTGAACAGCTTCTGCCAAATCAGACTGTCCTGATAGCCGGTTCGGTCATTGGGCAAGTCGTCTTCATTGAGGTCTTCAAGGAACTCGCTGAATATGTTGTAGAGCATCAGGAAGTAGATGCGCTCCGGGGAGTTTTCCTGATACACCGAGGCAATATGGTCGCAGATGCGGGTTGTGACATCCTCCAGCTTTTCCTGATCGTTCCATATTTGGTCGAAAAGGTTCAGAAAAACCCCGGTGTGGGCTGGCTCTTCAAATTTGTTGACGATATTCGATACTGCATCACCACGCTGATAGCCAAGATCGACAGCGGTGAACCCGTGGAGCGGCATATAAATGGCCGTTTCCTCCGTTGTTTGAACACCGGCAAATTGCTGCATGGGTGCTGTGCCACGATTAGAGCGAAAGCTGGCCTTGCGGCGAACCCAGTCAGCACACTCTTTGGCGATAGCCCGCTGGGTGAGTTTATTCTTGAGCTGAATTTCAAACTCGCTACCGTAAAAGCTGCGTTCGCGTTCAGTCTTGGGAATATGGTATTGACGGTGCTCTCTCTTGAGCTTGTCTGTGGCCTCGCCGGGAACGAAGGTGGGGGATGTAAATATGAACTCCAGCGATTCGATGCGTTCTAGTTCCTGCTTCAATGCCTCATAGGCATAAATCGAAAAACACGAGGCTGCAATTTTGAGTTTTGATCCTGGCTTGAGGGTCTGCTTCAGGTTGTCGCCGAGCAGGTGATTTATGTTGTCGATTATTTCCATATTAAGCTAAAGCAAGCAGCCTCTATTCAATCCCGGTTCGATACCCAAAGGCAGCATGGCTGTTACGGCGGTAGCCAATATTCCCCTCAAGCGGCGATTGTAATGCGAATGTGCGGTAATGTACTGTAATGTCCGGCATAATCCTAATGCTTGATTCTACCTTACCCGAGGAGTGAACACATGGCACGGCACTACACAAACAAGGATTTTTTCCGGCAGATGCCGAATGCGTTGCTTGCCCGATATTTTCAGGGGCGTGAGCTTTTTGGTGATCTGGATTTTTCTGCCATGAAGGAAGGCAAGCCCGATGAGTTATTCGCTGCGTGGTTGACTCTGACGGAGGCACAACGCAATGCGATGGATGCTGAGTTCCGGGACATCTTCGACATGAGCTGCGAGAAAGGCTTCCGGGCGATAATTGACGAGGCTGAATATCAGATGGATGAGGATGAGTACACCGCTTGGGTAGAGAAGTTATCTGCATTGCCTGGCCACTACGAGCGGGCGATGGCCACCTTTCTGGATCACAAAAACTTCTGGAAAGGGGCAACCCGCCTCTACCACGCGGACTCACTATCCTACTGGCGCAAGCGCAAGAACCTATCGCACCAACCAGCGGCAGTGGACGATGCCAGCATTCAGCAACTTGCTGGCCTGATCCGAACATACTTCCACCACACCGAAGGGCGGGGCAACAACTGCGTCGTGGAACCCTACCGCCGTGGCGAACTGGATTATTTCTTCGCCTTTCCCGAAGACTATTCGCAACAAGCCAGCGAATGGGTAAATGGTGAGTTTAAACCGCGACCACACAATCCCGCCTTTGAAGTCATTTTTGTTTACTCGAAAAAAGATGGCTCGCTCGATCTGCATTTTCGCGGTTCATACAAGGCCATTGAGCCGTTACAGTCGATGTTTGCAACGGCGATTCTCAAACTCGACGAACTGCCGCCCGACCCAAAAGACGCGCGTATTTACGATCTGGCACCGCTACTCCAGAAGAGTTTTGAATTCGTCCCCGCCGTCGGCAGCGGCATTGAAAATGTGGTTGTGAAAAGACTGCGGCTGTCGTCACGGGTAAAGAGAGGCGACCGTATTACGCTGGAAGCGGACACGACTGCGAACCCCGGTGCCGTCTATGCCTTGCTCGAACAGATTGGCAAAACCTTGCCGATGAATCTGTACAACATCACTCAGGTGGAGCTTGTGGCTTCGGTGGTGGTGGATCCGGACAAGCCTGCGAAACTGGTGAAGTTTCACATCACGCATCCCAATACCTGTTCGCTCAAATACGACGAACTGGACTTGAAACTGCGCGATATGCTGGTGGCCTCCAAGCTCGAACCCAGGTTGCCATCGGAAGAAGTGGAAGCCGTTGAGGCATGACGCCACAAGCCACACTGATTGAGCTATTGGGGCGCGTAGGTGCCAGCCAAGGTGCTGCGGTATTGGTCAATGACGACGAGTTGAGCCAGTGGCCAAGCGCGGCAGTGGCGGCAATGAAAACTCAGCGGCTGCTTACGAAAGCGCGCCCGGCAAGCAGCGCGATATGTCCGGGCTGCGAGCGCGATTGTGTGATGCCGGTGCATGTCTTGCCCGGCGAAGGTAAACGGCCTGCACGCGCTTTCATAGCGTGCGACAAGCGGGGCGATACCAGCCGCGTCCCTGTTCCCTTGACGAGCTTGGCGCAGTGGCAGTGCGGTGTCGATGCCGTGTGCGGATTTGTTGCGGCCAGCCTTGGCTTGCGCCGAAGCGATAAGCAATCATCCAGCGCCGGTTTGTTTGAAATCGGTGTTGCCACCGGCGGCAAGCGCAGCCAGATGCTATGCCTGCAAGCCAATGGTGCGCTGGCCTTGGTCGCCGGGAGCAATCCGCTGCCGTTGGCCGAGGCAGTCGAGTATCACAGCGGCGCATATTCGCTGGACGGCACCATGATCCGGCAACTGGTGGATGCCGCAACCACGGCAGACAACCGCTACACGCCCAGCAATGCCAAGCGCGAAGCCAGCAAGCTGGATACGCAAGCGATGTATGCGGAATGGCAAAAGGCATACCGCGACTTGTATAAAAAACACAAGCTCAAGAACAAGTCCGAAACTTGGTATTCGCAGCAGATTGCCAAGCTGGATATTGCCAAGGGGCGCAACCATTCCACCATCAAAAAACACATGCTTCTGTAAATAGTTGGGCGGAATCTTTTCGCCCAACTCTTCCACCCGCCAACCCCCCGTATTTCGCCACTCTCCGCGCCAGAACCTGCGCCACACTCACCGTGACGCAGCCTTCCACGCAATTCCCAACTCGTTAATTTATATCGCAAAGCCTCGGGTGTGCTGGACATTGTCCGAACGTTTTATCGCCCAATTCGCCCAATCAGGATTCGTCTTAGCAAGTTCGCTATCACGTTAAGAGGTTCCAAAATGACACATACCATCCAGCGGCTTCCCGCCGTTAAATCCGAATCCGGTCTTTCCCGTTCGACCATCTACCTGCGCATCACTCAAGGCTTATGGACTAAGCCTGTCAGCCTTGGCCCTCGTGCCGTTGGTTGGCCATCGGGTGACGTGGCGGCAATCAATGCTGCGCGCATAGCCGGGAAGACTGACGATGAAATCCGCACCCTGGTGGTGAAGCTGGAAGCTGCCCGCAAAGCTGCGGCTTGAGGGGTCACCATGAGCGCAGATTCCCTGTTATCACTGCTCAATGGCGTTAAGCGTACCGGGCATGGCAAGTGGCTGGCGAAATGTCCTAGTCACGAAGACCGTACCGCATCCCTTGCTATCCGTGAACTGGATGATGGGCGAATACTCCTCCATTGTTTTGCCGGTTGCGATGTGCATGAAGTTGTCGGCTCAGTCGGGTTACGCATAGATGATCTTTTTCCACCGCGCGAAGATGACAAACTCTTCAAAAAAGGTGAGCGCCGCCCCTTCCCCGCTGCTGATGTATTGCGCGCCATTGCCTTTGAATCAACGTTGGTCATTGTTGCCGCCGCTGACCTGCTCGCAGGAAACCCATTCAATGACACTGACCGGGCGCGTTTGGTGCTGGCTGTGTCACGCATACAAGCGGCGCTGACTGCGGGAGGTATCTCATGAATGGTATCGAAAATGGGCAAGCATATCTTGATGAGCGTGCATCCACGGCAATGACAAAATCCAGTTCTACAGGATTGCAAAACAGCGACTCGACCGCTAGCGTTAAGGCCAAACCCATACCGCAATCTTTCGCGCCCCTGCCAGTAGTGCAGATCACCTGTGCTGCCGATATTAAGCCCGAGGCAATCCGCTGGTTGTGGGATGGATGGTTAGCGCGTGGGAAATTCCATATCTTTGCAGGCCAGGCCGGTACCGGAAAAACCACCATCGCCATTGCGCTTGCTGCAACGGTAAGCAATGGGGGGCGTTACCCGGACGGAACTCGCTCACCGGTAGGTAACGTGCTGATATGGTCTGGGGAGGATAGCGCGAAAGATACGCTCGTCCCGCGATTGCTGGCCGCCGGGGCGGATATGAGTCGTGTGCATTTTATCGGTGATGTGCAACACGGCGACGAGATGCGCAGTTTTGATCCAGCTACAGACATACGCGCCATGCATGATGCGACAACCCGGATCGGTGAAGTCGCGCTGCTGATAGTTGATCCCGTGGTCAACGCGGTTGCCGGTGACAGCCATAAAAACGGCGAGGTACGACGCGCATTGCAGCCACTGGTGGATTTTGGAGAAAAGCTAGGCTGTGCTGTTCTGGGTATCTCTCACTTTTCCAAAGGGACGGGCGGGAAAGATCCCATGGAACGTGTAACCGGTTCGCTTGCCTTTGCTGCGCTGGCGCGTGTGGTACTGGCAACCGGCAAGATTGTTGAAGGCGATACGCTCAGACGGATATTTTGCAGGGCCAAGAGCAATATCGGCATTGATAGCGGCGGATTCGAGTACGACCTTCAGCAAATGGAGATAAGCGGACACAAGGGTCTCTGCTCCAGCTATGTGGCTTGGGGGCAAGCCGTTGAGGGTACGGCACGTGAACTGCTGGCAGAGCCTGATAACCGTGAAACGGGTGGGCAGGATAGCAGCGCCTTAGATGATGCAAAAGAGTTCTTGCTCGAATTACTGGCTGATGGCGAACTGGCGCAAAAGCAGATTCAGTTAGATGCCAAAGGCGCAAGCCAATCATGGCGGACTGTAGAGCGGGCAAAAAGAGAACTGAATATCGTTTCAATCAAAAGCAAAGTGGACAAATGCTGGTATTGGAAACTGGCCGTCAACACCGCCAAAGGTGATGAAGAACGCCAACAACGCCACATAAATAATATGGCGGACTTGGCGGTCTTAACGGCGGACTTGCCTGAAACCGAGCAAATTGACGAAACGGAAGGTGTGTTATGAACGCCGAAGAGCTAGTCAATGCTGCCGATTTCGACGGGGTGCGGCTTGCACTCACAACTGAAGGTGAGCTGCGCTATTCCGGTAATGCCGAAATCGTTAAAGAGTGGCTTCCAACCCTTAAGGAAAACAAAGCAGCGATTGTTACCGAACTGCACCAAAAATGCCGACATGCCAAGATACTGGCGATGCTTGGCGATGGCAGACGGTATGCCGTGATGGTTGAGAACGACAAGACCGACCCGGTTATCGCAACCGTTGGCATTCAGGGAATAGCCACATTCGAGCTGGCGATACCACGGCATTCCTACGACGGCATGGTGCTGCTGGAACTCATTGAAAAACATTATGGTGAAAATTATGCAAACACTTGAAAACGATTCTTCTGTGGTTCCATTTCCAGTAACGGTTTCTGATGAGACACCGAAAAGTAATTACGAACCCGTGCGCTACAACGCCATGAAGCACGGCATCCTGTCCAGGCTGGCGGTGCTGGCCCATGAAGATGCGGGTGAGTTTGGCGACTTGCTGGCGGCACTGGTGGAAGAACACCAACCGGCTGGCGCAACTGAGATGCACCTTGTTGAAGAGTTGGCGGCGATTATCTGGCGCAAGCGGCGGGTGCTGCTGGCCGAGGGCGCGAACATCAATCAGGGTTTGAAGGGTTCAGCAAGAAATGCCGAGGACGTGATCCCGGCGGCAGCACCATTCGAGTCTGGCCTGTCTGGCAAAGGCACCGACCTGCGCGATTTGATGGATATGACACCGGAAGACATCGCCGAGCAACAACAGGACACCCAGCACGATCTGGAGGCAACCCGAAAGGCATCGGCAATCCTGCGGCGTGGCGGCGCGAATGCCTACGACAAAGCACTGCGGGCACTGCTGCCCGACTCCCGCGAATGGTGGGAGCAATATGTCGAGGAAGAAGAATATCAAGCGACTGCGGAAGGACTGGATGATTTCATTAGCGAGCATCTGGAGCCGTTGTGCATGGGCATGGAGAAGACAGCACGGCACCATGAAGCAATCAAGGCGCAAGCCTTGGGCGAAGGCTTGCAGGCGCATCGTCTGGAGAAGCTGAATCGCTACGAAACGCACCTCGACCGCAAGTTTGAGCGCACCTTGGCCATGCTTTTGAAACTGAAACAGCTTCGCAACGGGCGTTGATGCCATTAAAACAGAGAAAAAACGCATTATGCAAACAACCCTTAAACGCAGGCGGCATATAGGTTTGATGGTTTTTATATGGTAACAGTGATGGGCAAAATGCTAAATCTTGCTAATGATTTCGGCAAAATCCGGGAGAAAAAAAATGGGCGGCATGGGTAGCGGAAGGCGGGATCAAAGCGGAAAGAGCACAACTGGCGATTACCGTGCGCTGGATGTGCGGCGGTTGCAACGGGATGGCTTGCTGACAGCGGGAAAATCCTTCGGCTGGAGCTGGACGCGCAACGGCGAAAAAGTAGCATCTATCAACATGAGGACGGAAGCCGACCGGGTGATTCTCGACTACAAGCATCGGAGCGTTGGTGGCGAATGGAAAAGCGAGAACTACCCAGTTCGAGTTGAATGGACACCCTGCCATTACAGCGGATCACGAGCATGGTTCTGCTGCCCTGCCGTCGGGTGCGGGCGGCGCGTGGCGATTCTCTACGGCGGCACTATCTTTGCCTGTCGGCACTGCTACCGCCTGGCATATCCCAGCCAGCGGGAAAATCTGGATGACCGCGCAACACGGCGGGCAGACAAAATCCGGGATCGGCTCAAGTGGGAGCCGGGCATCCTGAACGGGCATGGCATCAAGCCGAAGGGAATGCACTCGCGCACCTATCAGCGGCTGACCATCCAGCATGATGCGCATGTTGGCATATCGCTGAATCACATGGCTCGGCGGATGCATTTGATCGAGACGAGGCTGGGCGGTATCGACGAGGATATGAATCTGTTTCGCAATATCGAGGTGTAGCGAATTTTGGGAGCCACACTGGGGCGGATGGGAAGCGTGGGAGGTGAGCGGGAAAGGAGCAGCGCAGCGCGACCCCACGCAGCCTGACAGGCTGGGTGGGCGGGGATAATCAAACAGCGCGCAGCGACCAAACCTGATTTTGTTTTCAGGGTGGTGTGCGGCAATGAAAAAGCCGGTGCCGGGGGTTTTGTCCGGCATGGATTTTTTGTTGACGCGCACGACCCGCACACGGCAGCGGTGGCGTGACGGTGCAGGCGCATCTGGTTCATGCCTGCGCCGTGACGTTGCCGCGATAAACAAAATGCACTTCCGCTGTGAACGATACCGCGCAGCGACCACGCCTCACAAAAACAAACCAAATCGGCGTAGCCGACCGAATAAGCATTGCCTCGCCTTGCCCGTCTCTGCGCGAACCAGCGGGCGATGCAGGGCGCAAGCCAGTGGACGGTGCGCGGGGATGCAGGTTTACCCAGGGCAAGGGGTGGCAGTGCGGACGGGTGCGGCCATGCCTTTGCTTCACTTGGCCGCTAGGGGGATGGGGGGCGTTAGCGGGAAAGCGCCCCCCACATAAGCCGCGAAGCGACCACAACAAGACAAGACATAGACCGGCACGACCATGCAGCAAAAAGCGAAGGGGCGACGAAACACCAGCCCCGTTTTGCTGCCCCTCACCGCAGGTGATGGACGTTGACTTTGACTTGTGTGGCGGTATTTACCCGAAGGGCGCAAGACATAACGGCCTCTTATGCGAACCCGAAGGGCGGGAGCTTTTACCGGCGCGCACGCTTTGCATAAGACGCCGTTATGTTAGATGCCGCCACACACAACAACCGGCGCAGCCGACAACACCCTGCCGGAATGTCGAGGGGGCGCTGCACGTCCCGGCTACTACTGCACCAGCAGCCTGCGAACGGCGAGCGCTTGATGGCGTAGCGGTTTTTTGCGAAGCCATGAAGTGCGACGGCGTGAAGCGGCTGCGGCAACGGAGGGAAACCAGCGTGTTACAGCGCGCAAGCCGATGGCGGCTTTATGCCTTCGGCGCTCTCTCCGATACCACTGCACTAGCCGACAGCGAACCGCAAGCCCTTGGCGAGGCTCTTTTCGCGAAGGGCGCAGTGGTGAAGTGGCGGCGGTAACGGAGCGGACACACTTGGCTACGGAGCTAAAGCAGAGGGCAGTTTCATCGCCTTCTGCGCTCTGTCCGACACCACTGCGCTAGCGAAGGCGCGGGGCTTGCGGGGTTTATTGCAAGCGCCGTGACTGAGCGGTCAACGGAAGAGTTTGAGGGGACTGCTACGGGAATCGCTGAAGCCGGTTTAATCGCCTAGCAATTTTCTGGTTTACCCCTAGGTTTACACCTAGGCAGATAAAATTAAAAATGGCTTGCAACCGTTAAGCTGCAAGCCATTGTCTTTATTGGTGCGCCGGAAGAGATTCGAACTCCTGACCCCTTGGTTCGTAGCCAAGTACTCTATCCAGCTGAGCTACCGGCGCATTTTTGTTACTTACTTCTATGTGGCGGAGAAGGAGGGATTCGAACCCTCGATACAAGTTTAAGCTCGTATGCGCCCTTAGCAGGGGCGTGCCTTCGACCACTCGGCCACCTCTCCGAAGGCCGCGAATAATACTGATTAGAGGCTATTCGGTCAAACGATTTATGCGTCTTCTTGATCTAAATCGAATGCTTTGTGCAGAATGCGCACAGCCAACTCCAAATATTTCTCGTCGATCACCACAGATATCTTGATTTCGGAGGTGGAAATCATCTGAATGTTGATGCCTTCCTCCGCCAAGGTGCGGAACATCTTGCTGGCGATACCCACATGAGAACGCATGCCGACGCCAACTACGGAGACTTTAGCGGTCTTATTGTCGCCGATAACTTCGCGTGCACCGATGTGCGGTTGCACTTTGGTCTTCAAGATGTCCATCGCCTTATTGAACTCACCGCGATTCACAGTAAAGGAGAAGTCGGTAGACCCATCCACGCCGACGTTCTGGATAATCATGTCCACGTCAATATTGGCTTCACTTACCGGACCCAAGATTTGATAAGCGATGCCGGGTTTGTCCGGCACGCCGCGCACGGTGATCTTCGCTTCGTCGCGGTTGAACGCGATGCCTGAAATGATTGCCTGTTCCATTTTATTGCCTTCCTCGAATGTGATCAGCGTGCCCTCGCCCTCATCAGTGAAGCTGGAGAGCACACGCAATTTGACTTTGTACTTGCCGGCGAATTCGACCGAACGGATTTGCAGCACCTTGGAACCCAAGCTGGCCATTTCCAGCATTTCCTCGAAGGTGATGCTCTTCAGGCGGCGCGCTTCGGGAACCAATCGCGGGTCGGTGGTATATACACCATCGACATCGGTGTAAATCTGACATTCGTCGGCACGCAACGCGGCAGCGATGGCCACGCCGGTGGTATCCGAGCCACCGCGTCCCAGCGTGGTGATGTTGCCCGCTTCGTCCATGCCCTGGAAGCCCGCCACCACCACCACGTTACCGTTGGCCAGATCGGCGCGAATATTCTGTTCGTCGATGCTCAGGATGCGTGCTTTGGTGAAAGCGCTATCAGTGAGTATTTTGACCTGCGCGCCGGTGTAGCTTTTGGCTTGCAGACCGGCATCCTTGAGTGCCATCGCCAACAAGCCGATGGTCACTTGCTCACCGGTAGAAATGATCACATCCAACTCGCGCGGATCGGGGTGTTTCTGGATTTCCTTGGCCAGCGCAATCAAACGATTGGTTTCGCCGCTCATGGCGGAAACAACCACTACCACTTGATGCCCTTGTGCCTTGTATTTTGCTACGCGCTGCGCAACATTCTTGATGCGCTCCGGACTGCCCATTGAAGTGCCGCCGTATTTCTGAACTATCAGTGCCACGATTTTGCCTGCGCCGTCTATTTAAAGAGGTCGGCATTCTAACCGAAACGGCGAAAAAAGACGATGCGCCCTCTGCTACACTTGCGAACAAAATCAACGATCACCGCAATGAGCAAAGTCACCCAACGCCCCTTCCCTGCCGACATCGCCGCCCAACTTACCGAATCAGGTATTCGGCCTTTACTGGCGCGTATTTACGCGGCACGCGGCATCGAAAATCCTGCGCAATTGGACACCGACATCAAGCGTTTGCTGCCCTTTTCCCTGCTGAAGAATGCCGGACAGATGGCGTGCCTACTAGCCGATGCCATCGCGGATAACAAGAAGATTCTGATCGTGGCCGACTACGATGCCGATGGCGCGACAGCTTGCGCGGTGGCGATGCGCGGCTTGACTGTATTGGGTGCACGAGTGGATTTTATCGTGCCCAACCGCTTCGAATATGGTTATGGGCTAACACCGGAAATCGTGCGTCTCGCCAAACAGTCCGAACCAGACATTCTGCTCACCGTGGACAACGGCATCGCCAGCGTAGAAGGCGTGGCAGAGGCCGCGCGACTTGGCATACAGGTGCTGGTGACCGACCATCACCTGCCCGGCGATGCGCTGCCGGATGCGCTATGCATCGTGAATCCCAACCAGTCTGGATGCACTTTCCCCAGTAAGAATTTAGCGGGTGTGGGAGTGATGTTTTATGTGTTGATGGCATTGCGCGCTGAGATGCGCAAGCGCGGCGCATTCGCTTTAATTGCGGAACCCAATCTCGGCAATCTGCTCGACCTCGTCGCGCTCGGCACGGTAGCCGATGTGGTGAAGCTGGACGAAAACAACCGCATCCTGGTGCAGCAGGGTTTGCTGCGCATCCGCGCCGGGCGCAGTTGCACGGGCATTCAGGCATTGCTGCGCGTGGCGCGCAGACAAATCGCGCAGGCATCAGCTTTCGAGATGGGCTTCATCGTCGGCCCGCGCCTGAATGCCGCCGGACGTTTGGAAGATATGGGGCTGGGTATCCGTTGCTTGTTGACCGACGATGCCACAGAAGCCGACGAAATCGCCGCCAAGCTGGATGCGTTGAATCACGAGCGGCGCAACATCGAGGCCGACATGCAGGACAGCGCGCTGGCGGCGCTCAATGTGTTCGACCCGGCGGACAGTTTTTCGCTGGCGCTGTTCAACGAGGATTGGCATCAGGGCGTGATCGGCATTCTCGCTTCGCGCCTCAAGGACAAATTCCACCGCCCGGTGATCGCCTTCGCACGCTCGCAGACGGGCGAACTCAAAGGCTCGGGGCGCAGCATTCCTGGACTGCATTTACGCGATGCGCTTGATTTGGTATCCAAACGCCAGCCGCATTTAATTCAGAAATTCGGCGGGCACGCGATGGCGGCGGGCTTGAGTATCAGCGAGGAACACTTCAACGATTTTCGGCTTGCGTTCGAGGCCGTTGCACAAGAATTGCTCGATGCCGATGCTCTGGTGAAGACTATCGCCACCGACGGCGAACTCGACACCAACGAATTCTCTTTGGGCATCGCACGCGATCTGCAACGCCAAGTCTGGGGCCAAGGCTTCCCCGAGCCGCTATTTGAGGGAAATTTCAACATAGAGTCGCAGCGAGTGTTGAAGGAAAAACACCTCAAGTTGAAACTATCATCGCCTGCCGGTAGTTTCGATGCCATCCGATTTTTTTCCGCAGAACCTGCGCCTGCCAATATCCATGCGGTATACAGCCTGAGCATCAATGAATACAATGGCAGCGAAAGTTTGCAACTCATCGTGCGTCACTGGTAGGAGGTTGAGACTATGGAATCTGCTCTATTGCAAAGCAATGGCATTGAGGCGCTTCCGCAATTTTTGACCAGTCTCGCCATTGGCCTGCTAATCGGTTTGGAGCGTGAGCGCAATCCTTCCGCCAAAGCCGGACTGCGCACCTTCGCACTGGTTGCTGTATTCGGCACGCTCATCGCCTTGCTCGCTGACAAGAGTGCAACACCGTGGCTGTTGATCGCCGGATTGCTCGCTGTCGCCGCCATGATCGTCGCGGCTTACATCAACAACCCCACCGAGAACAACGACCCCGGCACCACCACCGTCACAGCCCTGCTCATCTGCTATGCACTCGGCGTACTGGTGTGGTTCGGCTATTCCAAACTAGCAGTGATGCTGTCCATCGCCACCACCACCCTGCTCTATTTCAAACCCGAATTACAAGGCATGACCCAACGCCTCACGCGCCGCGACCTGGTTTCCATCCTGCAATTCTCGGTGCTCAGTTTCGTCATCCTGCCCATCCTGCCCGACCAGAACTACGGCCCTTATGGTGCGTTCAATCCTTACCAGGCATGGATGATGGTGGTGCTGATCTCCGGCCTGAGTTTGGCGGGCTACGTCGCCTTGCGCTGGACTGGGCAGCGTTATGGCGCGCCATTGCTGGGCTTTCTGGGCGGACTGGTTTCCAGCACGGCGACAACCATGGTCTATGCCAAGCACAGCAAACTCAACGACAACATGTTGCGGCTGTCGGCAGTGGTGATTCTGATCGCCAGTCAAGTTGTGATGGTCCGGCTCATGGTGGTCAGCGGCATCGTGTCCTCCAACATCCTCAAGCAACTCGCGCCGGTGATGGGTTTGGGCCTGCTGTTTGGAATAAGCGCCACCCTGTTCAACTGGAAACGTTTAAAAAACGAGGGCGAATTACCCATGCCGGAAACCTCCAATCCGACCGAGATCCACTCCGCGCTCACCTTCGGCCTGCTGTTCGTGGTAGTGCTGTTCTGCGCGGCATGGCTTTCCGATGTAGCGGGAAGCGGCGGCCTGTATATCGTTGCGATCGTTTCCGGCCTCACCGACGTGGATGCCATCACACTCTCCAGCCTGCGCCTGTTCAACATGGACAAATTGAGCAGCGCTCAAGCCGTCACTTCCATCTCCCTCGCCTTCCTCTCCAACATGATGTTCAAATTCGGCATGGCCGCCTCCATCGGCGGCTTGGCACTCGCCAAACACCTTGCTGTGGGCTTCATCGCCATCGCGGCGGGTGTCACGCTCGGCCTGCTGTTGCTGTAGGTCTTCGCCTCATTCGATACACGCGGGGCGTGTATAATCGCGGCCTTTCCGAACTGCGGTAGAACACATAAAAATGGAAGCCGAACAACTCAACGCACTCACCAATAAAATCCAGGACCTGCGCACCCGCTACGGCGAACTTCGGAGGTATCTTTGACTACGATGGCAAGCAGGAACGCCTCGCCGAAGTCGTCGTATTAGCCGAAGACCCCGCCATCTGGCAGGACAGCAAACGCTCGCAGGAACTGGGACGCGAACGCAAGATGCTGGAAGGTGTCGTACTCAATTTGCAACAAGTCGAACAATCCCTCAGCGATGCGGGCGAACTGCTGGAAATGGCGCTGGCAGAGAATGACGACGAAAGCCTGCACAGTATCGCCGACGACATAGCGCAAACCGAAAAACTGGTGGCGGACATGGAATTCCGCCGCATGTTCTCCGGCCAACTCGATGCCAATAATTGCTTCCTCGACATCCAAGCCGGCTCCGGCGGCACTGAAGCGCAGGACTGGGGTTCCATGCTGTTGCGCATGTATCTGCGCTACTGCGAACGCAAAGGTTACCAAGTCGAGATTCTGGAACAATCCGACGGCGAAGTAGCAGGCATCAAAGGCGCATCCATCAAGATCACCGGCGAATACGCTTACGGCCATCTACGCACAGAAAGTGGCGTACATCGTCTGGTGCGCAAATCGCCGTTCGACTCCGGCAACCGCCGCCACACCTCATTCTCCAGCGTGTTCGTCTATCCAGAAGTGGATGATTCCATCGAGGTTGACATCAACCCTGCCGACCTGCGTGTCGATACCTATCGCGCATCCGGCGCAGGCGGACAGCACATCAACAAGACCGATTCCGCGGTGCGTATCACCCACATCCCGACCAACATCGTGGTGCAGTGCCAAAGCGACCGTTCGCAGCACCGCAACCGCGCCGAAGCCATGGCCATGCTGAAATCGCGTTTGTACGAGGCTGAGTTACGCAAGCGCCAAACCGAACAACAAGCGCTGGAAGATTCCAAAACCGACATCGGCTGGGGACACCAGATCCGCAGCTACGTACTGGACCAGTCGCGCATCAAGGATTTGCGTACCAACCACGAAGTCGGCAACACTCAAGGCGTGCTGGACGGCGACCTCGACGACTTTATTGCAGCCAGTTTGAAACAAGGCGTTTAACTTTAGAGAACTATCATGACCACTGAACAAACACTCCCCCAAGTTGACGAAAACCAAATCATTGCCGAGCGCCGCGCCAAACTGAAGGTGATACGCGACAAAGGTATTGCCTTCCCCAACGATTTCGAGCGCAAGAATCTGGCGGACGATTTACATGCTGAGTTTGGCGAGAAGTCGCACGATGAACTGGAAGCCGCGAAGATTCCGGTTTCAGTGGCCGGGCGCATGATGTTGAAACGGGTGATGGGCAAGGCCAGTTTCGCCACAATTCAGGATATGAGCGGGCGCATGCAATTATTCATCAGCAACAACGAGGTTGGCGAAGAAGCGCACGCTGAGTTCAAACATTACGATCTTGGCGATATCCTCGGTGCGGTCGGCGTGCTGTTCAAGACCAAGACCGGCGAGCTCTCGGTACGTGTAACGCAGGTACGCTTGCTGACCAAAGCGCTCCGCCCGCTGCCGGAAAAATTTCACGGACTGTCCGATCAGGAACAGAAATATCGCCAGCGCTATCTTGACCTCATCACCAATGAAGATTCGCGCAAAGTGTTCATCGCGCGTACCCGGATCATTCAGGCGATTCGCGATTTCTTTGTGCGTCACGATTATCTGGAAGTGGAAACGCCGATGATGCACCCCATTCCCGGCGGTGCATCGGCCAAACCGTTTGAAACACACCACAATGCGCTGGATATGAAGATGTATCTGCGCATCGCGCCGGAGTTGTATCTGAAACGCCTTGTAGTGGGCGGCTTCGAGAAAGTATTCGAGATCAACCGCAACTTCCGCAACGAAGGGGTTTCCACGCGCCACAACCCCGAGTTCACCATGATTGAATTCTACGAAGCCTATCGCGATTACAAATATCTGATGAACTTCACTGAGAAATTATTCGCTGAAGTGGCAACCAAAGTATTGGGCACCACTGTTATCTCGTATCAAGGTAAAGAGTTGGACTTGGGCAAGCCATTCCATCGTTTGACCATGGTGCAGGCAGTGCAAAAATATCATCCGCAGTTCACCGATGAGCAGTTGAGCAACCGCGACTTTCTGGTCAATCAACTGAAAGACCTGAAAGCGAAATACAACCCGAAAGATGCCGTTGGCGGATTGCAACTTTCGTTGTTTGAAGAGCTGGCCGAGTCGCATTTGTTCGAACCGACTTTCATCATCGACTATCCCATCGAAGTCTCGCCGCTGGCGCGCAGCAGCGATGCGCACCCAGAGATCACCGAGCGCTTCGAATTATTTATCGTCGGGCGCGAGATCGCCAACGGTTTCTCCGAATTGAACGACGCGGAAGATCAGGAAGCGCGCTTCGATGCGCAAGTAGCGGCGAAAGATGCGGGCGATGAAGAAGCGATGTTTAAGGACAACGACTTCGTGCGCGCACTGGAATACGGTTTGCCGCCCACCGCCGGACAAGGTATCGGCATCGACCGCTTGGTGATGCTGCTCACCGACAGCGCCAACATCCGCGATGTGATTCTGTTCCCGCACATGCGCCCCGAGTAACCATGCTCACCAGCGACCATCGCACTCGCCTGCTTCAACTCTATCCCACGCTTGGTGAGTTGCCAGCGGTGGAGTTGGATGCGTTGCTGGCAAATGCGATGGTGCTGCCGCTGGAAGCAGGGACTGTGGTGTTCGACGAGAACCAGCCCTGCCAAGGCTTTCCCATGCTGCTTTCCGGCAGTATCCGCGTCATCAAGGCTTCACCGAACGGGCGTGAGTTGCAGCTCTATCGCGTGCTGCCGGGTGAAAGTTGCATTCTTACCAGCAGTTGTCTGCTTGGGCACACGCGTTATCAGGCACGCGGCATTGTCGAGCAGGCGCTGGAAATGGTGTTGCTGCCCGCTCCCGCGTTTCATGCCTTGCTTGGCAAGCATGCGTCATTCCGTAATTATGTGTTCCATCTATTCTCCGACCGACTCACCGACTTGATGCAACTGATCTCCGCCGTCGCCTTCCAGAAACTGGATCAGCGCCTTGCCTCACTCCTCGTCGTCAAAACCAGCCCGCTGCATACCACGCATCAGGCGTTGGCTGACGAGCTTGGCAGTGCGCGCGAAATCGTCAGTCGTTTGCTGAAGGGGTTTTCAGAACAAGGCTGGGTGAAGTTGGCACGTGAACAGATTGAAGTCACTGACAAAAATGCGCTTAAACGCTTTTCCGAACTCTGACATTCTATTCTGTGATTTTTTTCACAGATAACTTATCATTCTGCGCCTAATATATGCGTTTCTTTAACCACTTCCAAGAAGCGAAAATATAACTCAACGTATGCGGTATCGACCGTATTCTACGCATTATCATCGGCTTGGCTCTCATCGCCCTAACTCTATCTGGCATGATCGAAATGTGGGGCTGGATTGGTGTTGCTCCCTTGCTGACCGGCATCTTCCGATTCTGTCCGGCCTATGCCATCTTCGGCTTGCAAACTTGTCCGATAGCAAAGGATTAGCCCTGAATCAAATCTGAAAACGCCTACCTGAAAGTCGGGCGCTTATTTATTGGATATTTCCGTCGTGCTTCTTCAGCACAAAAGAAATCATCGAACGCAGTTTGGCCGGACGCACTGGCTTATGCAGCAAGTGATACCCCCGCTTATTGACCGAATGCAATACTTCCGACTCCGTGTCGCCGCTAACCAGAATGAACGGGAGCGGTACATCACAAAGCTGGCTGAAGTGATCAGCAAGTTCAAGTCCGTTTCCGTCCGGCAAACGGTAATCGCAAACAACCAGATCGAAATGTGACTGAGCATATTTTTCCCTGACTTCCTGAAGATTCTCCGCAAGTGAAATACGACATCCCCAGGATTCAAGAAGCCCTCCCATGCTGGAAAGCACTAATTGGTCGTCATCCACGACCAATACTCGCAGGCCATCCAGTTCGCCATTCTTGGGCAGATTTGCGACATGCGCAGGGGGTTCTTTCAGTAGCTCTTTGACCCCGAACACTCGCGGAACAGTAACGGAAAAAGTCGAACCGCATTCCGGTGCTGAACGCAAGGTCAGCGAGTGATGCAACAACTTCGCCAATCGATCGACAATAGCGAGCCCAAGCCCCAAGCCTTTGCTGCGGTCACGCGCGCTATTCGCCATCTGCACAAATTCGCGAAAAACATTCCGCTGTTCTTCCAGTGGAATGCCGATGCCGTTATCGCGCACTTCGATGCGCAAATCATTGCCGCGCCTGCGACAGGCAAGCATCACCGTGCCATCCTGCGGCGTGTAGCGAATCGCATTGCTCAACAGATTGAGCAGGATGCGCTCCAGCAAGACCGGATCGCTCATCACTCTGACATCCAAACTATGGACATGCAGTGTAATGTTTTTGCGCTTTGCAACTCCTGTAAAATCCTGCCTCAGCCGCCGCATCATCACCTCGATATCGACGTTCATAATCTGCGGGATCACCACTCCGGCATCCAGTTTTGAAATATCCAGTAATGAGTCAAGCAAGCCCGACATCGCCTCCACCGACTCCTCAACTTTTTCCACGATCTTGCGCTGCTCCGGCGTATTGATACGATTGTGTAATTCGCCCATAAATAATCCCATCGCATGCATGGGTTGACGCAAATCATGACTGGCTGCCGCAAGAAAACGGGTCTTGTCGAAATTGGCTTTTTCGGCTTCTTCCTTTTTTTCACGAAGCTCCAGCGTCGCTTCTTCGATGCGTTGCTGCAAAGTATCTCGCTGCTGTTGCAGTTGAATTGCCATTTCATTGATGCCCCGCGCCAACTCATTCAGCTCATACACTTGCGTTTCGCCAATGCGCGTATCCAACCGTCCTTCCCCGATGTTGCGCACCGCCGTACGTATTCCCAATATAGGCAAAGTGATGCGCCGTGAAACACGCATGGAGACCACGATGGCTAAACCCAGAATCAGCAAAGTCAGCAACAAATTGAGCATCAGCATCTGCAGCTTCTCGGCATTCAACCTGTTTTTTCTGACTACCAGAATCACCCCTCCCAATGGTTTACTCATCCCCTTTGGGGAGTCGAAGTTGGGATCATCCAATGCGATCTGCGAAGTCACGATGGGTTGATACACGGTCAGCATCCGGTTATCTTCCTGCATCGGCAGCGTTTTCCAACCGCCAGCGACAGGGCTGATGACATCGCCATTGCGCGAATTGCCTGCCCCGGCCAAATAATTTCCTGTCGCGTCCAGCACAATCACCGAATTCACATCCTGTTGCGCAATGGCCAAATCCACCTGTTGCTGCAACAAACCCAGGTTGCCCGAAAACACGGGATATTCGCTTGAAGTAGCCAATTGATGCACGATCAGCTTGGCACGCTCGAACATCGCACGATCAAGATCGCCAATGCGGGTAAACACAAAATAACTTTCCAGCAACACGCCAAGAATCAAAATCGGAATCAGCGCAATCGCCAGCGCCTGTCGTTCAATACCATGCTTTCTCATTGTTTCCTCCTGATTTCCGCGCGCATTTGTTCTGCGTCTTTGATCGTCAAGCCGAGTGAATGGGCGACCTGGGTGTTTACAGATACTTCAAATTCCTGGGGATATTGGCTGGCGGGTAATTTGCCGGAAACCGAAAAACGCTCAACCACCTCGGCTGCTTGTTGTGCGATCTGCTGCGGCGTGCTGTACACGGCGCACAGCGCACCGGCGCGCACATAACTGGGCGAAAGACCAATCATTGGAATCTGTCTGCGGTAGGTTTCCAGCAGGATATTGCGTATGGTGTCCGCGTTATAAATGGTCGCATCCGGCAACACGAACAACACTTCGCTCTCTTCCAGCAGATCGGACAATGCACCTGCCAGCGGATGTTGCTGATCTACTGAGCGCTCATGCAACTCAAATCGTTTTGCTGACGCATGCTTCCTCAGGTTTTCCAGTTCAGATGGAAGTGAGGTGCCATAGAGGACTCCGATGTTTCTGGTGTCGGGCAGCACTGAAGACAGCAGCGCAAGCCGACGCTCCACCGGTTGATCCATATAAATCGCAATGGAAATATGATTGAGAGTCCGTGGCAATCTTTCGAATCCTGCACGCGGCACAAGGACGTTCAATACAGGTTGCGAGGACGTGGCAAGTGCGGTCGCTGATTTCATCCCGACCGCAATCACCAGATCGGCATCACGAAGCGAATCGCCGACCTGTTTGATTTGCACGTCATGCCGAATGGCGGTGTTGTTTTGCAGCGCCGTGGCAAACTCCCCGTAAGTTCCCCCGGCTTCGCTCAGCACCACGTCCACGCGCAACGGTTCGGCCTCGGCATGAAGTGCCAAGGCAAACAGACCGAACACCATGCCGCAAATCAGCCGGTGGGCGGCAATCATTATCGGGCGAAAAAGTGAAGCCCATTCGATGAGGAAAGCCAGTCGCAATTTCAGACTACCCTTTCAACCAAGCGTTACTTGCTATTACCGCGTGCCAACGCGTTACCGATAGAAATCCCGGAACGCAAGTCCAGACACATTTATTACTCTCCTCACTAGTAAGCCATATTCGCCGTCATATAGGCACGACGGGTAAACTTATTCTCCTGTGTGTAATCAGTGTATGAACCATTCTGCGGCAACTGCACCACGAAGGAGAACTCGCACTCTTTGGCATCGAGTGTTTTGAACGATTTGGCCAGACGCAAATCAGTTCTTCTGCTGAGCAGTTGACGGTCATAAGCCGGTCGATCAATCGCCAGTTGTGTGCCGTTCTGATAATAGCCGACACTGAAAATCCATCCGTTTATATTCGGCATCGAGTAGAGGCCACTAATGCTGTTTGTTGGCATTGTCTCGGCATAACCCGGCGTGTTGCTGGTGATGGTTTGATGTGAATAATTCAGCAGCAACTGGCCTTTATCTCCGCGCAGTTTCAGCGAAGTCTCCAGACCGCTTTGCACGGCATCTATAAGGTTGGCGACCATCTGTCCGGTGGTCTCATAAATGATATTGCCAATCTGATCGTGAAAGGCACGCACATCCAATGTTGTGCCCCACTCTGGAATAATGCCGACATAACCCACTTCGCGGGACAGCACTGTCTCCGGCTGCAAACCGCCATTGGACTGCAGGCCAACGACAAGATAGGGGCCAATCTGGAAATGGTAATAACCGTTTTCTTCAAACATAGATGGATTGCGATAGGCACGCGACACGCCGACGCGCAGGGTATGGTGCTCATTCAAATGATAATTGAACGCCACGCGAGGTGAAGTATATGACTCGCCGTAACCGTCGTTTTCCAGCATTGCACCGATATTCAACACGCATTGCGTGCACGTACGCAACTCATCATGCGCAAATAGCGTGCGCTGCGACAAATGTTGATCCGCAATCAGAAACTTGCTCGGCGCATAAGCGTGATCCAGTCGCGCCGATGCTCCCCACACCACGCGGTTATTTGCCGACGTATTCAGGGTATGCTGAAACTCTAACTGATCGCGCCATGAAGTCACGCTGTCGCTGATTAAATAGCCCGGCATCGGATTTCCAGTGTAAGTGCTGTTCTCCGAATCATAAAAAATATGGTAATAACGCAAGCTAAATTCGTCACCCTCTCCCAGCGCCCGCTTCCAGTCGAGCTGTTGAAACGAAGAGGTAACAAACTTGTCGTGAGGGGTATTGATCGGACTGCTCGCATAACCGTTACCGCGCACGCCGTTGCTATATCCAAATTGCACATCAACACTGTCAATTGTATTCGGGTGGTAATTGGTGCGCAGATTAAACTGGCGAGTAGAGTAACTGTCATTCTCGATACTGTACTGATTGGCATCATAGCCATTGTCCTGACGAAACCCTGCACTCATGCGGTAATCGAGCGACTCATTCAGCGCACTTGAAAAATGAGCAGATGCTTCGCCGGCACCCTTATTGCCGGACAGTGCATGCAGTCTCAGTTGTTGCGGATCTGCCGCATCACGCGTAACGATGCTGATTACCCCTTGTGTGGAGTTCCCGCCATAAGATGCCGCCGCCGGTCCGCGTATGACCTCAATGCGCTCGATGTCTTCCATCTGCAACGGAATATCTTCCCAGTCCACGCCACCCTCAGGTGACAGATAAACACTGCGCCCATCCACCAGTACTTGCATACGGCGTGCGTACTGATCCGTCGTGCCATGATAAGAGACGATAGCCTGATTGCCATTGTAGTAACTAACGTACATACCCGGAACCAGTTTTAAAATATCGGGAATGTTGCGGAAGCCCGAGGCTTTGATCGTGTCGCGATCAATCACTGTCATTGCATTCGGCGCTTCGGAAACCGGCTGCAGCAAACGCGAGGCACTGAGCACAACAGGAAGGTCTTGCAGGTAGGCTTGCTCGGTGATGGGATCGTCTGCTGCGAAAGCGCAAGCATTCACACTGACCAGCAAAGCACACACCATTCTCATGTTGCCGAACAACCCGTTACACATATAACCTGTACAAGTCGATTAGAATATTCATAGCGCCAAATGCTATCACAATGCGTCACTGCCAAAGCCACATGAATAATGGTCTTCATTAGATGACTAGATTGTCAATCTGACATCTGCATCCAACGCCCGAATGCGCGTAGCGAAACCTTGCATCTGCGCTTCAGGCAACGCCGATAGTCGCGGTGCCTCCGCCTGTAAAGAAGGCCGCGCTAAACCATAGAGCAGTACCCCTCGCGGTTTGATGTTCTCGCGCAACAGCGCATTGATAAAATCCAGATAGTCGTCTTCGTCCTGCTTGCTTGGCGCGACACCATCCAGCGCAAACCAGCAGGTTTGCAGCCAGGTGTTGGGACAGCAGGCAATTGCAGTGGTAAGGTTCTGCCACACTTTATCCATGGTCATTTTGGTATCGTTGGTGCGTTGCATCCCCGCTTCACTGGCGCGATCCAGCTTGAACCAAACTTCGCCATTGAGTTGCGCCATACGGCGCAAACCTTGTTGCACATTGTCGCGCTGCATGAGACTGCCGTTGGTGATGAGCACCAGCTTGAGATCAAGCGGCTTGAGCTTGGCAATAAGTTCGATGACCTCGGCAAATTCCTGTGCGCTAGTCGGTTCGCCGTTGCCGGAAATTGCGATGTCGTTGATGCGGCGCGCCTCAAGCGGCACACGCTGCATGAAATCGCCATGCTGCAATTCGTGCAGGAAGCCGCTCAGTTCTTTTTCCAGCAATGCCAAGTCAATCGGCGGTGCAGTGCCGCGCTTGAGGTGGGGTACCTGACAGTAGATGCAGCGCCAATTGCAGGCATTGTTGGGATTGAGGTTGATGCCGATGGAAACGCCGCCTGCGCGACGCGAGACGACCGGATACACATAACGCAATCCGGCGCTGTCGCGGCTGTGATCTTTAATGCTTAACGCGACTTCACTCAAGATTTCAGCAGCGGCAAATACTTCGCCGGATCCACTGGTTTGCCGAATTTTCGAATCTCGAAATGCAGTTTGACCTGATCGGCATCGCTATTGCCCATTTCAGCGATCTTCTGCCCCTTGCTCACGCTCTGACCTTCCTTTACCAGAATCCGGTCATTGTGCGCATAGGCACTGAGGTAGGTCTTGTTGTGTTTGATGATGATGAGTTTGCCGTAGCCGCGCAACCCGCTGCCGCTATACACCACCTTGCCGGATGCACTCGCCACGATGGCTTGCCCGCGCTGACCCATAATGTCCACGCCTTTGCGATTTTCGCTTTCGGAGAATCCGGCAATCAGCTTGCCGCTGGTCGGCATGCCCCACTCGAATGCTTCTTCCTCGCCCTCATCTTTGGCGGCAACTCCGGCGGACTGTGGCTTCGCAGCAGACTGCGGCGTTTCGTCTTGCATATGTTCAGCTCGTGCCAGTGCATTTTCTGAATATGCCAGCCTGCCGACTTTGGGTTGCTGCAAGGTACCGCCCAATTGCTGAGGCACTTGCATCACCGGCTTGGTTTCCACAGTAGCAGCAGTTTCTGCTACAGGGACATTCAAACGCAATTGCTGGCCGATCTGAATCGCTGCTGGGTCTTTCAGATTATTCAGCTCGGCCACTTCGCGGTAATCAACACCGTTCAGGAATGCGATGCTGTACAGCGTATCGCCTTTCTGCACCACATACACCTTGCTCGTGGTCTCTACTACTTGCGGCACAATCTTTGGAGGCACATAAGGCGTTACCTCGACTCTGTTCGGTTTTTTGTCCGCCGTGTTGTATTCCACGATAGGTGCATGCCTTCCGACGGGGATCGGTGCGGTTGCAGCGCAAGCCGTCAGCAAAGCGGTGATGAAAATAAGCAACCACAGTGCATACTGTTTGCTGGAAACTTGCAACAATTGAAAGTCCATCATGTTTTCCCCATCATCAACGGTACGAATCTCACGGCTTCCAGACGACTCTCGCGGAAGCCGTTCTCGTCACGCTCGATCAGGTACAGAAATTGTTCTTGCGTCCCCATCGGCAACACCATTCTACCACCGGGCGAGAGCTGTTCCCGCAGCTCGGCGGACAGCGCGGGCGCAGCGCAGGTCATGATGATGCCGTCGTACGGCGCGGCATCCGGCATGCCCGTCGTGCCATCGGCGTAGCGCAAATTGACGTTGAAAATTTTCAGTTCGCGCAGTGTTTTTCTGGCACGCTCATACAGCGGCTGAATGCGTTCAACGGAATAAACTTCCTTCGCCACTTTGGATAACACCGCCGCCTGATAGCCGCAGCCGGTGCCGATCTCCAGCACACGATTGAGTTGCTTGCCGTTGCGCAGCACTTCGGTCATGCGCGCCACAATGTAAGGTTGCGAGATAGTTTGCCCGTGCCCGATGGGCAAGGACACATCGTCGTAAGCGCGCGACGCCAGCGCCTCGTCGATGAAGATGTGGCGCGGCACTTCGTTCATCGCCGCCAATACTGTCTCATCCACGATGCCTTCTGCGCGCAGACGCTCAATCAAGCGCGCGCGCGTGCGTGGCGAAGTCATGCCGATACCGGCGTGACGCAAATTCACTTTTGCGCCCCGAGCCAGGAACGCACTGCATCCAGTTGGCTGTATTGCGTAAGGTCGATCTGCAACGGCGTGATGGACACGCGGCGCTGCGCTGTGGCAAAGAAATCGGTGCCCTCGCCCGCGTCCTGCGCTTTGCCCGCCGCGCCCACCCAGTACACTGGCTGCCCATGCGGGTTGCTGCTCTTGATGACCGGCTCAGCTTTGTGACGCTTGCCCAAGCGCGTGACTTCCATGCCTTGCAGTTCAGCGTAAGGCACATCCGGCACGTTCACGTTGAGCAGCCACGGATGAGAATTTGCCTGCGTCATGAAACGCTGCACTAACTCCACCGTCACTTTGCCCGCGGTGTCGTAATGCACAGGTTCATGCTTTGCCATCGAGATGGCGATGGCCGGAATGCCCAGAAGAAAACCTTCGGTAGCCGCTGCCACGGTGCCGGAATAGATGGTGTCGTCGCCCATGTTGGCACCGGAGTTGATGCCCGATACCACGATGTCCGGCTGCGTATCCAGCATGCCAGTCACTGCCAGATGTACGCAGTCGGTCGGCGTGCCATCGACGTAATAGAAACCGCTAGGCGCCTGGCGCAGATTGAGCGGACGATTCAAGGTCAGCGAATTGCTGGCGCCACTGCGGTCGCGCTCCGGTGCCACCACCGTCACTTCAGCGATAGCGGAAAGATGTTGAGCCAGACAGGCTAGGCCCGGCGCGAAATAGCCGTCGTCGTTACTGATGAGAATGCGCATGGAATAAGGCCGGATCGAAGAAGAAATTAAACAAGGTCAGAGTCAAAATAGTTGGAGAACTGGTGCGCGCAATCAATGCGCATCGCGATAACGAATGGTAGCCGCCTTTTCCGTTTGCTTCCAGCTTTCCGCAAAGGAAGGTGATGTGCCCATGCTACCGTTTTAAAAATGCTACCTTATGGAGACGCCCGTCAATAGGCGATCTGCATTGTACATATGATGGAGATTGCCGTGTTTGTTGACCTGCAGGCAAGATAGCTATTTAAATCACCTTCGACACCTTTAATTTTTCATCATTAACGCTCATCAATCGCAAGCATTAGCCATGCCGCCCCTTGTAACACAGGGTTGCCGCATGCACGACTTCCGAATACGGAATCTGCGCCAGTTCACCATACTGCTGCAGCACGCTTACCAACAGCGCATCCACGTTGCTCACCTCGGCGTTGCCATGCAGAACATGCTGCAAGCCTTTCAGCCCGCCGCATTGCACGCGCATTTCCTGCGCATGCGGCAGAGGCGCATCACCGTTCCGCACCTTGCCCAGCGCAAAGGCAAAGCTATGTCGCAAGGAGTCGTGCAATGATGTGCAACGGGAAAGGCTGGACGCATTCAGGCAAGTCACTGCTTCGCGCTCGGCAATTTGAATTCGTTGCGCGCGCTCACATGCGACACAACTGGCTAGTACGGCTTTTTCAAACGTACAGGGACGTTCAATTACTTCGGAAAATATCTGCCGGTAGGCAGTTTCATCCATGACGCTTAGTCGTCCCCCAGTTCCGGGGCGGGTTCGCGTACTTGATTAAGCAAATCCTCGGCATGCAACTCCGATTCA
Source organism: uncultured Gallionellaceae bacterium (assembly GCA_903847155.1). Lineage (GTDB taxonomy): Bacteria > Pseudomonadota > Gammaproteobacteria > Burkholderiales > Gallionellaceae > Sideroxyarcus. The sequence goes on along the minus strand of CAINCU010000017.1, from coordinate 37,178 downwards.
GCGTGGATCATTCTGATTATCATGGGCGAAGCCTCGACCAGTTCTGCCCGCAATTGTTTGAGTCGCGCCGAAGCATCTCGATAAGCGTCATGCTGTTCCAGCTTTTTCAATTGCCGGATGGGAAAATCAGTCACGTGGTAGATATAGTAGGGCATGGTTACCTCGTTCGATTTTGTTCAAGACAAACGCTGAATTACGTGCCAGGGCGTTTCATAAAAGTGATGACATTGGAACCGGGAGCATTTTTGCTGGCGCAACTCCCCTCCCCGATTCCGGCTAACTGCTCGGCCTCATGCAACAGGTTGATGACATCCACATAATGTTTCTGCTTTACCATCATCAGCGCGGTGAATCCCCCTTCGTTGCGGGCCAATACATCTGCACCCGCATCCAGCAGAACAGCGACCACGTCGGTTTCGCCGTAACCGGCCGCCAACATCAACGGACGCACGCCATAACCGATGGCTGCCTCAAAGTTCGCGCCTGCTTCGATCAAGGTTTTCACCACGTCGGCAAATCCGCGATTCAATTCGTGGTTGTAAACCGCCTTGATCAACGGCGACCAGCCGCGTTCATCGCATGCGTTGACATCAGCACCATGTTCGATCAACAGCTTCACCATGGGCAAATCGCCCGCATGTGCAGCGAGCATCAACAGAGTGGAACTTTCTTCATCGCGGGAATTGGCATCCGCTCCGGTAGCCAGCATCTGCTGTACCGAAGCGGAATCTCCTGCCTTGACTGCCTTGATTAATTTGCTAAACATATAGCTTCCAGTAGCTCTTATTTCTGCACGCTTTTTTGCAACGCATTCTTGATTGCTTCCGGCGATTTCATGATGTTCATGAAACTGTTATTGCCCATCATGGCGAGATCAGGGAAGTCGATAGCGATGCGGAAGCGGGCGTACAGCGCATAAACCTTGTTGCCGGAAACCAGCACGTCATAGGGAAGATGGGCGGTTGACTTCAAGTCACGGAAATCGATCTCGCTCATGATGAACTTGTCGTCCATAAACCTGTTGTCGCCGCTGCCTTTAAGCGCCACACCGAACACGCTCTCTTGCTTGCCCGGAATATCCACGCGATAGACCTTGGACACGCCATTCTTGTTGCTGGACAGTTTGGCATCTACCGCCTTTACTGCCTCTTCGTAACTGCCGTATTCTTCCAGTACGCTCGGATCAGTGAAATATTCCATGCCGAACATATAGTGGTATTTGCGCGCCTGTTTCGCGGTCATGCCCTGTGCGCCAAACTCCTCTACCTTGCCCAACGCGGTTGCCAGCGAAGCAGCTACGCCGCTCAGATCGCCCTGCATGCGGTACACGTTCGACATATACACCGGGTTGGTATAGCTCACTTGCACTTCCTTACCAGCTTCGGTGACCGACACGCGCTGCACCGCGCCGTAACCGCCAAAATCAGAAGCTGCCGCATTCTTTTTCAGCTCATCGTTGGTAACGATAATAATATCTGCTCCGCTGTATGGGGCGTATTCTCCGACCACAGTAAAACCCGCGGTGGTCAATGCGGCTTTCACCTGCGCGGTTTTTTCAACCACTGTCCCGGCGCTTTTTGAAGCCAGCACGAAGGGTTTGAGTATTACATCGGCAGCCAGCGCGTTGGCGCTACCGAGCAGAAACAATGCGGATAGCAACATACTTTTGATCGTCATTCGTACCATCATATCTCTCCCTGTTATTTATTGAATTACAGAACAACCCCTCACGACTTTTGCGGATGAAACCAAGCCAGTTTTTCCCGGAGTGTAACTACGCCGCCGACGATGATAAGCGTCGGCGCTTGCGGCTGCTCGCGTTCGGCAATGCCGGGTAATGTCGCCAGCGTGCCAGTGATGACGCGCTGATTCGGTGTCGTTCCCTGTTGCACAATGGCAATGGGTGTGGTGTCCGGCATGCCATGCTCAATAAGCTTGGCGCACAGCGTATCCAGCCCGTGCAGTCCCATATACACCACGACGGTCTGCTTAGGTCGCGCTAGCGCGTCCCAATCCAGATTCATCGTACCATCTTTCAGATGACCGGTGACAAACATGCAGGCCTGCGCGTAATCGCGGTGAGTCAAAGGGATGCCCGCGTAGGATGCGACACCGGAAGCGGCGGTGATGCCGGGTACAACCTGGAACGGAATGTTCTCTGCTGCCAATGTTTCTATCTCTTCGCCGCCGCGCCCGAAGATAAACGGATCGCCACCCTTGAGGCGCAGTACGCGCTTACCTTCTTTGGCCAGACGCACCAGCAACTCGTTGATCTCTTCCTGACGCAACGTATGGTCGTCGCGTCTCTTGCCAACAAAGATGCGCTGCGCATCGCGTCGTGTCATTTCGACAATGGGTTTTGATACCAAATTATCGTACACCACGACATCGGCCTTCTGCATCAGACGCAGCGCGCGAAAAGTCAGCAAATCTGGATCGCCCGGACCGGCACCGACCAGATATACCTCGCCGCGCTGGATATTGTCTTCGCTCGCCAGCATGTTTTGCAGCATTGCTTCCGCGCTGCTCTCGTCACCGGTCAGCACCTTTTCGGCGATCACGCCTTCCAGTGCGTTCTCCCAGAAGATGCGGCGCTTGGCAGGATTGGTAACGCGCGTTTTAACCAACTCGCGAAAACGTTCGGCGAATGCGGCAAGACGACTGTAGTTCTGCGGGATGATTGTTTCCAGTTTGCCGCGCATCAAACGCGTCAGCACCGGCGATGCGCCTCCGCTGGAGAATGCCACCATCAACGGCGAACGGTCGAGGATGGCAGGCATGATGAATGAGCAAAGCTCGGGATCATCCACCACGTTCACCGGGATGTTGCGCGCCTGCGCCAATTCGGATACTTGCTGGTTAACACTGCGGTCATTGGTGGCCGCGATAACCAGTGTCGCACCCTCAAGGTGTTTGGCCTCGAAGCGCGCTATGACGGAATCAACTCCTTGCTGTGCTGCCAATGCAGGCGCGATCTCGGGTGCGACCACGCGCACCTTCGCTCCCGCTTCCAAAAGCACGCCTGCCTTGCGCGTAGCGACATCTCCGCCGCCTACGACTAGGCACAGCTTGTTTCTGACATTGGCAAAAATCGGTAAATAATCCATTGTTTAGCTTGATTGTTGTTCAAGTGTACTAAAATATTTGCCAATATTGGCAAGATAAAATGCGCATTTATAAACACAATTTAACCGCAAGCCGCATCAATAGGCAATCTCCAAGACCTCGCCCTGAAGATTCCCGTATTTATTGGCTTGCAGTCAAGGTGCGTTTTTATTCCTACTTTACCGCTTTGAGAATCAGCGGCACTAGCGCTTCCGGCAACTTAATCTTGCCTGCCAGCGTAAAGTCATGTGCGCGGGATGACATCTTATTCCAGGTCTTCTTGATGATCTCGATCCACTTGGCTTCGTCATACTCGGGATGGCTGGTGGCGAAACCGATCATGTAATACTCGATAAACACCAGATCGACCACATCTTCCATCAACTGCGTTTCGGGGTTGACCTTGAGCGCCTTCTTGCTGACGATGGTCTTGACGCGCTCGATCATCCCGTCGTCGTAGCCCGCTTGTTTCATCAGGTTCCCAGCGGTCTCGGCGTGGAACTTGTACAGTCCGGTGCGCCACTGCAAATAGCCTTGGCGATCCATCGGAAAGTTACTGCGTGGGCTTTTCCAGCGCTGAATATGCTGGGCGCGCACAGCAAGTTTCACCGCTTCGGAAGCTTCTGGAGCAAAGCGCTCCTGCATCTCGGTCATGCGTTGCGCATAGAGCAGTTCCTTTGGATATTCCTTGCCGTCTGCCATCTCCTTGTTTGGATCTTCCGCATTGGCTTTGTCAAAAGCGGCAATTGCTGCCTGATAACTTTGCTGTGTCATAGTGATTTCCCAATAGTAAAAGCCGATTTGTTTTGCTGTTCCTTGCACCGCCGGATGAAGGCGACAAAACGGGTGGCCCAATAACAACTGCCGATGGTGCGCAGATGAGTATAAGAGGCCAACAGGTTATGCAAGATAAGTCCATCGCGTTTCCCATCAATGCCGTAACCGCGCTCTACATAGTAAGCGAAGTGCGAGTCTGACGGAAGGTTCTCCAGGCTGGAGTAGTGGAATTCGTGTGCCTTGACCTGTTTGGCAGGAACGTCGGGGCGCGGCCAGGGATGCGCTTCGCCCTCTGCCAAATGAACATAGCCGCGACCGATAGGTTTGGCGTGCATCTTTACATCGCCGGGAATCGCGCCGACCATTTGGTAGGTGCGCCCTTGATACTCGATGCCGCGCGACAAATACATGAGCCCGCCACATTCGGCATAGGCCGGCATACCGGCTTCAATAGTCTGTTTGATCTCGTTACGCAATGTGGCATTTGCTTCCAGTTCGGTGGCACAGGTTTCTGGAAAACCGCCGCCAATAAACAGCGCATCCACTGGTGGCAATTGTGCGTCGCGCAAAGTATCGAACGGCACCAACTCTGCTCCCGCCGCTTGCAGCGCCTCAAGGTCATCAGCATAGTAAAAGCCGAAGGCGCGGTCACGCGCGATACCGATGCGGATTTTCTCGCCGCAAGGCAGCGGGCTCACCTCGGCTTTATGCGGAACTTTTAGCGGTTCTTTTTGCGTCACAGCGAGCAACTTGTCCAGATCGACTTGTTCCGCGATAGCCTCACCAATTTGCTTGATCTTGGACGTGGCGACATGTGACTCATTGCTCGGCATCAAGCCGAGATGGCGTTCCACAATGCTGAGCCGCTCGTCGTGTTGAATGGCGCCAATCACAGGTAGGTCGGTGTAATGTTCGATAACGGCGCGCAGCTTGGCTTCGTGGCGTGAACCGCCGAGATTATTGAGAATTACTCCGGCGATGTTGATGTCGCGGTCAAATGCCTGATAGCCGAGGATCAGCGGTGCGATGCCGCGTGTCATTCCGCGCGCATCGATCACCAGTATCACCGGCAGATCGAGCAGCTTGGCCAACGCCGCGTTGCTATTAGTTCCGTCCAGCGCGAGACCATCATATAACCCTTTGTTGCCCTCGACCAGATTCACTTCCGCGCTGTGCTGCGCGAAGGTGGCGACGATGTCGTCGTTTTCCATCAGGTATAAATCGAGGTTAAAGCAGGCATGCCCAGCGGCCTGACTGAGCCACATCGGATCAATGTAATCCGGGCCTTTCTTGAACGGCTGCACCACATGACCGCGCGCTGCGAGCGCAGCGCACAGGCCAATGCTGACCATGGTTTTTCCGGATGATTTATGCGCTGCCGAAATCAGCATACGGTTCATGGCCGCACCCCGTCAGAATTAAAATTAATCTGCGATGTAAGGCTTATCCTTCGGCATAAAGTTCAATATGCGCACGCTAACCGTAGTGATGAGAAAAGCTATCGCCAATCCAGCAAAACCCAGCAGGAACTCATAGATCGAAGGATGATACTCAGTAATCTGCCCGTCAGCAAAGGTACTGCTGACTTCATAACCTGGGAATATATCGAGCGGGTATGCTTGTCCGCCGATGATAAACACATACAGCAGCGCAAATCCACCCAAAACGATCAACGAGGAAGCCATGAACACGCACTTCCCCTTACCCAAGCCGGGAACATAAATCAACGCCAAAGGTACAAGATTGCCCAGTACAACGTAGCCCCACCAGAACAAGTTCGGAAAGATCCCACCATCTAGCAGGATAAAATTTTCGAAACCAGTCTTATGTGAAAAATACAGGTTGGTCATGTGATACACCGCAACCAAATACAGCGCGCCAATCACAAACACACCCAACAGATTCTTTTTGCTGCGCATTATCTCAGGGTCCAGCGTCTTGTCGTTCCAAGCATATATCACCGATTGAACAATATGGAATACTGCAAATCCCCAAGCAAACGACAATACGATGAACATGGGAGGCAATATAGCCGAACCATAAGCCTGACGCGCGATAAGGAATGCAAAGATCAGGCCGGTACCAGTGGTAAGAATGAATCGCCAAGCAAACACTGCGAAACCTGCAGGTTTCGTCCAACCATTCATGCGCTGCTCCATCATGGTCCATATGTAAATTAACACCAATGAGAACATGCCGGTATACAGCACAATGTTCCATGCAAACACAGAAGTAATGTTGTAATTGGTCGCGGCAACTATAAAGCGATCCGGTCTGCCCAGATCTAGCATCAACACGGCCAAGCCACCGCCCAACATTGCAAGCGACAGCAAACCGGCCAGCGGGGCACGAGCCTTGTAGATGCTCTTGCCGAACACCGAGCCGATAGAAGCAACATTAAGTACGCCAGAAGCGGCGACAATCAGAAATATGGCAAATACATGTGGCAAACCCCACACGATCTGATTGTTCATGCCGGTAATGATGTGACCGTGTGACTCCATCATGTAAACAGCAAACAAGCCAGCCATAACAACTAAACCACCAGCTGCAAGCAGCACATAGAACATTTGGTTCTTGAAACGCAAAGCGGATAGATCGGCCATGTTTTAAAGTCCTTGGTAGCGGATGCCGGTGTTCAGCTGCAAATCTGCACGTACCTGAACGGAAGCAACACTTTGTATCTTTTTCGCAATTTCGCTATTCGCGTCGTTCAGGTCGCCAAACAGAATCGCCTTGTTCTGACATCCTTCAACACAAGCCGGCTGCAAACCATTATCAATGCGCAACACGCACATATTGCAGGCTTCAACCGTACCCTTGCCGCGAGGTACATCGGGATTCTGGTTTTCCAGTGGCTCATGCACGAACGAACGTGCCTTGTATGGACAAGCCATCATGCAATAGCGACAGCCAATACAGCGGTGTCTATCAACCAGTACGATACCATCAGCACGTTTGAACGACGCCTGAGTCGGACATACATCCACACAGGGCGGATGCTCGCAATGCTGACACATCATCGGCAGCGACTGCTCATGTCCGGTACTCACGTCCTTGATTGAAATCTTGCGGATCCACTGCGGGTCAGTCGATTTTGTACCCCCAGACAATCCGTTCTCCTTGTTGCAGGCAGTCACACAATCATTACACCCGTCTTTGCACTGATTGATATCAACCAGCATCCCCCAGCGTACTTTGCCGCTGGCAGCCGCTTGCGGATTACCATGTGCCACGTCGAACAACAGCATTCCCGGCGCAATTGCAACCGCTGCTGCTCCCAACGTCGTCTTCAGAAATTGTCTGCGTTGTGTATTGAGATCGCTCATTGGGCATCCTTATTGGCGAGCGCTATCTTGCGTTTGCTTGCATGGCATTCAAAGCAATCGATGCTGACTGCGGCATAACGATGGCAACCTACGCAAAAACTATCATCGCGCGCAACGACACTGTCATCTTTGGTGCTGGCATGGCAATCGACACAGTTCTTCAGACTAATCTGTTCTGAACGAATGCCTTTGCGCACCGCCTCATCACGTTGATGAATAAGAAGATGCATGTGGTTTATGCGCATCCACTGGGTATCCTTTACGCATTGACCGCCCTTGCCGATATCCAGCTTTGGTGTGTTCGCTTCTGCAGCAAAAACTGCCGGAATACACAGGCAAAACAGCAATGATAGGAGAAGTTTCATTACTCACCCAGACCCATTTGAATGTAGCCCGTCGGGCACACGTCGGCGCAGATGTGACAGCCGATGCACTTGTCGTAGTTGGTTGCCACATAACGTCCGGTAGTCGCCTCAGTCTTCTTGACGCGATACACGGCAGTCTGCGGGCAATACATCAAGCAGTTGTCGCACTCGAAACACATACCACAACTCATGCAGCGCTTGGCTTCTGCAACAGCTTGCTCTTGACTGAGTACACCAAGACGCTCATCGAAATTACCCAACGCAGTTTCCTTGTTGAGCGTCACGATACCCCGAAGATTACGCGGCACATATGAGAAATGACCCTTGAACAGCTTGTCGTGCGTAATTATGTAACGGTCAGAACGATTGTCAAAGTTATGCACTGCAACATTAGAATCGGCCGTGCCACGCATCGGCTCGTGTGTCTCTTTGATGACGAGGCCCTTCTCGGCCATCTTGCGCATGATGTCGAACTGGTGCGCATCTATCTTGGGTCGTTTCTCCAGATCGTTACCTTGCATGAAGTTGTGTATACCGTCTGCAGCGATAGAGCCGTGTCCGATAGCAGTAGTCAGCAGATGTGGACGAATCACGTCACCACCGGCGAAAACACCTTGTTGTCCGTTCACCACGTAGCTACGATCCGTCGAAACTGCACCTTTGCCGTTATTGAATTGCTCCAACCCGGTGAAATCCACCGCTTGTCCGATCGCAGAAACAATCATGTCAGCTTCGATGTTATGTTCACTGCCTTCGATGTTCTTGATCTCCAACTTGCTGCCGACAAACTTCGCTTCGCACTTTGCGACGCGTAGTGCTGTGGCGCGGCCATTGGCATCTCGCACGATGCCAACCGGCACCAGACCACCGATAATATGAATGCCTTCTGCCTGTGCTTGCTCGATCTCGTGCTTGTTAGCCTGCATCTTGTCAACGTTAAACAATGAGGTCAACGTAACTTCTGCGCCTTCTTTGACTGATATTTGCGCAACATCCTGTGCCATGCGTCCGGCGATGGCCTGTTCTGCATCACTCGGGTTGGAAGTCTTGATGTGTCCAAGACGACGTGCAATAGTTGCAACGTCGATGGAAGTATCACCGCCGCCGACCACCACCACACGCTTACCAACATGCTGCAAACGACCGTCGTTAAAAGCTTTCAGAAACGCAGTCGCAGTTACCACATTAGGCGCTTCACTATCAGCAATAGGCAACGCACGGCCTGCTTGCGCGCCCAAACCAAGAAACACAGCATCGAAATCTTTGCGAATCTGTTCAATAGTGATATCGACACCAACGTGCGTCTTCAGACGAACTTTCACACCCAAATCTATGATGCGTTGAATTTCAGCATCTAATACATCGCGCGGAGTACGGAAACCAGGAATACCATAGCGCATCATGCCGCCAAGGAATTCATGCTCATCAAACAAAGTGACTTCGTTTCCCTTCATCACCAGTTGATATGCGCAGGACAAACCAGCGGGGCCGCCGCCAAGAATGGCGACTTTCTTGCCGGTTGGCGCGGCAGTAGGCTTGTTAAATTTAAGTTTGTTGGCGATAGCGTATTCGCCTAGGAAGTGTTCAACCGAGTTGATACCGACGTGATCTTCCACCTCGTTGCGGTTGCAACCGCTTTCGCATGGAGCAGGGCACACGCGGCCCATCACTGCCGGGAACGGATTGGCTTCAGTCAAACGACGCCAAGCATATTCCTGCCACGGCATAATCGGCTTGCCATCCGCGCCATTCGGCACTTTCTCGGTACCGCGCACGATACCCAGATAGCCGCGAATATCCTCGCCTGCCGGGCAGCTGCCCTGACATGGTGGTGTGGACTGGATGTAAGTCGGACACTTGTAGGAGTAACTGGCTTGAAAAATCTTTTCGTTCAAGCGGCGTTGTTTTTGGTCGCCATCCTTGTAACGACGGAATGTAATCTTTTGCGGGGTTTCGCTCACTACTGACATTTTTCCTTCTCCTCGTTATTTCTGACCTAGCTGGATTGCATTGCTCACCAGTTGATGTACGCCGCCAACCACTTTTCTGTCGAAACCATAGATTGGCAAGATTTTAGTAAACTGCGCCTTGCAAATTGCGCAGATTGTTGCCATAAAATTAACACCGTGTTCATCTGCAACTTGCTGCAACACTTCCATGCGAGGCAACGCGCCTTTAACTCGAATTTCCAACAAATCGTCTGGTAAAACGCCACCGCCACCACCGCAGCAGAAAGTCTGCTCGCGAATGGTATTTAAAGGCATCTCAACGTAGTTATTTGCAACTGCCTTAATGATGTTACGCGGAATCTCGAACTGCCCACCGGGAAGATCACCCATACTCGCACCGCGCGCCACATTACAGGAATCGTGAAAAGTGATGATGTACTTATCATTGGCAGACTTATCGAACGTCAACGCATTACGCTCAATCAAATCCCATGTAAATTCACAAATGTGTGCCGGTTGCTTGTAGCGATGATCCAGTTGTTTTTGCAGCATCATGGCAAAGTGGTCATTCTCATTTGCACCAGAACCGACACCGCTCAGCGTATTCCAAAAACTGTATGCTACGCGCCATGCATGTCCGCACTCGCCGACAACTATGCGCTTAACACCCAACTCCAGTGCCGCTACACGGATGCGCAATGCAATCTTGCGCAACTGCTCATAATTACCGATAAACATACCAAAATTTCCTGCCTCGGAAGCCATCGACGACAACGTCCAACTGGTCCCAGAAGCGTGAAATACTTTCGCATAGCCAATCAAACTATCAATGTGCGGCTCGGCGAAAAAGTCAGCAGAAGGTGTGATAAGTAGAACTTCTGCACCTTTAACGTCAATAGGAAAACGCACATCGAAGCCGGTTGCATCTTTTACATCCTCTTCCAAACCTTCTAGCGTATCGATCAGCGCCGGGCCGGGCAAGCCAAGGTTATTACCAATCCTGTGTACTTTACCGAGAATTTCATTGGTATACTTTTGACCATAACCAACAGAATCAAGTATTTCGCGTGCCGCCATGGTTATTTCAGCTGTGTCAATCCCATAAGGACAGAACAAAGAACAACGGCGGCATTCAGAACACTGGTAGAAATAGTTGTACCACTCGTCCAATATTTCACGCGTCAGATCGCGCGCACCGACCAGCTTGGGAAACAATTTTCCAGGTAAGGTAAAGTAGCGCCGATACACGCTGCGCAAAAGATCTTGTCGCGCCACCGGCATATTTTTCGGGTCTTGCGTGCCGATGAAGTAATGACATTTATCGGAACATGCGCCGCAGTGCACGCATGCATCCATAAATACCTTGAACGAACGATACTTGGACAGCAACTCGCCCATCTTGGCGATGGCTCGATCATGCCAGTCGTCAACCAAATGACCGGGAAATCCAAGCGCTTCGTTCATTTTGTCGGTGGCAATAAATGGCCCCTTCCCTTCCATCGCACCCGGTTTTAGCGCGGGGATGATAGGGATGGCGCGATAGGCCGGTGCAGTGATATCACTCATTCGCTAGCCTCTAATTTTTTCGCCCAAGCGGCGATATGGCGCTTCTCACGCGAATCATCTTTCTGATTGCGGGTCGGCGAAAAAAAGACTCCTGGTGCGTGCAGCAGTTTGCTGAAGGGGAAAACGACCAGGAGTGACATAACCATCAGTAGATGCATAAATAACAGCGGATCAGCTGGAAGAGTCAAAATATTAAATTGCATCAATCCAATAAAATATTCCTTCACACTAATCACATCGGTGTGAACTACAAACTTCATCATCAATCCAGAAGCAGCAATACCGATAAGCAGCAACAGCATCAAATGGTCTGACGGTGTAGATATATAACGAATGCGTTCGACAAATATCCGACGCCACCACAATCCGCATAAACCCAACAGCATGGTGAGTCCTGCATACATCCCGAACGGTTGGATTAGATCAACCCAACCCCACACCGGATCTGTGAAATAACGTAAATGCCGCATGAGCACCAACGCCAGACTGCCATGAAACAATGCGCTCAAGCCCCAAATCCACAAATTTGATTTGAATAAACTTTCAAAAAATACTACCTCCCGCATCATGCGCAATACTACACCACCTGTTGTGGTCGGCGCGGGTGTGGTCGGAATTTTCAGTGGAACTGGAGTGCGGGCGTAGATATAAATACGATAGAGCAGCCCTACGACTAGCAGCAGCGTAGCAAAATAAAACAAAATTGCAAAAACAATGCTTGCCATGAAGGCCCCCCTATCGGCGAATCTTAATTAAACGCAACCTGTTGGCTTTGGCAGTCCGGCGATCTTGCACGCCTGCTTGCCTGGACCATAGGGGAACAAACCATACAGATATTCGCTATTTCCCTTATCTGCGCCGAGCTTTTTGCCGATCGCTTTGGTCAACACACGCACTGCCGGAGCGATTTGATATTCTTCAAAATATTCGCGCAGGAAATTGACCACTTCCCAATGTGCATCTGTCATGACTACATTCTCGGTCTGTGCGATGTAATTCGCCACATCGGTAGTCCAATCCGACAGGTTAGTCAGATATCCTTCTTCATCAGTTTCGTAACTTTTGCCGCCGACTTCAATGCTTGACATACTGTTTCTCCTTCTGTTTATTACTGATTAAAGCCACGATTGGCAGGTTTTATTCTTGCTTACCAGTTCGACAAAGCCGCCATAATCGACCGGCGAAATGCCTTCAATAAGTCGATCAGCTAGACCGCGTGCTTCAAGGTCTGGCATCAGGACATGCACCCTGAATTTCCCCATCTCCGCTTTCAGCCTGGACTCGGCGGCATTGCCTCGCGTAGCCGCATAGACTGCATCCTCGATAAGAATGAGGTCCCCACCCGTCGCCGTATTCAAACAGCCGTCCAGCGTACTACAGGTCAGGGGTGATTTATTGATAATGTGTAACATGCGCCCCCCTTAGAAACTCAAGATCACGTCTTGCTCATCCATCAACGCACCCATTTCGGCGCGACTGACCACAGTGACATCCACCAGGAAATCCGCTTCAGTCAAACCACGTGCATCCATGGACTCTTTTTCGACATACAATTTTTCAACATCGTAGTCTTCCAACGCACGATAAGCGGGCGAGAAATTCTTGGTCTCAATCCCTTTTGTTTGCTGGCCCTTCTTCAACTGATACACACCGTCATCCAGAAACACCAAAGACACGTCCTGATCAAAAGCGGCGGTGATCAACACCACCTCCAGCGATTCTAATGCGTAGATCGTGCCGTACGGAGCTTTACGATTAACGAACATGAATTTTCTTGCGTCGCTCATCTCGTCTCTCCTTAATCGCCGAAGGTAACCAAACGGTCACACTTGATACCGGCTTCCACCAACTGCCCCAAACCGGAGATGCGAAAGCCTTGCGCCAAATTCTCCTCCTTAATACCGCGACGCAAAGCTGCAGCCACACACACCACCAAGTCCACCTTGTGCTCCTCGGCCAACTTGGTCCAACGATTCACAATGTGACGATCATCCTGCGGTGGTTCAGTCAGCCTCGACGCGTTATTTACGCCATCGTGATAAAAGAACACACGCCATACTTCGTGCCCCTTTGCGATAGCCGCCTTGGCAAACAGATAAGCAGAATCACTAGCCTGGTGTTGATATGGCCCTTCGTTGACGACAATTCCAAATTTCATAAATCCTCGCTTAGAAACGGATATGCGTCGAGGCATTGAGGTTGGTACGCGAACCACGCCAATCGTCGATCAAATACTTGGTGAACGGCAGCCCGGTCTTTTCGAAGAAACGCGGCCAGCCAATACGATCAATCCAGTCAGCTAAACGCTCCCAAGGACGTGCATCTGCCTTGTAAACACCAATGATATTCTTCACTGCCGCACCGACTTCGGGCCAACGTGGCGGATTGTTGGGTAAACCGGAAGCGACCATCTTCATGAAAGTTGGCTTGCCACGTGCATTGGAGTTTTTGCCACCAACCCAGATTGCCAACTTGGAAAATTCAGGATCGTTAATCTGCATCGGCGGGCAAGGTGGATAGCAGGCACCGCAGCACATACATTTTACTTCATCGATTTCCAGCGAAGGCTTGCCGTTCACCATTGCAGGGCGAATCGCCGCGACAGGACAACGCGCCACCACGGTCGGACGCTCACATACATTGGCAACCATTTCATGATTAATGACAGGCGGCTTAGTGTGCTGAATGATAATGGCAATATCAGCCTGTCCTCCACAGTTGATTTCGCAGCATGAAGTTGAAAGGTGTACGCGGTTCGGCATTTCTTCGCGCGTGAATTCGACCATCAACTCGTCCATCAGCGACTTGACCACGCCAGAAGCGTCAGTACCCGGGATGTCGCAATGCAGCCAACCTTGGGTGTGTGCAATCATTGTCACGGAGTTGCCAGTTCCACCAACCGGGAATCCATGTTTCCCCAACTCAGCGATCAGCGGTGCAACATTCTTTTCTGCCGACACAATGAATTCGATGTTGGAGCGAATGGTGAAGCGCACGCGTCCTTCAGCAAATTTATCGGCAATGTCGCACAGCGTGCGGATGGTATAGACATCCATCTGGCGCGCCGTACCGGCGCGCACTGTCCACACTTCGTCACCGCTATGCGAGACGTGATGCAGAACACCAGGACGTGGACGGTCGTGGTATTTCCAGTTGCCGTAGTTCTTCTTCAACAATGGGTGCAAATACTTCGTAATTTCCGGCACGCCAGTCTCTTTGGGCTTGCGCATCTGTACAGGTGCATTCATCTTCTATCTCCTCAGGCAGCTTGTTTCTTGGCGTTAATCTTGGCGACTTCATCATCCCAACCATCAGTACGTACGTAAGGATTCATACGCGGCGAACTAATCATCGCCGGATCAACATCGATCTCCATCGCTTCGAGGTAAGCTGGCAAGCCGATACGTTCGATCATCTCACCGGTACGCTCATGCTCCAGCGCATTTTCGGCGAAAAAGTCGATGGCACGTTGAGCGAAGTCAACCAACTTTTCGACTTCTTCTTCAGTATCCAACTTGATGAACGGAATAACCACAGTTCCCATCAGACCACCAATCTTCAAATGACTCTTACCACCCATCAGCACACTCGCACCACTATCCTTACCGGGTGCCAATGCGCCAGTCATCACGTTAATGCAGTGCATGCAACGCACACAGTCTTGATTGTTGATCTCGATGGCATGAGTGGCGCTCACAGCAACGCTGGAAATGTGTTCGCCGCTCTTGATTTTCTTGATTTCCTTAACCTGAAAAGTCTTGGTCGGGCAACGTGAAACAACGTCGTTCACCAACTCATCCATACCGTGCTTAACAAACCACTTCTTCGCCAAAGCCTCATCGGTGCGGATGTTATCGCGCCAAGTACCGATGACTGCCATGTCGGAACGCTGAATCGCATTCATGCAGTCGTTCGGACAACCGGAAAACTTGAATTTGAATTTGTATGGCAGCGAAGGACGGTGCAGGTCATCCATGAATGTATTCACCACTGCACGCATCGACTGCGCCTCGTCGTAGCAGGACTGCTCGCAGCGAGCCGCACCGACACAGGACATCGAAGTACGCACCGCAGGGCCTGCGCCGCCGAGGTCGAAACCCATCTCGTTGAGTTCATCAAAGGCCTTCTGCACATTCTCTGTAGTGCAGCCTTGGAACATCACGTCGCCGGACTGGCCGTGCAGCGCGATCAAGCCGGAACCGTGCTTTTCCCAGATGTCGCAGAACTGGCGCAGCGTAGCGGTGTCGTAGTGCATGCCGGGTGGAGGCATGATGCGAATGGTATGGAATTCGGCAGCATCCTTGAATTGAGGAGTGCCATCAGCGTTTTTCAGCTCGGTGAAGCGTGGAATCACGCCGCCGCCGTAGCCGAACACACCGACTGTACCGCCCTTCCAATACCCCTTGCGGGTTTTGTATGAAGCTTCAAGTTGGCCCAGTAGATCGACCACGTAGTCTTTATCCTTGGCCAGACGTTTCAGGCCAGTTACAAAACTTGGCCACTTACCCTTTTCGAGCTCGTCCAGATTCGGTGTGTTATGCAGCTTCTTCGCCATAATGTTTCCTTTCAGTCGCGTTGCGCTAATCGCCCTACAAGGGCTGGAATTCGGTTATCGTATGGGTTCAGTAAATGCAACCGACCCGGCTTTCTTGATGGTTCCGAATGGTACGGGGCTACCTCTAGCCAAACTATTACCCGTAGCGGCTATCCAAAGTAACCCTAAAGGGTGGTACTTTTCACTTCCTCGGTAGTATTTCAAACTGTAAACTGTTGGCGATAAACTTAAAGCGTTTACTAGGTTTGTCAATTCGCTATCCGATTCACTGAATTACTATTATAGAGCAAACATGGCGAAAATCACCGAACTGAGCAAATTCCGCGTCCCCTTGGGAGGACAGCAAATAGAAATACAGCAGATTGACCATGTAGAGGGCGGCATGAGCATGTTGCGCGTTCGCATCCGCGAAGGCAAACGCTTTACGATATTTGATATCGATCCGGCCACCGCAACGCAATGGGCTACAGTCATGCAACAGTGGGCTGCCACACAAGAAAACAAGTGACCACCTCTCACACTAAAATGATTGATGTCGTATTCGAAGTGAGCGGTGGCACACTGCCCGCCGATTATCCCTTTGCGTTATGGGACGAATTGGCCAGACTCGCCCCACAGTTGATCAATAACGAAAAAGTGGGGGTTTTACCCTTGCGCACGGCTGAAAGCAATGAAGGGAAGTTACTGCCCAAGCGTGCCAAACTGATATTGCGACTACCGCATGAACTCACCGAAATCGTTTCCGGACTGTCGCATAATCAGATACAGATAGCCGGGAGCGTGTTGCAGCTGGGTTCCAGCAAGACCCGGGCAATACAACCCTACTCCACCCTGCACGCGCAATTGGTGATGGGTTCTGACGACGAGGTTGCGTTCGTGGTAGAAGTGAAATCAGCTCTTGCCGCGATGGAAGTCAAGGCAAAATTAATCTGCGGTCGGCGTCGCACACTGGCAGATGCTGAGCGCGCGATCAGCGGATACAGTTTGGTGTTGCACGACCTCACACCGGAAGACTCGTTGCGTGTGCAATACACAGGTTTAGGCAAGGAACGGCGGTTTGGTTGCGGTATTTTTATACCGTATAAAGTCATCTCCGGTTTGGAGTGACATTTTTTTAAAGGAAGGGAAATAACGATGGGATACACAGTGGCAGGAAACGAATTGGAAACCGACGCGGAAGGCTATCTGCTGGAGCCGGATTACAGTGAAGAAGTGGTCGGTGTCATCGCGGCAGCGGAGAATATCGCACTGACCCCCAAGCACTGGGAAATCATCAACTACATGCGCGAAGAATACAAGGAACATGGGCACACCCCCGGCTTCCGCAATATGCTGAAGGGCGTCAATGAGTTTTGGCCGGAAGCGGACAGTAAAGCACTGTACGATCTGTTCCCGGTCGGCCCCGCAAAGCAGGGCGCGAAAGTTGCGGGATTGCCGCAACCATTGGGTAAAGGCGGCTATTAATTTGATTCTCGCATAGCGAGTTTTTGTTTCTTTCGCCCGCTTATGGGATAACCAGCGACTTGGCCGAAGTTTTTTAGCGGCCTCGTCGAATGGCGAATAGTCTTATTAGAAGGAAACAGTCAAGTTAGATTCATCAATCCGGGCTGGCACAATTGCCATACCGGTTAAGGAGAAACAAATGGACATAATCAATGTCGTGCTAGACATGAAGGGACTGTCTTGCCCTAGACCGCTCATCGGAGCGAAGCGCTTGGTTGATGAACTCGCCACAGGACAAGTGATGCTCTTGGTATCGGATTGTCCGGGAACTCAAGACGATCTATTCTCATGGGCGCAACAGACTGGCAATCAGATAGTGAAAACTGAAAAGATGCCGGATGGCGGAATCGGCTATCACATCCGGAAAGGCCAAGTCCATGAGTACAACGCCAATGTCAGCTTGGACATACGCGGCGCAGTCTGCCCCGGACCTATCGTCGAGGCAAAGAAACTGCTGAACGGCATGCAATCCGGTGAAATATTGAAACTAATCAGCGATTGCCCGGGCGTGCTGTCCGACATCGGCGGTTGGACTTCTGCTACCGGCATGACATTAGTGAACACTGTCGAGGCTGCGGCAGGCGTGCATGAGTTCTACATTCGGAAAGGCTGAACGTTGCGCATCAAGAGCCACTGGTTCAAAGAAGGCCGCGAACGAACCCCGCAGGAGATTTCAGACGCACTGTCGTTTGTCATTTCCCGCATGGCCAACAACTCACTGAACAACACGCGCGAGGCCAAATTTGATGTCGAGGTTGGCACGCAATATTTCGACTTCCTTGCCGAATTTTTGCTGTTCCTCATCATGGTTGCCGACCGCATCGTTTACCGCAAACTCTCCGAGGAAGATCGTCTCATCTTCACCAGCAATCTGGCGAACCGTGTGGCGGAAACCTATGCAGAAAATCGCAGCCGACTGATCGACGAGGACATGAAGGAATGCAAGCGACACTTCATCGACCTGCTCAATCAGCGCGCCGGAGAATATGCGGATTTCGGCTACGACGAAAACGGCCCGGATTACGGCTTCTATCGTTATCTTGCCTATTGCATCGGCCAGATCATGAGTGATGCCGACAGCGGCTGGGTCATCGACCAGATGATCAGCATCGAAGCACCGGATGCCGTCAAAATGGTGGAGAAAACGTTGCGCGATTTGTATGAAGCAGAACCGAGACCACCGCGTCGTCGCGCTGCGGCGGGCGGAGAATGAATGAGCAATCCATTCGACCTCGGCGACACTGAAAGTTACCTGCGCTGGCGCGAACAAAAACTTGCCAGCGCTCCAACCTCGATTAACGAACTCATCGTTGAAGTACGCGATCCGCGCACGCTGACTCCCAGCGAACACACAGCGTTGGCGGAACGCGTCCGCCGTAGCAACATGGCGATCTACGCCAGCCCCATGCACGAAGCCGACACCGACATTCCGCGCATGCTGGGCGCGCAGTTCGGACTGACCCGGCTCGATGCCAACTGGCTGGCGGGTGAGGATGGCGTTTCCGAACTCCGCGTGTTTGACAACGGCACACGCCAGAATTACATCCCCTATACCGACCGACCGATCAAGTGGCACACCGACGGCTATTACAACCCGCCGGAGCGCGAGATACGCGCCATGGTGCTGCATTGCGTACGCAACGCTGCAAGCGGCGGCGAAAACCAGCTGATGGATCATGAGATGACTTATCTACTGTTGCGCGACGAAAACCCGCAACACATCCACGCCCTAATGCAAGCCGATGCGATGACCATCCCGCAGCGCGTAGATGAAAACGATGGCGTACGTGCTGCGCAGAGCGGGCCGGTATTCTCGCTGGATGCAACTGGTAACCTGCATATGCGTTACACCGCACGCACGCGCAGCATCGAATGGAAACAGAATGCAGAAACGCTGGCTGCAGTCGCCGCACTGGAACAACTGCTGGCCTCAAACTCACCGCACATCTTCCATGCACTCATGCAACCCGGCATCGGCTTGCTATGCAACAACGTGCTGCATGACCGCTCCGCCTTCACCGACGATCCCAGCCATCCACCGCGTTTGCTGTACCGCGCACGCTATCTGGATCGCATCCGCTTGTAGCGCAAGCGCGGGCTTGTGTTCCATAAACTGATATTTATTCACTGCTGCTTCGCAAGCCGCGTCAATAGGCGTTCTACACGCACAACCTAGTGCAGAACGCCTATTGACGGGCGTTGCGGGACGATGCACTTTCCCATTCTGCGCTTCTGTGGCTGCGTTACTCAACGCCAGTACCGCCTGCGCCACTTCCACACTACCGCCGCGCGCCAGCCGAGGCGCACCACAATGTAGCCGATCAGCGCCAGTCCCAATGCAAGCAGGGGAATCCCAATCAACAATGGCTTGCCTAATTCCAGCAGCCAGTTCCACACCGGAGCATAGCCGTCGTGCCAATGCCAATCAGGAAAAGCGGGAGCGACATGCGACGAGTTGCTGCCGCTGACCCGCACGCCGATCTCGTAAGCAAGCAAATATAACGGCACGATGGTGAAGGGGTTGGTGTAGAGCGTGGTGAACATGGCCACCGGCAGGTTGACGCGAAACAACACGGCCAGCAGCGCGGCGCCGAGCATCTGCAACGGGCCGGGAATCAAGCCGCAAAACAGTCCGACCGCAACTCCACCCGACACCGAACGGCGATGAAAATGCCACAGATTGGGATGAACCAACCAGTGATGAACCGGGCGCAGCCAGCGGATTTGCCGGATGCTTTCAGGATTCGGTAAACGGCCTCGAATATATTTACGCATGACGCGATTCTAGCGCTCGGTTACGCTACGCACATGGTTTCCTTTTCTATCTTCTTTGCGCTCGGCGTTTGGTGGCTGCAACAGCAGGCCGCGTTGCCGGATCTGCCGGTGTATTGGCCGCTGGCGGCATGCGCTTTGCTGATTCCAGACAGTGCGCAATTGGCGCTACGTATTGCCCGGTTCTCGTTCATTCTGCTGTGCGCATTGCTGTTGGGATTTTCGTATGCGGCGTGGGTGGCTCAAGCGCGTTTGGCCGACAGTCTGCCGGACGAATGGCAAGGAAAAAACATTGCGCTGACCGGCGTCGTGTCCGAAATGCCGCGCCTGCATGAACGCGGGATGCGTTTCGCTTTTGATGTCGAGAGTGTGCAAACTGAAGGTGCGCATGTGCCGCACCATATCCAGCTTGCCACCTACGATGGCGATACCGGCAAGCCGTTGGAATTGCATGCAGGTGAACGTTGGCAATTCACAGTGCGCCTGAAGCAGCCGCACGGCACTGCAAATCCGAACGGTTTTGATTTTGAAGGTTGGGCGTTGGAGCGCGGCATACGCGCCACCGGCTATGTCTATGGCAAGGCCGACAACCACAAGCTGGATGAGCAGACGCGCAGCCCGGCATTTTTCATCGAACGATTGCGCGAAACGGTACGCGCGCATTTCCACCAGACACTGGGCGATGCGCCATACACCGGCGTGCTCGTGGCATTGGCCATCGGGGATCAATCCGCCATCCCTCAAGCGCAATGGCAGGTGTTTACCCGCACTGGCGTCAATCATCTGATGAGCATTTCCGGTTTGCATATCACCATGTTGGCCAGTCTGGCCTTCGCGCTCACTTACTGGCTGTGGCGACGCAGTGTGAAATTGACGCTGCACTTTCCCGCGCGCAAAGCGGCGGCGCTGGTCGGCCTCGCTGCCGCTTTGTTTTACACCTTGCTTTCCGGCTTCGAGATTCCGGCGCAGCGCACGCTGTACATGCTCGCCACCTTCGCTGTGATGCTGTTGCTGTCGCGCACGATTGCGCGGAGCCAGATGCTGGCCACCGCGTTGTTGATCGTGTTGCTCGCCGATCCGTGGGCGGTGCAGGCGCCCGGTTTCTGGTTGTCGTTCGGCGCGGTGGCGTTGATCTTTTACGTAACGGCGAATCGCATCGGGAAGAAGCATTGGCTTGAAGAATACGGCAAGGTGCAATGGGCGATGATGATCGGCCTCATCCCGCCGCTGCTGGCGCTGTTCCAGCAATTGTCACTGGTGTCGCCCATTGCCAATGCCTTCGCCATTCCGCTGGTCAGCTTCGTGGTGGTGCCGCTTACTTTGCTCGGCACCTTGCCGGGGCTGGACTGGATGCTGCATCTCGCGCACCAGGCGATGGCGTTGTGCATGTGGCTGTTGCAAGCGCTGGATGGGCTGCCGCTCGCGGTATGGACGCAGCACGCACCGCCGCTGTGGAGCGTCGTAGTCGGCACGCTGGGAGCCGCATGGATACTAGCTCCGCGCGGGTTTCCCTTGCGCAGCTTCGGCGTTATTTTGCTGCTGCCGATGTTTGTGATCGAGCCGCCCGTGCCTGAAGCAAACACGGCGCGCATCATCGTGTTCGATGTCGGGCAAGGCTTGTCGGTCGCGGTGCAGACACAGCATCACACTCTGCTCTACGACACCGGCCCCGACTTCGCGGGCGATGCCGACAGCGGTAACCGCATCCTCGTACCCGCGTTGCGCGCGCGCGGCATCAAACGTCTGGACATGCTGATGCTGAGCCACGATGACAACGACCATGCGGGTGGTACGGCTTCGGTATTGCAGGCACTGCCTGTGGATTTGGTGTCGGCTTCTCTGCCTGCTGACAATCCGCTGCGAAATGAAATAAATCATTTTCAGGCTTGCAGCGATGGACAGAACTGGGAATGGGACGGCATCAGCTTCGAGGTTCTGCATCCTTCGATCAAAAGCGCGTCAATCAGCAAACCGCATGACAACGAAAAAAGTTGCGTGCTGCGCATCAGCGTTGGAGATCAGCATATCCTTCTGGTCGGTGACATAGAAAAACTATCCGAAACGCGTTTGCTGCAACTGCATGCTGACCAGCTTCCCGCCACCTTGCTGGTCGCGCCGCACCACGGCAGCAAAAGTTCCTCGACCGAAGATTTCGTTGCTGCCGTCGCACCACACTACGTCATATTCACTTCCGGTTATCGCAACCGCTTCAACCATCCGCACCCGGGAGTCCAGCAGCGCTATGCCAGCCACAGTGCGCAAGCCATGCGCTCGGACGCAGACGGAGCGATTTTGATTGAGATGAATGCGCAAGGATTGCAGCTGGAGCGCTACCGCAAAACACACCGCCATTACTGGACACATGACGTTTTTCCTGCTGCCACATAGACAACTCTTAATGCGGTGCGCGTATAATTTGCAGATTCTTTAAACTCCAAGGAAAAATCGTGTCTCTCTCCACTCGCGTACAAGCCATCAAGCCCTCCCCCACTCTCGCCGTCACTGCCCGCGCGGCAAAGCTGAAGGCTGAAGGTAAAGACATTATCGGACTGGGCGCAGGCGAACCGGATTTCGATACGCCCCAGCACATCAAGGATGCCGCCATCGGCGCAATCAACAAAGGCTTCACCAAATACACACCCGTCGGCGGCACCGCCACGCTCAAGCAAGCCGTCATCGCCAAGTTCAAGCGCGACAACGGGCTGGACTACACCGCCAAGCAGATTCTGGTTTCCTGCGGCGGCAAGCAAAGTTTTTTCAATCTCGCACTTGCCTACATCAATCCCGGCGACGAAGTGATTATTCCCGCACCGTATTGGGTGTCGTACCCGGACATCATTCTCATCGCTGAAGGCAAGCCGGTGATCGTGCAGGCGGGTATCGAGCAAGGTTTCAAAATGACACCCGCGCAACTGGAAGCAGCGATCACAGCCAAGACCAAGATGTTGGTCATCAACAGCCCGAGCAACCCGTCCGGTGCGGTCTATACGCTGGAAGATTTGCAGGCACTGGGAGCAGTGCTGCGCAAACATCCGAACATCCTCATCGCCACCGATGACATGTACGAACACATTGCGTTGACCGATGCGAAGTTCGTCAACATTCTCAACGCCTGCCCCGACCTGTATTCGCGCACCATGGTGCTAAACGGCGTGTCCAAGGCTTACGCGATGACCGGCTGGCGCATCGGCTACGCAGCGGGGCCGGAGAACCTCATCACCGCGATGGAAAACGTGCAATCGCAAAGCACTTCCAACCCGACTTCCATTTCGCAAGTTGCGGCGGAAGCCGCGCTGAACGGCGACCAAGGCTGCATTACACCGATGCTCAAGGCATTCCGCGAGCGCCATGTGTTTGTGGTTAACAAGCTGAATCAAATTCCGGGATTGAGTTGCATCATGGCGGGTGGCGCGTTCTATGCCTTCCCCGATGCACGCAAAGCCATCGCCGCCCTGCACCAGAAAGGTGTTATCAAGGAAGCCAACGACCTCGCCTTCTCCGAATACCTGCTGGTGGAAGCTGGCGTGGCCGTGGTGCCCGGATCGGCCTTCGGCAGCGAAGGCTATATCCGTTTGTCTTTCGCCACTTCCATGGATAATTTGCAAAAAGCACTGGAGCGCATCGCCAAAGCATTGGCGTGACATCATGAGTGACAAGATTCAACAAGCCATTGCCGACGAGGTATTGATCGCGCTAGAAAGCAATTCACTCGATCTGCCCACCCTGCCGGAAATGGCAAATAAGGTCAGGAAATTGATAGACGATCCCAACGTCTCGGCCAACGAACTTATCCAAGTACTCTCCGCAGATCCTGCAATTTCTGCGCACATCATTAAGGCGGCAAATAGTGCAGCCGCATCGGGCGGCACGTATGTGGATACATTACGTGGTGCAGTTTCCCGCCTAGGTTACCGCATGCTGCACAATCTGGTGATGACTATCACCATGAGCAAGTTGTTCAAAGCCGACAACCCGAGCATCAATCAGAAATTAAAAAGGTTGTGGGAACATAGCCGATGCGTCGCCGCGAACAGTTTTGTAATTGCCCAGCGTCACAAGCATCTGAAACCCGAACAGGCAATGCTTGCCGGATTGGTTCACAACTTGGGTGCCTTGCCCTTGCTCACCTATGCAGACCGCCGACATCCGCACCTCGATCAAGCCACGTTGGATGAGTTGGTGCGCCGTTACGGCTCTCGTGTCGGCACTCGCTTGTTGCAAAGCTGGAATTTCTCGAATGAATTGATTGAAGTCATCGCGGGTTATGAAAATCTGCAACGAGACAATGGTAGCGCCTTGGCAGATTACGTGGATGTAGTCACATTGGCGAATCTGCAAAAACCGGGGATCGCCAAATTCGTAGCTTGGCAAAACGTATCTGCGGCGAAGAAGTTGGGCTTCAGCGAAACAGAGTGTCTGAGTTTTCTTGCAGACCACGCTGAACAGATATCGATTGCGCAAGAAATGCTTGGAATACAAGCGGCCAAACCTCAACCAACTCTAAAAGCAAATGATGCCGAGAGCAAACCTCTCGCATTACCTAATCAGAAAACAAAATCTGGACTGTTGTACAGATTGTTAGGACTTTTTAAATGACCACCTCCTGATCGAATAACTAACTTACTTTTTTCACCCACCATCTTCATCAGCCTCTTCGAAGCTGTTCGACCATGCAAGCGCTTCGAGGTGAGCCTTGTTGAGCTGTTCGACATTGAGCGGCGCAAGTTCCTCAAGTAATTGACCGGCCTTTTCCATATCATACTGTTCAAGATGTTCAATCAATAATAGCAACTTACCAAGCAAGCCGACTCGCAATAGCAGCGCATCACGAACTTCCTCTGGCGGATTGAGTGGGGAAATAGCTTCAGCAAGAGGAATTCCGAGGAGTGTGTGCATTAAAGACATGATGCCGACCATGAAGGCGCGGTCCTCCAACTCTTTGGAATTATTATCGAAGTTCTGTACCAACAGTTCCATGGCTTTGCCCCGTGTCGCGGCTAGTTGCAACAAGGGGTCGGGGAAGGAAGAATTGTTGGCTTTTGTATAGATGAGTAATTGCAACCAACGCCGTAATTGGCGACGACCGAGCATCGTGATTGCATTACTGGCAGAAGTAATTTTAAAACGCAGTCCCATGGCTGCTGAATTAGAAAGGCGTAATAGGTTGTAGGTCAGGTCGGGGTTCTGTTTAAATATTTCCGCAATTTGGTCGGTTTCAGCCTCACTCATGACAAGTTTAAGCAATCGCATCAAAGCCAGCTCAGAATGGGAAAGACGCTTGCCGGTAATGATAATTGGCTTGGCGAAGTAGAAGCCCTGGAATAAATGAAATCCAATATCAATGCAGCGTTTTGCTACTTCGCGGGTGTCCACTTTTTCGGCAAGTAATTTCGCTGACCAGCCACTTAGGCGTGTGAGAGTTTTTTCAAGATCATCACCCATGCCAGTTAGCTTCAGATCGATCTTGATGATGTCGATACAGTCACGTAGCGGTTCCAGATGACCAGTATTTTGATCAACATCATCCAGTGCCAGCATGTAACCCATAGATTTTAGATATTTGCAGCGCTCAACTACGGTGGTGTTTACCTCGATAGTTTCCAGCAGTTCGATGACTACCTTTTCCTTGGGAAGTAATTCAAGCGTGTCATCCATCAACATCTGATCATCAACATTAATGAAGCCACGGTGTTTTCCCAACAGTCGGTGGAATCCTTGTTCGTTGAAAACATGATTAATCACTTCGCAAGTGGCAGTGACATTATTAAGGAAATGAGATGAATTCTTTTGGCTTGAACGGAAAAGCAATTCAAACCCTGCCAATTCCTGATTGCGATCCAGAATCGATTGCCTTCCAACAAAATATTCTAGCCGATTCACCGTGTCCATTATATTCACCTTAGTTAAGGTATCTCACTGCTCGTGGCAAGGATCTTCTTACTTAATACTTGCTAATTGCCAACTTAAAATATTAGGCTTACATTGCTGCAATAGTTTTTTTGCGTTTTTGACCCTGTCTATCCATTTTGACTGCAACATTTACAATTTCTAGAATTATATGAATTGCAGTTATTAGTTTAACATCCACTGGCTCAATAAATTCCGGTAACTTAGATCAATATCACGTAGGCGCGAACATTCAGCCAACGAGGAGGCATTTCTACTATGTGTGGTATTTGTGGCGAACTGCGTTTCGACAAGCAACCTCCCAATCTGGATGGCATCAAAATGATGATGTCATCACTCGCCCGGCGCGGTCCGGATGCAGAAGGTTTGTACAACAACAATGTATTGGCATTCGGACATAGGCGTCTTTCCATCATCGACCTTTCCGAGCATTCCAAACAACCCATGGTGGATGACGAACTCCATCTCTCCCTAGTGTTCAACGGCACTATCTATAACTACAAAGAACTGCGCATAGAACTCACTGAGATGGGTTACGATTTTTTCTCAGATGGCGATAGCGAAGTTATTATTAAAGCTTATCATGCATGGGGAGAGCATTGCGTGGAGCGTTTCTACGGCATGTTCGCCTTTGCGATATGGGACATACGTAATCAGAATTTATTCCTCGCGCGAGATCGTTTCGGCATCAAGCCCTTGTACTATGCCGTCAGTGGCGCATCACTGCGCTTCGCATCTACCTTGCAAGCCTTGCTGGCAGCAGGCAACGTCGATACTAGCCTCGACTCTGTTGCACTGCATCATCACCTCACGCTGCACGCTGTGGTTCCAGCGCCGCGCACATTACTTAATGGCGTAAAAAAATTACCGCCCGCCACTAGTATGAGTTTCACGGCTTCAGGTGAAGTCAGACAGCGCATCTACTGGACATTGCAAGCTACGCGCCCCATCTATGCCTTGAGCGAACAGGATTGGCTGTCTGCCACACGGCAGGTGCTGACAAAGGTGGTAGAGCGCCATCGCCTCGCCGCTGATGTACCCGTGGGCGTGCTGCTTTCCGGTGGTCTGGATTCCAGCTTGATCGTCGGATTACTGGCCGATCATGTGCATGATCTGCGCACCTTCTCTATCGGATTCGAAGATATTGGTGGCGATGCGGAGAAAGGCGACGAGTTTGAATATTCCGATCAGGTTGTTAAGCGATTCAATACGCGTCACCACAAATTTATTATCCCCAATAGCGAAGTGTTGCGGCGCTTACCGGAGGCGGTGCGCAGTATGTCCGAGCCGATGGTAAGTCAGGACAACATCGCGTTCTATCTGCTGGCTGAAAAGGTTTCGCAAGAAGTAAAAGTCGCGCTGGCAGGACAAGGTGCCGACGAAGTATTCGGCGGTTACTTCTGGTATCCGCAGATGCAAACAGCACAAGGCTCGGCTCTGGACAGATTCCGCAATCATTATTTCGACCGCGACCATGCTGAATATCTTGAAACTGTAAACAGCCGTTATCACACGACCGATGTCACCGGCGAATTGGTGCAACATGAATTGGTACGTCCGCACGCAGATACCTTCCTCGATCAAGTGTTGCGCTTCGATGTGACGACGCTCATCGTGGACGACCCCGTCAAACGCATGGATAACATGAGCATGGCATGGGGGTTGGAAGCGCGCGTGCCTTTCCTCGATCACGAACTGGTCGAACTGGCAGCACGTATGCCACCCGAACTACGCCTCAAGGAAGGTGGAAAATACCCGCTCAAAGCCATCGCGCGTGGATTAATCCCAGACTCGGTGATAGACCGCCCCAAAGGATACTTCCCGGTTCCGGCGTTGAAATATGTGCGTGGCGAATTCCTGCGTTTCATGCAGGATATTTTAACGTCAGACGCGTGTAGGCAACGGGGCTTGTTCAATCGCACCTACGTTGAAAAACTGCTCTCCGCGCCCGAGTCGCACTTCACGCGCTTGAATGGCAGCAAGTTGTGGCATCTTGCGCTACTGGAATACTGGCTACAGCTGAATATTGATAAAGCATAAAAAAAGCCGTACTGTTTTACAGCACGGCTTCCCCTACTCATCGGTAATTATTTAATCAGCTGGTCGATTTGTACATTTACCTTGCTGGTGCCGGGATGCAATGGCTTACTCATGCCTTGCATATCGCCAGGTTTTGGCATGGCATTACCAGACTTGGAGATACGTACCACGATGACTACCTGATCAAAACTGGATAGTTTCATCTGTGGCGACATCGCCATGCTGTCATCCAACTCAAAATCCAGCGGCAAATCACGCACTTGTTTGCGCAGAACAGCAAGTGGCATTGGAGGCCCCTCCGCCGCGCGCGCCAACACGAACACCGTATCATCCGGGCTGACTTTTCCCTTCAACGCATTACTCAATGTCACTTTGCCGCTGATGCGCTCTTTGCCTGCCGCCGCTGCTGGTGCTGGTGAATTGATTGATTCAAGTTTAGACGACTTACCACCCTTGGTATGCGACAACATCTGGCGCGCCTCATTGATACCGTCGTCAATCATTTTTGCATCTTCGCTATCCGCCGGGATAAGACCGCGCAGCTTCTCCCAATAGGTGATGGTCGCCACAAAATCACCGCGCTCAATCGCCGCCGAACCGGCCAGTGCCAATGCCTTGGTACTGTTCGGATCGAGCGACAGCGCTTTGTTCAATATCTCGGTCGGTTTTCCACGTAGTGTCTTTCCCTGTGCCATCGCCAGCGCATCAGCATAGTCGGCCCATACCCATGCCTCATCCGCCGCCAACTTGGTCAATTTCTCGTAGGCTTGCGCAGCTTCAGCAAAGCGCCCTGCCTCCATATAACTATTTGCCAATACCATCAGCGATTCACCATCGGACGGATTTTCTTCAACCTTCTTTGCCAACGCATCAATCTCGGCAGCGGAATGGACTACACCGCCAGAAATACTCGCACCACCCTGTGCCATCTGCGGGGAGAAGGCACCTGGATTGCCGATTTTTAGATACAGCCCCACAGAAGCCACGGTTAGCAACACTGACAGTACAATGGCTGTAATCTTGAGCGGGTGAGGTTTGTTAGATACCTCAAAGTTTTTGGTATCACCTACTTCCTCCAGCAATCGCGCTTCCAGTTCGCGCTTGCCTTGTTCGTGCAACTCAGGCGTAAGCAGGCCATTCTTTAAGTCGGCATCCATTTCAGTGATCTGATCGCGCAATATCTCCAGATTCGCCGCATCGCGCACCACGGAATTATTTTTGGAAGTGCCGCGCCATAATGGCAACGCCACGAACAGAATAGCGACGATCATTAGCGCCGCACAGATTATCCAGAATAAAGTCATTTGTTTTCTTCTTCGTTGAGTAAGGTGGCGGCTCGTTTCTGCGCTTCCGGAGTAAGCACAGACTCTTGCACGATCTGACGACGTTTGTGCAATTGGAAGACCAACACTCCCAAACCCATCAGCAACAATGCAAACGGACCGAACCAGAGCAACACGGTGTAGCTCTTCATCGGCGGTTTATACAACACAAAATCACCGTAGCGTGCCACGAGATAGTCAATTATCTCCTGATCGCTTTTACCTTGTTTCATCAGTTCGCGCACTTCGCGGCGCAAATCTTCAGCCAATTCCGCATGAGAACTAGCTAACGATTCGTTCTGGCATACCAAACAGCGCAAATTTTCAGCCAAACCAACCATGCGTTTTTCCAAAACAGGATCAGAAGTCAATTCCTTCGCTTCACCCGCAAAAGCAAAAGTTGGCAATAGACATAACAACAGGATCAGTAGTTTTTTCATTTTCTTTGCAACTCCGCAACCAGTGGCAATATCTTCTCGCGCAAATTCTCCGAGGTGACGGGACCGATCTGCTTGTATCGAATGATTCCTTGCTTATCGATGACAAAGGTTTCCGGCACGCCGGTCACACCGTAGTCAATACCAATGCGCCCTTCAACATCGAAAACATTAAGCAGGTAGGGATTGCCTGCTTTATTCAACCACGCTTCAGCAGCTTCCCGCTTGTCCTTGTAATCCAACCCGACGATGGGCACGATATTTTGCTGCATTAAGTCCAGCAGCAGCGGATGTTCCTCGCGGCAGGATACGCACCACGAAGCCCATAGATTGAAAAGCCACACCTTGCCTTTCATGTCAGCGGGGGTGAAACTTTTAGATGGATCTTGCAACTCAACCAAATTAAAAATCGGAGCAGGCTTGTCAATAAATGGCGAAGGAACCTCGCGTGGGTTAAGTCCCAATCCTTTGTATAAAAATCCAGCCAATACCAAGAAAATTACCAGCGGCAAAATGAATCGCATCATGCTGCCTTCTCCTTCAATTTCTCTACACCGTTAGCTGCTTGTGCTTTGCGTGCGTGGATACGATAACGACGATCACTAATCGCCAATATCCCGCCCAAAACCATCAGCAGACAGCCCGTCCATATCCAATCAACGAATGGTTTGATATAGACGCGAACCGCCCACGCTGAAGTCATCGGGATAGGTTCACCAAGTGACACATACAGATCGCGCCAGAGTCCTGGCTCGATAGACGCCTCGGTCATCGGCATGCCGGAAGCGTTATAAACCCGCTTTTCAGGATGCAGTTCGGTGACTAACTTGCCATCCTTGCTAACACTCACGCGCCCTTGCGAAGCAACGTAGTTGGGGCCTGGTTGATCACTCACTCCATCAAAGCGAAACACGTAACCACCCGCTTCTACTGTGTCACCAACATCCATACGCACATCTCGCTCAGTCTCGTAACCTTTGACCATAGTCACACCAATGATGAACACGGCGATGCCGAGATGAGCCAGCAGCATGCCGTAATAACTGCGCGTTGGTATCTTCAGTCCTTGCCACAACGTTCCGGGACCGGCGATGCGTTTGCGCAAGTCAAGCAACGCAGTGGTAATGATCCAAGCAGCTAGAAACAGACCCAGCGCAATGACCGGTGTCCATTTACCCAATGCCAGCGGCAACAACAAAGCAATGACTACACTAGAAGCTAATGCCCAGCGCACCCGTTGCCAAATGTCCGGCACGCTAGCTTGCTTCCAGCGTGCAACCGGGCCCAAACCCATCATCAACAGCATAGGCACCATCAACGGCACAAACACGGAATTGAAATACGGCGGACCAACTGAGAGCTTGCCCATACCAAGCGCATCCATGAACAAGGGATACAGGGTGCCGAGGAACACCGAAGCAGAAGCCACCGACAACAGCACGTTGTTGGATAGCAGCATGGATTCGCGTGAAATGAGATCGAATTTACCACCCAGTCCGATCTTTGGCGCACGCCAAGCGAACAGCAGCAAGGAAGAACCAATGACCACCACTAGGAAAGTGAGAATGAATACGCCACGCTTGGGGTCGGTAGCGAAGGCATGTACCGAGGACAACACTCCGGAGCGCACCAGGAATGTCCCCAACAGACTGAGTGAAAATGCCGCGATGGCAAGCAACACGGTCCAACTCTTGAATGCGCCGCGTTTTTCCGTCACCGCCAGCGAATGCATCAACGCAGTACCCACCAGCCAAGGCATGAACGAAGCATTCTCCACCGGATCCCAGAACCACCAACCACCCCAGCCTAATTCGTAATACGCCCAACCGCTACCCAACGCGATGCCAATGGTCATGAACACCCAAGCTATGGTCGTCCACGGACGCGACCAGCGCGCCCAAGTGGAATCAAGTTTGCCTCCCAGCAAGGCAGACAGCGCGAAAGCGAATGCCACCGAAAAGCCAACGTAGCCCATGTACAGCATCGGCGGATGGATCACCAAGCCAGGGTCCTGCAGCAATGGATTCAGATCGCGCCCATCCATCGCTGCCGGTAATAAACGATCAAACGGATTTGACGTGAGCAACATGAACAGCAGAAAACCCGCCGAGACCAAACCCATCACGCCGATCACGCGCGCCACCATCTCTTGCGGCAGATGTTTGCTGAATGATGCAACAGCGACCGTCCATACCGTGAGGATGAACGTCCACAGCAACAACGAACCTTCATGCCCACCCCAAATTGCCGACACGCGATACGCAAGCGGCAATTGTGAATTGGAATTTTGTGCGACGTACAACACGGAGAAATCGTTGCTGACGAAGGCTTGGACCAAGCAACCAAAAGCGACCGCCACAATAATAAATTGCCCCAGCGCTAGAGTGCGTGCCGAGGACATCATCACCGCATCATTACGTGCCGCACCGACGATGGGCAGAATGCCTTGAATGAGTGAAAGAAATAGTGCAACGATGAGTGCGAAATT
Organism: uncultured Gallionellaceae bacterium; assembly: GCA_903847155.1. Lineage (GTDB taxonomy): Bacteria > Pseudomonadota > Gammaproteobacteria > Burkholderiales > Gallionellaceae > Sideroxyarcus. Next base: position 5,063 of record CAINCU010000017.1, on the reverse strand, counting down.
ACCGATTTCTGGAATCATGCTGTGGCTCTCAATTATTATTTAGCTACGGGGCGTTCTATGGAGGGGCTATCACTCGTCTGAGTCGCAGCTGCCTTGGCTGACTGTGCTTTTTTCAATGCATCGGCTGCTTCCGGCGGCATATAATTTTCATCATGCTTGGCCAGTACTTCTTCGGCATGGAATACATTATCAGCCTCCAGTTTGCCCTGAGCGACCACGCCCTTTCCTTCTTTGAATAAATCGGGAAGAATACCTTTGTATATCACTGGCATTTTTTGCACAGTGTCGGTGATGTTGAAACGGGTATTTAATCCATCTTTCTCACGCTGCACGCTTCCGACTTCCACTAGGCCGCCAATACGGAAACTGCGGCCTTGCGGCGCCTCCTTATTAAATACTTGGGTCGGTGTGAAATACAAACTAACATTGTTCTTAAGTGCATACAGCACCAAGCCTACCGCCGCCGCAACTAGAGCGACACCCGCCACGATGAACCACATCCTTTTCTTTCTGGGCGTCATGCCACCTCTCCTGTCCCGGTTTCACCCGATTCATCACGCATCAAACGCAATTCGCGCAACGCATTCTTTCTGCGATTACGCACCATCAATATCTCAATGCCGAACACCAGCAACGCCACCCCGTAAGAACCCCAGACATAGAAGGCATAGCCATTCATGGCAAAAAACTCACTCCAACTCATGACCGCACCTCCTTCAGTTCGTTCACCCACTGCGTATTGCGTTCGCGCTCCAGAATGATGCTGCGCACGCGTGCCAGACTCACCGCAATGGAATACAACCAGCAAGCGACCAACATTGCGAACATGGCTTCCTGCATAGCGATGTGCATGCTGGTTCCGGTGAACTTGATGGTCGAACCTTGATGCAGCGTATTCCACCATTTCACCGAGAAGTAAATGATGGGCACGTTGACTGAACCGACAATGGCAAGTAAGGCACTAGCTCTGTCCGCACGACGAGGATCCTCAATGGAAGCTTGCAGAGCAATAAAGCCAAGATACAGAAACAGCAAAATCAGTTCGGAAGTCAGGCGTGCATCCCATACCCACCATGCGCCCCACATCGGCTTGCCCCACAGCGCCCCCGTCCACAACGAGATGAAGGCGAACAGCGCTCCGGTAGGAGCCAACGCCTGCGCCATCATGGAAGATAAACGAGTGTTAAAGATCAAACCCAATGCCGCATACCCTGCCATGATGAGGTAGATGAACATGGACAAGATGGAAGTGGGAACGTGGAGGAAGATGATGCGATAGGCTTCGCTTTGCACGGCATCAGTTGGTGCGACAAAAAAGCCGATGTACAGACCGATGACAAAAAGAACCGCTGCGGGCCATGCAAAGAATGGAATCAGCTTACCTGCCAAGCCGTAGAAATTGGTCGGTGCCGAATATTTGAACCAGTTGATAGCCAAATTATTACTCCATCGAAATACGTAACGCCTGCGCCGCAACGAACGGCGTGAACACCAAGGCAAACAGCATGAATGCACCCAAAAACGATAGATTTGAAACAACACTCATTCCACTGTTAACTGCTTCCACCGCACCCGCGCCAAAGATCAGCACCGGAATACATAAAGGCAACACCAGCAACGAAACCAGCACACCGCCGCCGCGCAATCCCAGCGTCAGTGCTGCGCCAACTGCTCCTATCATACTCAATACTGGCGTTCCCAGCAGCAATGCGATCACTAATATCCACAGTGCCGGAACTGACATATCGAACTGCAAACCCAACACTGGCGCGATCAACGCCAACGGCAATCCAGACAACATCCAATGCGCGGCGATCTTGCCCAGAACAAGCACCGACAGCGACTGCGGAGCTAGCATCATTTGCTCCAAGGTACCATCCGCATAGTCCGCCGAGAACATGCGCGGCAATGACAACATGGAAGCCAACAATGCGGCGACCCACACCACACCGGAAGCCATCTTGCGCAACATATCTATTTCAGGCCCAACACCGAGCGGAAACAGACTCACTACCATCACAAAAAAAATCAACGTGGTCAACACATCGGCGCGGCGGCGCATCGCCAGCAACAGATCGCGCCTCAGTACCAGCCCAAGCAAACCCAAAAGCGACAGTTTTTTCATGATAACGACAACTGCCTAGTCTCTACGCCAGCCACTTGTAAAGGTTGGTGTGTGGTAAAAATTGCCATACCACCTTTTGACAGATGTTCTCCAATAAGTTCCTGCATCAATCCAACTGCCCCCACATCGAGTGCGGTCAGCGGCTCATCCAGAATCCACAAATGTGCGTCGCTGGTTAGCAAGCGCGCCAGCGCCACCCTGCGTCGCTGTCCTTGTGACAAGACCTTCACCGGCAAATGTTCCCGCCGTTGCAGCCCCATGCGACGCAATGCTGCGACAGCTTGTTTTTCAGTCACTGTATAGCCAGCCAGACCCGCGCTCATCTGCAAATTTTCCAGCGCATTCAACTCATCTTTGATCGCGTTCAAATGCCCAAGATACAGCAGTTCCGCGTAGTAATCCTCGCCAAGATCACCAACAAGCTTGCCACGCCAGAGGATCTCGCCCTCATCAGGCTGCAGAAAACCGCACAGAGTGCGCAGCAAACTGGTCTTGCCGCTGCCATTCGCCCCCTGTACCTGCATGATTTGTCCGGGTTGCAGCGTAAAGCACAATCCAGAGAACAACCGATGGTCGCCGCGACTGCACGCGAGATTGCCAACTTCCAGCATGAAGGAGAACCCAAAATTAATAGCGCTGGATTATATACGATTAACCTGAATAATCTATTTTGGCTTGTATTTCACCGACTCAAAACTTAAGTTTGCATAGGAAAAAGTGTAACTAATGTGACAATGTTCCTATGCTGCTATTTAGCAAGCATAATCCTTAGCAAAAATAGGTATGTCGATGGCGTTTTCAATATCACCAAACTCTCCAACTCGGAAGTAGGATTACTCTTATTAAAAAAAACACCGCTCACTAGGAACGGCGTTTTTTCGTATCAACCCAAGCGACTATTTTTTTTCTTCCGCCACGAAGGTCTTCATCGTAATGTTGGCGTGTTTCTTTTCGTCTGCTATATATGCCATCAACAACTCTTCGCCTGTGATCTGGCGTATCTGCTGCGCATAGCGACTAAGTTTGCCACTGTCAATGGATTCAGCATCCTTCACTGAATCGATACGCGCCAGCACATAACCATTCTGCCCTTTCACTCCCACATACGCTGGCAACTTGCTTATGTCACTATGAAACACTGCTTTCACCAGTTCTGGATCCATACCAGTACGTTGACTGCGGGTGATGCTTTGTGCAGCCTTCCAGTTCAAACTAGCCTTCTCTCCGCGCTGCAATTGCACCAGCAAACTCGTGCCTTGCGCAGTTGCCAGTTCAACTGCTTGCAGTCGCTGTAGTTTTTGTTGAATGCTTGCCGAAACTTCCGCAAAAGGTCGCTCGCTCGCCGATTTGTATTCCACCACACGTGCTGCCAGCAAAGTATTCGGTGCGACTTCTAGCGCTGCTGTATTGCGCTTGTTTTTCAACACATCTTCCGAAAATATTGCCTGCAAAACCTTGCCCGTCCACACACCAGTTGGGGGCTGCCCTTTGCTAAGCCACACGCCACGCTGAACTGAGGCCTTAATCAGATTGGCAGCCGGTTGCAAAGAATCGCTTTGCTCATAAACCGTATTGTTGAATTTTTCAGCAAGTTCAGCAAACTTGTCACTGGCATGCTGTGACTTCAGGTGTTGCACAACAGCAGATCGCACCTCATTCAAACCCTGCACCTTCGCTGGTTTGACAGCCAGAAGTTTAATGATGTGATAACCGAAGTCGGATTGCACCAACCCGCTTACCTCGCCCACCTTAAGACTGAAAACACTGTCTTCGAACGGCTTCACCATCGCACCGCGCCCGAACATTCCCAATTCCCCCCCTTTTGATGCAGAGCCAGGATCTTGCGAATATTGCTTGGCCAATGCTGCAAATTTACCAGGAGACTGCCTGACTTGCTGTAACACTTGTTCTGCCTTCTTCTTCGCTGCCTGCTTCTCGGCATCGGTAGCCTGTTTCCCCAACCCGATCAATATGTGTGCCGCCTGACGCTGCTCTTGCGTACCAAATTCGGCAATATGCTCCTCATAGTATCGTTTGATCTCCTCGTCGGTCACGGAGATTGTTGGCAGCAGGGAGTCAGCTGAGAACGTCACAAACTCAACATTGGCACGCTCCGGCATTCGAAATTCATTGGCATTCTTGTCGTAGTAGGCTTTGACATCCGTATCACTCACACGCGCTCGTTTCAGAAATTCATCCGCATTCAGGTTCGCAACCGCAACAACGCGCTGTTGCTCGTTCAGCCGGATTAGCCTCTCTGCTACTTTGTCCGATGCATAACCGTTCTGAGAAAAGCCATCAGTCAGCCTCTGCACCGCTATGTCTTGACTCAAACGAGATTCGAATGCTAATTGGCTCATGCCTCGCTCGTTCAATGCAGTCAAGTATTGCTGCTTATCAAATTTTCCATCTTTTTGAAATGAACCAATACCCACAAGGAATTGAGCAATTTGTTCGTCACCCGGCATCAAGTTTTTATCTCGCGCGTTAGCAACTAACAGACGGCGTGTAACCAAGCTATCCAGTAATGATTGCTTGATTTCAGGTCGATCAAATATTGCGGGGTCGAAGTTGGCACCTGCCATATCGCGCAACCGCTGCCGCTGCTGATCCAGTGCATTGTCGAATTCCTGTTGCCCGATCTTTTCGCCGTTAATTTTCGCCAGTGGCTCAGGGCCGCCGGAATTACGGAACGAATCAACCCCCCAAAACGCGAAGGGAAGAATGATGAGCGCCAGCACAATCTGTACTAATCGTTTTTTCTCATGCACGAAATCAAACATAGCTACCTACCTAAAAGAAGGGATGCCACGCAGGACATCCAACATAAAAAAAGGCGAACTTTCGTTCGCCTCTGTTTGGCGGAGTGGACGGGACTCGAACCCGCGACCCCCGGCGTGACAGGCCGGTATTCTAACCAACTGAACTACCACTCCAT
>CAINCU010000016.1 GCA_903847155.1 uncultured Gallionellaceae bacterium | reverse complement strand
GCAGCTCCCCGACGAATCGGTTGTCATGCGGTAACCAACCCGCGCATATCAGACTGATCAACCGTCGGCATGCCGTCCGTTCTGCTACCCATACACTGAAACATGATTTTGAAAATTGACAGGTCAATACATATCAGGCCGCCGGATATAAGGCGGGAGAATGGAAGTGCTTGAACTACATCTGATGGGCTACCTCTGGTCGTATATTGCTATTATTTAACTTGAAGCTTGATGACGGATAAATCACAAGCCGATGTTGAAGTTGACACTAGGCAGTTGGGCTGTCACCCAGAATTCCAGCTTCCCAGATTTTCAGGTTTTCATTCCGCCCGTTTCTGCTACCCCTCCCCCACCGCCCCGGGAAAACCGTACTGGGAATTTATACCGAGCTGCGGACTCTCAGAATAACGATCCCCGGAAATGCAAAAAACCACCTTGGAAGGTGGCCTAATAGTCCGCATATCACGGACTAACTGCAAGATACTATTTGAAAATTTCTTTGGCTCCCCGACCTGGACTCGAACCAGGGACCTGCGGATTAACAGTCCGTCGCTCTACCGACTGAGCTATCAGGGAATTGATGAGGCCGCTATACTAACGGCAGAAGCCGTTTCGGTCAACCTCTGCAGTGCTTTTACGTTAGTATCTGCGGGGCTCAGTAAGCAATATATCAACTCAATCTTAATTGTTGTCATGGATAAAAAAACAATCTTCATCAAAACACCTAAAGGCGAAAGCGAGATGTCCAGCATGTCTGGGGACATGAAGCGGGTTATGTTGCTCATTGACAATAAGTCGACTTTTGATGAGGTGACCAGACGTGCTCCGCCGAGTTTGCGTAGCGAGTTGACAGAGATAGTTCAGCAATTGCTGGAATCAGAATTGATTCGTGATAAAGCCAAACCAGTTACGACCACCAGAATCGTAGCGCCTAAAATGGCAATTCCCAAGGTAGCTTCAGCATTAAACGAGGAGTTGGATTTTACCAACATGGGTGCCACCTCCCAATCTTCCGCTTCAATTGCAGAAGACAAACATAAGCAGCAAAGGGAGGCAGAGGCAGAAGCCAAAGCAAAGCAGAAAGCAAAGGCGACGCGCGCATATAATGAGTTAAAAGCATCTGTTGCGGCTGCCAAATTAAAAGCCATCGAAGAAACAAAAACCAAAGCAGAGGCTCAAGCAAGACAGGATGCCCAGATCGCTGCGCGTGCAAAGGCTGAAGCTGAAGCTGATGCAAAAGCAAAGCAGGAAGCCACGGAAAGACAACTTGCGGAAGCAAAAGTCCAAGTGATAAAACGCGCTGAACAAGAAGCAGCGCGCGTCAAGGCCGAGCAGGAAGCGGCGCGTGTAAAAACGGAATTGGAAACTATCGAGAAAGCCAAGGCGGAGGCTGAAGCTGCCCGGATCAAGGCGGAACAAGAAGCTGCAAAAGTCAAAGCTAAGCTGGAAGCAGCAAAAGCACGTGCCGAAGCTGAGGCCAAGGCGCTGGCGAAAGAGATAGCAAAACAGGAAGCTGAGGCAGCGCGTTTAAAAGCTGAACATGAGGCTGCGCTTATTAGAGCTGCGCAAGAGGCAGCTGCAAGAGCAAAGGCTCAAGCAGAAGAGCTCGCCAAGCAGGAGGCAGAAGCTGCCCGGATAAAAGCCGAACAAGAAGCTGCTCGCATCAAGGCAGAGCAGGAAGCGGCTGCAAGGGCAAGGGCAGATGCAGAAGCTGCACGGATAAAAGCTGAACAAGAAGCCGCTCGCATCAGGGCAGAGCAAGAAACAGCAAGGGTGCAAGCTGAGTTGGAAGTTGCCAGAGTACGCGCCGAAGAAAAGGTCAAAGCACAGAAAGAAGAGCGGGCGAGGTTGGAAGCGGCAGAACGCGATAGAGCTGAGCTGGAAGCGATAAAGAGACAAGCTGAGGAAACAGCGCGTCTGAATGCGGAGATAGAAGAGGCAACGCGTCAAGCAACTGCCACCAGAATGGAAGCGGAAGAGAAGGCTAAACGCGATACACTCAGTGCAGCACAAATGGCGCTGAGTGCTGCCGATATTAAGACATCCGACCCCGGCTTCTCTTCTTTCCAGATTAATCTGGATGCATTTAATCTAGGTACTGTACAGACTCCTGTTCAATCTGAGGTTGTGCAGCCCAACCTTGCAGATCAGGCTGAAGCAAAAGCGCGTGAACAAGCCACGCAAGAAGCTGAGCGCCGTGTTGTGGAAGAAGAACACAAAGCGAGACTCAGTGCCGCCGCAGAAATGGCGCGCATGAAAGCAGATATGGAGTCAATTCGACTGCGCAGCGAACAGGAAGCACGTGCAAAGTCAGAAGAACAAGATTTGGCCGAGGAGCAAGCCAATGCATGGGCGGAAGCAGAACAGCGAGCTAAATTGCAAGCCAAGCTGGATGCTGAGCAAACGACACAACAGTCCGCCATTTCCCAAGCCAAAGCTGAGCAGAAACCTGTTACGCGCGCGCGGCGAAAACCATTGCCGCTGGCTAAGATATTTTTTGGCTTGATTGTTCTAGCACTGGCGGCTGCGATCATACTGCCATATGTTTGGCCAATGCAGAAATACATCGCATCAATCGAACAGACTCTCTCCGTTCAATTGAAGCAACCTGTCCATCTCGGCGGAATGAGTGCCGCCACATTTCCACCCAAGTTGCAATTGCGAAATATCACTGTCGGCAACTCGCAGGAACTCAAGATTGCCACTGCGGTGCTTAATTTCGATCCTACGACTATATTTTCCGCGAATAAAACGATCAGCAATATCGAATTGCAAGGTATCGTATTGGATGGGTGGCATTTAGAGCAAGTTGCCGGCTGGCTGCATGGCTTGGCTGGCAATGAGCCATTTGGAGTGCGCCACCTGACGATCTCGAGCTTGCAGGTTAGTACCGATGAAATAACTTTGCCGTCATTAAAGGGCAGCGCAGAACTCGAGCAAGGCGCATTCACGCGGGTTGTGCTGCACAGCGAAGACGAAAAGATGAACGTCGAGTTATTACCTGTGAAAAATTCCTGGATAATCAGTTACGGTATCAAAGAAATGGCGTTACCTATACTACCCGCCGTGCAGTTCAGCGATTTTAGTGCCAAGGGAGACATCGGCGATGGTGTAGTGAACTTCACCGAGATTGAGGCGCACGCCTATGGCGGTGCATGGTCCGGCAATGGCGTGTTGGGCTGGCGCAAAGGCTGGCACGCTCAGGGCCATATGCAAGCCAAAGAGATGGATTTGGAGAAGATATATCCCAAGATAGGAACATCCAGTGAAGTGCAAGTCGAGGGTACGTACTTGTTGCAGGGGGTAAAGCTTTCCCAGATGAACGATGCGCCACATTTTGATGGTTCGTTCATGGCGAAAGACGGTGTCATCAACGGTGTGGGCATGATGGAAACTGCGCGTCTGTTGAGCCAGGAGCATCTTCCCGGCGAACGCACGAGTTTTGACGAATTGAACGGGACTGTGCAACTAGAAAATCACAATTTGCATTTCCATCAGGTCAAGATTAACTCAAACACGTTTACTGCAAACGGCACGTTCGATATTTCTGCCACCAATCAATTATCCGGTAATTTCAACACAGAAATTAAGGAACGTGCGGGTAATAATCCGTTGGTGCTGTCGGGCACTTTGACTGAACCAAAGTTGCAGTTGCGCTGAAACGCGATCAGGATCGGGTTATTTAAAAAGTCCTACAATCTGGGATAACAGCTCTACTTTGCTTTCCTTGCGTGGCGTGTAAATCCATAACGACTCACTGCCCCGCGCGCAACGCCGCAATACGCTCATCCAGCGGCGGGTGGGTCATGAACAATCTGGAGAAACCGCCTTCGCTGGAGATTGCCATGGCGGCCATGTTCTTTGGCATTTCAGCCTGCTCGTGGTTGGCTTTCAAATGTTCCAGTGCGGCGATCATCTTCTGCCGTCCGGCCAGGTTGGCACCGCCCGCGTCGGCGCGGAATTCACGCTGGCGCGAGAACCACATGACGATCATGCTGGCGAGGATGCCGAGCACAATCTGCGCAGCGATCTCGGCCACGAAAGCGCCGATGCCGGGGCCGTTGCGGCCATCATTTTTCAGCAGCACGCGATCCACCAGGATGCCGATGATTTTGGCGAAGAACACCACGAAGGTATTCACCACGCCCTGAATCAGCGCCAAGGTGACCATGTCGCCGTTGGCGACGTGGCTGATCTCGTGGCCCAGCACAGCTTCGGCTTCGTCGCGGCTCATGCTGTGCAGCAAGCCGGTGCTCACGGCGACCAGCGCCGCGTTGCGGTTCCAGCCGGTGGCGAAGGCGTTCACATCCGGCGCGTCATAGATCGCCACTTCCGGCATGCCGATGCCTGCGGCTTGCGCCTGACGGTGCACGGTTTCCACCAGCCAGCGCTCGGTTGGGTCTTGCGGGTTGTCGATGACTTGCGCGCCGACGGATCGCTTCGCCATCCACTTCGACAGCAGCAGTGAAATGATGGAACCGGAGAAACCGATCACTGCGGAAAACACCAGCAGTGCGTTGAAATTGATGCCGCCGCTTTGATCCAGCACACGATCCACGCCCAGTAGACGCAAGACGATATTGATGACAAACAACACTGCGATGTTGGTCAGGATGAATAAAAAGATACGTTTCATAAAGCTGTCTCCAAAATAAATTCGTGGTGTGCGATTTAACAAGCAACCCTTGCCGCGCAGTTCGCAACATGGGGTTGTTGTTCGCTTTTTCAAGCGCTGCTATGGATGCAAATTCGCCCAATAAGTTCGCTTGCATATTCTTGCATGCGGCAATACTATTTACCCGACAACTTTCATCAGGATTAACCATGAACACCCACTACACCCGCACCGCCGTTACCCTGCACTGGCTGATCGCCCTGCTGATTCTGGTTGGGTTGCCGCTCGGTTTGTATATGCACGACCTGCCGCTGTCGCCGCACAAACTGCGCCTGTTCAGCTACCACAAATGGATAGGCGTGACGGTGTTCGTGCTGGCGGTGTTGCGCCTGTCATGGCGCGTCACACACCGCCCGCCGCCACTACCAGACAGCATGGCCGCATGGGAAAGATTTGCCGCCGAAGCCGTGCATTATTTGCTGTATGCGCTGATCTTCATCATTCCCATCACTGGCTGGCTGATGAGCTCCGCCAAGGGATTCCAGACCGTGTGGTTTGGCGTGCTGCCGCTGCCCGACCTGATCGGCAAAAATGCGGAACTGGGCGATCAACTGCACGAAGTGCATGAGAATCTCAATTACGCTTTGCTCTTTCTGCTGCTCGGCCATGTCGGCGCTGCGCTCAAGCATCACTTCTTCCAGCACGACGATATCCTCACGCGCATGATTCCGTTCCTGCGCAAGAAACCATGAGCAGGGCTATCGCCATTCTCGTCGCCGCCTTGATCGCTGCTCCCGCCGTTGCAGCGGACAGCTACACCATAGATCCCTCCCACACCTGGCCGATGTTCGAGGTGAACCATCTGGGCTTTTCCACCCAGCGCGGGCGCTTCGACAAGACCAACGGCAAGATCACGCTGGACATCGCCGCCAGAAAGGGCAGCGTGGACATCACCATCGATGCAAACTCGCTGGATATGGGCTTCGCCAGATGGGACGCGCCGATGAAATCGCCGGATTTTTTCGATGTGCAGCAATATCCCACCATCCATTTCACTTCGGACAAACTGTTGTTCGATGGCGATAAAGTCGTCGGCGCGGAAGGCAACTTCACGCTGCTCGGCACGACGCGCCCGCTGACGCTGACCGTCAGCAATTTCAACTGCGCACCTCACCCTATACTCAGAAAAATGCACTGCGGAGCCGACATCACCGCCACCATCCTGCGTTCGCAGTACGGCATGTCCAGATACATCACAATGGTGGGCGACGAGATCAAACTCATCGTTCCGGTGGAAGCCGATAAGGACTGAGGCATTGCACTTTTCGTTTTCAAGCTAACTAAACTTTCCTGCTGTCAAAATCTGAATTGCATCCGAATGCGGCATTCGGCGGTTCGACTCTTGGGTTCATAATGCGGCGCGCCTATAACCAATGGCAATATTTTCAGAAGATAATGTAGTAGCAATCCATGCACTCTCCCGCGATCACATGACAAACCGGAACCGAAACTTTTTACACATTGCAGCACTCCTCTCATGGAGCGTAGCACTGCTGTTTCCTCTGAGGTTATCAGCTGAGGAACTGGCCAGTCCGTCGGAGCAATTACCGCAAACCGATGTTATGAATGTACTGGATAAGCCGCGCGATTATCTGTCGGACAAATTCGTTGGCTTGGTCAGCGATGTCGATCGCTTCTTTGGCGATGAGCGTCATTATCAGGAGGCTAACGACAGTGTGTTCCAACTCGATCTCACACATATTTCGGGCTATGGTGGGAACAATAATTTCGTGTTGTCGGGCAGAGCCAAACTGCATTTGCCCGTTACCGAACAGAGGTTCCACCTGCTGCTGGAAACAGACCCGGACAAGAACGTAGCCGAAGGCCAGTCGCCAACACCTCCCATCACACAGACCACCACCACTCAGAGTATCGCCGCTGCGCTACGTTTCGCGAAAGCGGAAAAAGATCGCTGGCAATTCAGCACGGACGCGGGACTAAAATTCCATGGCATCAATGCTAGTCCGTTCGCACGTACCCGGGCCAGTTTGTCGGTACCAATGGATCAGTGGCGCGGATATGTGGCGCAGTCGCTGTTCTGGTTCGATACCACCGGCATCGGCGAAAACACTCATCTGGATTTGGATCGTTCCATCAGTGGTTCGCTGCTATTTCGTGCCAGCAGCAATGCCACCTGGCTCAAGAACATGGAGAACTTCGATCTGCGTCAGGACTTGTCGCTGTTTCAAACATTGGATGAGCGCACCGCCTTGTTGTATCAAGCAAGTGCTGTCGGCGTGAGCAAGCCGTATCCACAGGCGACGGACTACATCCTGCTGTTGCTATACCGCTACCGTTTGCATCACGACTGGACGTTCTTCGAACTCAGTCCGCAACTGCATTTCCCCAAGGAAAAGAACTTTCAATCAAGTCCGGCACTCACCATGCGTTTGGAGATTCTGTTCGACGAATCGAAGTGATTGCATGATGACTCCGCGTTCGTTCCGGTCTGCACATGCGGCAAGCCGGAACACGGAAAGGTCTAATGGTCGTCTGCTTGCTGACGCGGTGCTTTGCCCGGAAAGATACGGCGGATGACCACAAAGAACACCGGCACCAGGAATATGGCCAGCACAGTTGCTGCGATCATGCCGCCCATGACACCGGTACCGAGGGCATGACGTCCATTGGCACCTGCTCCGGTTGAAATCACCAACGGCGTAACGCCCAGCACGAAGGCAATGGAAGTCATCAGGATGGGGCGGAACCGGAGACGGCATGCCCCCAGCGTGGCTTCAATCAAGTCGTGCCCCTTATGCTGCAAATCGAGTGCGAACTGGATAATCAGAATGGCGTTCTTTGCCGCCAGACCGATGATGACGATCAAGCCGACCTTGAAGTAAACGTCGTTAGACAAGCCGCGCATGTCCATAGCCAGCAGTGCACCGAAAATACCGATGGGCACCACCAGAATCACGGCAACCGGGATCGACCAGCTTTCATACAGCGCGGCGAGGCACAGGAACACGGCCACCACCGAAAGACCGAACAGGAACGGAGCTTGATTGCCGGAAAGCCGTTCTTCATTGGAGGTACCAGACCATTCAAAACCAAAACCGGGCGGCAATTTTGATGCCACATCTTCCATTGCGACCAAGGCATCGCCACTGCTATGCCCGGGTGCGGGGCTACCGGCAATCTTCATGGAAGGCAGGCCGTTATAGCGATCCAGCTTCGGCAGATTCACCACCCAGTGCGCCTTGGCGATCTCCGACAGCGGAACCATGCCGCCCTGCGCGTTGCGCACCGGCAGCCGCATGATCTGTTCCGGTGTCGTGCGATTTTCCGCTTCGGATTGCATCTGTACGCGCAGGATGCGGCCTTCGCGCACGAAGTCGTTGATGTAGGCCACACCGAGCGCCGATTGCAGGGTCTCGTTCAGGTCAGCGATATTCACGCCCAATGCCTGCGCTTTCAAGCGATCGATGTCGAGCTGCAATTGCGGTCCCGGTTCCTGTCCTTCCGGTCGCACGCCCACCAGCGCTGGATTCTTGCTGGCAAGCCCCAGCGCCATATTGCGCGCTTCGAGCAATTTTTCCCGTCCCTGACCGGAACGGTCCTGCAGCCGGAAATCAAATCCGCCGACAGCAGCCAACTCCGGGATAGGCGGCACGTTGATCGAAAAGATGATGGCCTGTTTGATGCGGGACAGCATCATATTGGCGCGCTTCACCAAGGCAGTCACCGAATTGTCGGGGCTGGGCCGCTCATCCCATTCTTTCAGGCGCACAAAAGTGGTTGCCGCATTCTGACCGCGCCCAAAAAATGAAAAGCCGAGCACACCGATGACGTGCGATACCTCGGGTTGCTTGAGATAGAACTGTTCAACTTGGGAAAGTACCTCCAGTGAACGTTCACTCGTGGCACCCGGCGGCAACTGGATCAGGCTGATGAAATAGCCCTGGTCTTCTTCCGGCAAAAAACTGGTCGGCAGATTCACGAACAGCCAGCCCAAAGCTGCCAGCAAACCGGCATACAGAATCAGGTAACGGCCAAGGTTTCTCAGCACTCGGGCGACCCCGGATTCGTAACGCTGCGTGGTTCTGCTGAAGAAGCGGTTGAACCAGCCAAGCAAGCCTTTTGAGGGCACCATTTCATGGCCGGGTGAATTCTGCAACAACGTGGCGCATAACGCAGGAGTCAGCGTCAATGCCATCAATACCGAGAACAGGATGGTCAGAATCAACGTCACTGCGAACTGGCGATAGATGGCGCCCACCGCGCCGCCGAAGAACGTCATCGGAATGAACACCGCGCACAGCACCAACGTGATCGCGATGATCGCGCCGAAGATCTGGCTCATGGCCTTGCGCGTTGCCTCGCGCGGCGGCAGGCCTTCCTCGGTCATGATGCGTTCCACGTTCTCCACCACCACGATGGCATCGTCCACCACGATGCCGACGGCCAGCACCATGGCAAACAAGGTCAGCGTATTGATCGAGTAACCGACGGCGTACAAGCCCACCAGACCGCCGACGAGCGCGACTGGCACGACAATGGCTGGAATGAACGTGGCGCGCAAATTGCCGAGGAACAGGTAGATCACCAGGAACACCAGCAGCATGGCCTCGGCCAGCGTCTTCACCACTTCGCTGATGGAAATCTCGACGAACTTGGAAGTGTCGTAAGGCACCAGCCAGTCAACACCCTTGGGGAAATATTTTGCCAGCTCGGTCATCTTGGCCTTGACCGCTTTGGCGGTATCCAGCGCGTTGGCACTGGGCGCCAGACGAATGGCGATAGCCGAAGCCGGTTCACCGTCTATGCGCGCGGCGATGGAATAATCCTGTGCGCCCAATTCCACTCTGGCCACATCCTTGACGCGGACACTGGAACCATCCGCATTGGCACGCACAATGATATTACCGAACTCTTCCGGCGTGGAAAGCCTGCTTTTGGTGACGATGACCGCGTTCAGTTGCTGTCCGGGAGCCGCTGGCAATTGCCCGAGTTCACCCGTTGCCAGTTGTGTGTTCTGCGCGCGTACCGCTTTGCTGATGTCGCCCGGCGTGAGGTTGTAAGCGTGAAGTTTCTCCGGCTTCAACCACAGGCGCATCGAGTATTCGGTACCGAACAGTATCGCCTCGCCCACACCCGGCACGCGGCGGATGTTCTCCAGCAAGTTGGCTGCAGCGTAACTGCCGAGAGCCACGTTGTCGCGACTCTTGTCCGGCGAGATCAGTGCGACGAACATCAGGTAATTCCGCGCAGACTTCGCCACAGTCACACCCACGCGGCGAACATCGTCCGGCAGGCGCGCCTCGGCGCGCTTGACGCGGTTCTGCGTTTCAACAGAGGCGACATCCAGATCGGTGCCCGCTTCAAACGTCAGTGTGATGGAGCCGACACCAAGTTCGGATGATGACTCCATGTAAAGCAAATGCTCGATGCCGTTCAATTCCTGCTCGACCAGAGCAACGGCGGTTTCTTCCACCACTTGCGCCGAAGCGCCGGGATAATTGAGCGTGACGGACAACGCCGGAGGAGCCACCGACGGATAGGAGGCGACCGGCAACTTATGCAGCGCCAAGCCTCCGGCCAGTAAAATAATTAAGGCGATGACCCAGGCGAATATCGGACGGTCGATGAAAAATCTTGGCAGCATGGTGACCCTTTATTTCTTGTCAGTAGCTGCAGGAGCGCTTGCGGCATTCGCCGCTCCCTGCGGGTTCCAGGGCACCGCTTTCACCTGCGCTCCGGGGCGCACTTTTTGCACGCCGTTGACGATCACTTGCGTGCCGGGTTCCATGCCTTCGGTGATGATGAAATCGCCGCCTACCATGTTCCCGGTCTTGACTGGGCGCGGCTCTACTTTTCCTTGCGCATCCACTACCAGCACGGACTGTCCTTGCGCGCTTGTCATCACCGCACGTTGCGGCACCCTGATACTGTTGTCGGCAATACCTTCGGCGAAACGGACGCGCGCAAACATGCCGGGCAGCAGATCCTGCTCTGGATTGGGGAATTTGGCGCGCAACAATACGCTGCCCGTGCTTGGGTCAACGGCGAGATTGGTGAACAGCATCTGCCCTGCTAGCGGGTAAACATTGCCGTCCTCCAGTACCAGTTCGACCTTGGCATCGGCACGCTTCAGCTTGCCGGACTTGATTGCCTGGCGCATGTGCAGCACGTCAACACCCGACTGGGTGAAGTTGACGTAAATAGGATTGACCTGCTCAATCGTAGCGAGCAACGTCGCCTCACCGTGACCGACCAGCGCGCCCTCGGTAACTTGCGTACGTCCGATACGCCCTGCGATGGGCGCGGGTACATGGGTATTTTCCAGATCGAGCTTCGCTCTGGACATGGCTGATTCGGCCTGCTTCAGCTTGGCCACAGTCAAGTCATAGTCCTGCTGGTTAACCGCGCTGACCGCCAGCAATGACTTGTAGCGTGCCACGGTCTGGCGTGCCACACCCACGTCTGCCTGAGTGGAATCGTAAGCCGCCTGGTAATTGCGCGCATCGATCTGGTACAGCTTTTCCCCCGCCTTCACATCGCTGCCTTCGATAAACAAACGTTTCTCGATGATTCCGTCCACGCGCGCCCTGATCTGCGCGCTACGATAAGCTTCCAGTCGACCAGGGAGATCCTGCGTCAGCGCCACTGAACCGGTAGCGACGGTTATCACGTCGACTTCGGGCGGCGGCATACCACCTCCCGCTGCAGGTGGCGCGCTGCTCTCTTTGGAGCCGCAGGCAGTAAGCGAAAACAGGGCCGCAAAAATGGTCGCAGCGGTGAGCGAATTGGTTGCTATCTTCATTACAAATCTCCATCCCGATGCTTGTTGCACTCACAAAAAACATTCTTCTCTTGCATCCAGCGGGCGCATGATACCGAACAGCCGTTGCGAATGCTAAAAATACGTCTTCATTGCCATACTCCAAGTCGAGTTTCATGGTGCTCAACCTCACCATTCTCGTGGCAATTGATACTTTTCCGGCAACAAGTTGATAAGCTCTCTTTGTACCATGATGTTGTGCTCTTCATATAGCGCATCGCCGCACAAGGCCAATACTTCATCCAGATTCTCCAGGACTTTTTCGCCCATCCATACCCATTCGACAGGCAAGCAGACTTCAATCCCGGCCTTGATCGGATAATCAGATTGCACCACACCTATGGCTTTGATATGCAGGCTGAACTGCGGCGTACAGTGTTTGATGAATACGATGTCTTCGGTTCTGATGTGCGAGACGATGCTATGCAGATCCGTTTTGCCATCCGGCGAGTGCGGCAGGCATACTGTATGATTTTCGATAAAACCTTGCGTATTGCGTTCCTCGATTCCAAAAAATGTAGCCATGACGTCCTCCGTATATTTAATTTTCGATTGCCCTAATTGAGACTAGCCTCGACCATGCTTTGCTGGCCTTCATAACTGCACAAGAGGGGCGTTCCAATAGACGACCAGATAATACAAACCCCAGATCACCAATGAGATCATCACTACCCAAAGCCAGATCGGTACGTTTCCCTGTCGCTCTGCGACACCGGCACTTGTATAGGTGTACACAGTGTTTTCTGATTCCTGCGCAGTGTCAGGAATCGTCGCTTTTTCAGCTTGACTATTTTCCGGTGCATCATTCATGGCCGTTTTCCTTCCTTGGTCTTGGCAGTGCTGACGACAGGTAACTTGGGCTGATCCACCTGTAGCACTTGTGTATCGATCTGCTGACGATCTGCGGCTTCAGATAGCGCTGCCCACAGCTTTCCCCTCGCATCCGACAATTGCAATTTGGTGCTGATCACTTTTGATTCCAGCGGGCCGCCCGCCGAACAAAAATTGATGATGGGCAACATGACGTTGTTGCATGCCGCGAGCAGCCACGGCACGCTGGAAGTACAAAAGCTGGCTTCCTGCGCAGACGCTGTCATCCCGGCTTGTTTCAACGATGCGATATGCGCATCCACCCGCAACGACTGCACGTAATGCACGATGTCCCAGGTTTGTGCTGGCGTGAAGCTGGTCGCAAAGGACGGCATGGGCGTGCCGCCGATACCGGTGGTGATGGTTTTATAAATATGGTGTCCATCGTGGCCGAGCTTCACGCCGCCCGGCGCTCCGGCGGGCAAGGTAAAGTTGGCAGGGTTGATCGGGTTGCCCCAGGTATCGGAGAACACCCCGGCAGGCACACCGTCCCCGAGTCCGCCCAAGCCATGACACGCTGCGCACACTGTTTCAAATTGCTGTTTGCCACGCGCAATGGACTCCATCGTCACCGGCGGTTCTTCGGGTATCTGTATCGCTGCACCCGGCTGCTCGGTTTTCCAGCGTGCCGAGAAAGTCTTGAGGTACTGAATCACGGCCAGCCGTTCCTGTGCAGAGATTTCATACCATGGCGGCATTGCGGTGCCCCACAAGCCGTGGCTGATGGTGACGAACAAATCCTCATCGGAAGGCAGCGAATTGGCGTCGCCCACCGTCGAGCGGAATTTGAAAATGCCTGAAGTAAAGTCGCGCGGTTTCGGGCTCAGGAAGCGCGCGGACGGGCCGTTGCCGTCGCCCTTCACGCCGTGACAACCGATACAGCGCCGCATATAGACTTGTTTGCCGCGCGGCAGCAGGTCTTGCGCTTTTTCCATGCTGCTGGATTGCAGCGCAGCGCCGCTGGTCAAGCGCGTCGAGCTAAAGGTCTCACGCCAATCGCCAATCGAGGTGCCTAGCTTCTGCAAATACGCCACCAGCGCCTGGCCGTCATCATTGAATTCCGGTGCGCTTTTACCATCGGATTGTTTAAACAACCAGGGGAAGCGCGGCATGACGGAGTCCGGCACAACATCGCGCGGATTCCAGTAATGCGCGGCATGCCAGTCGTTGTCGTATTTTCCGCCGACGCGCAGCAGATCGGGGCCAATGCGCCGCGTGCTGAGCATCTGCGGCTGGTCATACACATATTCGCCCGCTTGCGACACCGGCCCCCAGCGCGCATCTTCGCCCGTCACCGGTCGCACGAATTGCGAGTGGCAATACCAGCAACCTTCGCGGATATAGACTTGCCGTCCTTTGCGTTCCAGCGGCGTGTAATCGGCGACCTGAATGGTCTGCCCGGTACTCGCGGAGATGACCGTGGGGTTGTAGGTCTGCGGCAGTATGGAAGGCAGGATGCCCTGGATCACCACTGCCAGAAAGAAGAAGGCGATACCCGCAACGATGAACACACCGGAAGGACGGCTGTACCAGGTCGCTTCCACTGCCGCAGGGTGCGCCTCGCTAACAGCCAACGGCGAATGGGCTGCAGGTGCCACGAATGGCTTGCCTGCGCGCTCCGTCATCACCAGATTGATCGCCATCAGCACGAAACCGATGTCCATGGTGGCACCCGCCAGCGTGCGTACAACCCACCACGGTTTCATCTCGACCACCGAGTCAACGAAGTTCGCACCGTACTCCAGCATGCTGCCCTGGATCAGCCCTTGCGCGGCGAGTCCCACCAACATGATCGTGGTTCCGGCGATGGTCAGCCACACATGCCAGCTTGCCAATGTCGGACTCCACAGTTGGCGACCTGTGACGCGCGGCCACACGTAATACATGCTGCCCACCGCCGCCAGCACGAAGGTGGCGAACACGGTGAAGTGCGAATGCGAAATGACGAAGTCGGTGAAATGCGTCAGCTCCTGCATGCGACGCAGCGCCTCGGTCGATCCCTGAAAGCAGCCGATCAGATAGAAGAACGTCGCCAGCAACAGAAATTTCGCCGCATAACTGTCTGCATCGTTACCGCCGACGACCGCGCCCCAGCGCCCCTTGGCGGTGCCGAACAGATTGGTGATCACCGCCCACACCGGGATGATGAGCAGCATGCTGGTGACGATCGAAATCGTCTGGTTGTGATACGGAATCGGGCTGAACAGGTAGTGATGCGTACCGACGAAGGGATAGAAGAAAGCCAGCGCCCAGAAACCGAGCAGCGACAAGCGATGGCTGAACAGCGGTGCTTTCACCGCCAATGGCAGGAAGAAATACATCAGGGCCAGCCCTGCCGGTGTGATCCACAGTCCGACCACATAGTGGATGTAAAGCCCGTGCAATGCGGTGTTGCTGATGCCGGACATCGGCACGTAAGGCAGGATGACGTTGCCGAGGATCAGGTTCATCACCGTCCACACCAGCGCGGCCAGCGTGTACCACAGCGCGACGTAGAAGCCCGGTTCCTTGCGCGCGAATATCGTTGTTAGCACCTGGATACCGACCAGCGACAGGATCAGCCAGCGCAGGAGATTGATTGGCCATTCGTACTCGCCTGCTTCAAAGCCGGAGTTGTAACCCATCAACAAGGAAATGGAGCCGGTGACCAAAAAGATATTCCAGCCCCACAGCAGCCCTCTGCCCCAATGTTCAAACGCCATGCGCCGTCCGCATAAACGCGGAACAAGGTAATACAGCAGGCCGAGTACAGGCGTAGAAAAGGCGCCGAAGATGACGCCGTTGACATGAACTGGACGCAGACGACCGAACGTCAGCCACGAAGTCTCGCCGAGGAATTCTGGATAATGGAATTTGATGGAAACGAGCAGACCGACCAGCGGAAAGATCGTCATCCAGACAATCGACCACCACAGCCAAGCCCGTACCAATTCTTTATTGACGAGATCACCAGAACTGTCCTGTAGCGGAAATTCCGGCGCGGTCACATCACTGAAGTCCTTATTGCGCAATCGTTGGTCAGGCATGACTCCCTCCCTTCGAATAGGGCATTGCCAATGCGCTGCGGCATTTGAAACAAGCACCTTCGCGCCGCTCACGCTCCGCTAGATAACATCGCAATTTTTTGCCTGACGGTATCAAACAGCCAATGACGAATGACGTGCATGGAGCGCCATTCTGGCGGTTGCATGTAGTTAACAGTACAAAGCAGAGTGTCCATGCTAGTTAAGTTGAGTGTTTTTGTCAACAATAGCAAAGCAACATCCAACAACACAATAAAGACTATTAACTATATGTTGAACAGGCAAATAAAAAAGGAGTTGCACACTGTGCAACTCCTTGTCTTTTGGTGGGTCGTGCGGGGATCGAACCTGCGACAAACGGATTAAGAGTCCGCTGCTCTACCAGCTGAGCTAACGACCCGAAAGAGGCGCGCATTTTAGGGGAGCAGCCAAAATTGTCAAGGAATTTATGCCTGAACCGGTGCTGCAGATTGGCGTTGCACTGCCCATGCAACATGCTCGCGCACCAATTGAGACGGGTGTTTCGATCTAGTCTGCAATGCTGTCAATACCTGCGGCGTAGCGGGTGAATTGCCTAAAGCCACCGCGATATTGCGCAGCCATTGTTCGTGGCCGATGCGATAAATGGCACTGCCAGCCAGTTTGTGGTGGAAGGTTGCCTCGTCCCACGCGAACAATTCGGCAAGGGCGACATCGTCCAGGCCATGGCGCACGGCAAAGTCCGGCTCAATGCTACGCTGCGCAAAACGATTCCACGGGCAAACCAGTTGGCAATCGTCGCAGCCGTAGATGCGGTTGCCAATCAGCTGGCGCAATTCGACTGGGATGCTGCCTTTGAGTTCGATGGTGAGGTAGGAGATGCAGCGCCGCGCATCCAGTTGATATGGCGCGGTAATGGCTTGTGTTGGGCAGATGCCGATGCAGGCTCTGCAGGTGCCACAGTGATTGTCTTGAGGCGTATCTATGGGCAACGGCAGGTCAATGAATATCTCACCGAGGAAGAACCACGAGCCTTGTTCGCGCGACAACAACAGCGTGTGTTTGCCACGCCAGCCCAGGTGCGCTTTCCGCGCCAGCTCCACTTCCAGCACCGGCGCGCTATCGGTGAACACGCGGCATCGGCATGCAACTTCATCGCGAATCTGTTGCGCCAGCTTCTCCAGCCGGTTGCGCAGCACCTTGTGGTAATCGCGCCCCAGAGCGTAGCGCGAAATGAAGGCACAGCTGCCATCTGCCAACACTTCGCGCGTGTCTTTGATTTGTTGCGGGTAGTAGTTCATGCGCAGCGATATGACGCGCAACGTGCCCGGCACCAACTCTGCCGGACGTGCGCGTTTGCTGCCATGTTTTGCCATATAATCCATCGCGCCGTGATGGTCGTCCGCCAGCCATTGCAGCAGATGTGTTTCGGCAATATCGAGGTGTGTGTCACTGATGCCCACCGCTTGAAATCCAAGCGCATTGCCCCACGCCTTGATGCGCGCGGCAAGTATTGCGTAATCTGTTTGAGGTATCCCGTTTTGCATGAACCGAATCATAGCCGATTAAACCTGCCCGATGAGGCCGCCACGACAGCCTTCGCTGCACGTCTCGCACCCACTTTGCAACCGGGATTGATAATCTATCTGCGCGGCAATCTGGGATCTGGCAAGACGACTTTCGTGCGTGCATTGTTGCTATGTCTGGGTTACTCTGGACGCGTAAAAAGTCCGACCTATACCCTGCTTGAACACTACAAAGTGGGCAGGTTAAACTTGCTGCACTTCGATCTGTATCGCTTTCGCGATAACGAAGAATGGGAGGGTTCCGGTTTCCGTGATGAGTTTGACGGGAAAAATATTTGTCTGGTGGAATGGCCTGAACAGGCAACGGGGTTACTGCCTCAGGCGGACATCAGTTTTACTTTTGAAATACTTCAGGATGGACGCGAAGTATTACTTCACGCCTACACCGATGCGGGTCAGCAATGTTTAAACGCGCTATCCGTCTGATCTTAATCGCACTGCTCTTTTGGTTGCCCTCCGCCATGGCGGAGATCGCTATCAGCTCTGCGCGCATCTGGCCGGCACAGGATTACACCCGCCTCACGCTGGAATCGAAACAACCCATTCATTACAACCTGTTCAGCATCAAAAATCCCGAACGTCTGGTGATCGACCTCGACGATATCGAAATCAACGCCGCATTAAATGAACTGGCGGGCAAGATCGGCAATGACGATCCCTACATCAAGAGCTTGCGCATCGGACGTTTCAAACCCGGCGTAGTGCGACTGGTGCTCGACCTCAAGGCACAAGTCAAACCGCAGTTATTCAGTTTGAAGCCGGTCGGCGAATACGGCCACCGTCTGGTGCTGGACGTATATCCCATGGTCGCCATCGACCCATTAATGGCACTTGCGCAGCAAGGTGAAACCAAAATGGCAACGAGTGAACCTGCAGCCGCCAGCACGCTCATCGAAGCGCCAACTATCCAACTCAAATCGAGTGCCGCATTAACTCCAGAAGCTGTCACACCCGCCATCAAACCCGCACCTTTGACACGCACCGAACTCAGCAACCGCGTGTTGCTCATCGCCGTGGATGCCGGGCACGGCGGCGAAGACCCCGGTGCGCACGGGCGGCGCGGCACACTGGAAAAAAATGTGACACTTGCCATTGCGCGCAGGCTGAAAGAGCAAATCGACGACACACCGGGCATGCGCGCCATTCTCATCCGCGACGGCGACTATTTCATCCCATTGGGCGGGCGCGTGGAAAAAGCACGCAAAGCGCATGCTGATCTGTTCGTCTCTATCCATGCCGATGCCTTCGTCAAAGCGAAAGCTTGCGGCTCGTCTGTATTCGCCTTGTCCGAGCACGGTGCGTCCAGCGCCAGCGCGCGCTGGCTGGCAAAAAAGGAAAATGAAGCCGATCTTATCGGCGGCGTGAACCTCGCGGTGAAAGATCCTTACCTCGCGCGCACCCTGCTCGACCTGTCGCAAACCGCCACCATCAGCGACAGTATGAAACTCGCCAAACATGTACTCAAAGAACTAGGTGGCATCAACACCTTGCATCGCGGCCATGTGGAACAGGCAGGGTTCGCTGTTCTGAAATCACCGGACACCCCGTCGATACTGGTGGAAACTGCCTTCATCAGCAACCCGAACGAAGAGCTGCGACTGAAAGATGAGGCCTATCAGGAGAAGGTGGCACACGCTATTCTCGGCGGCCTCAAACGCTATTTTGCACAGAGTCCGGCGCTAGCCAAACAGCAAATCGTGCAAGGCGAATAAACAGCCTGAGTTCACAAAGTCCTTGGCAAGAGCAGCAGCGCAAGGTTGTACCAGACATGCAGTGCAACCGGCACAAGGATGCCGTTATAACGCTCGCGAAAATAACCCAGCACGAGCGATATGGCGAGATACTCAGGAACAAGCATTAGTGGATGCTGCCAGACATGCGCAGCAGCGAAGACAAAACTGGTCAGCCAGTTCGCCCGGCTCAAGCCGAGCGAAGCGCATTTGAAGAATATTTTCCGCAGCAACCAACCTTGCAAAAAACCTCGAAACAACACTTCTTCCAACACCGCAACAGATACACAAAAAATGATCGCGCTCAATAGCCCGTGCGCAAGAATTGCATCCGACCAAGGAGGGATCCATGGCCACAACAATAGCGGCGCAATGCCTGCAAACAGTAACCGGTAGTCAGTCCGCGCGGCCATTACGCACTGTGCGGCGACGCAGCCAATACGCCGTCACAGCCAGCAGCGCGAGTAGCAAGGAAACATCCGGTGTTGCCCCAATTGGCATGACAGAACATCCGCCACCCGAACTTTGCCTCGGCGTGGCCGAACCGGAAACCGTCGCTTGCGCATCATTCCCGCCGCCGGACAAACCGAGCGAAACCGTCCCGCTGTAATTGCCCGCAATAGCGGGTGTGATGGTCACCGTCACGCTGCACGATGCACTGGCGGCCAGTATCACGTTGCTGCAAGCATCCGCCGAGGTCGCCATGATCGTTGGCAGCGAAAATGTGATGGAGCCAGTTGGTTGTGCGGTTGTTCCGGGATTGTCGAATGCCAGATCCACTGTCGTCGATTGTCCCACCATCACGGTGGCTGCAGATACGGCGGAAATTGGAGTAGTCAGCGCAGTACCCGTAGTGCCGGTCAGGCTGGCGACTGTGGCCACGGTTGCATCAGCCACGGTCAAGGTCGCCGTATGCGTCCCTGCCGTGGTGGGCGAATAAGTCATCGTGATTTGACACGAACCGCCAGGCGCAACGGACACCCCGTTGCAACCATCGCTGACCACATTGAACAAAGCTGCATCGGGGCCGCTTAGCGCAGGCGTTCCAGTCATGACGGAATTCGGCGACAAGTTCACAAACGTGACCGTCTTGTTATTACCCTTGCTGCCTGTCACCACTGCACCGAAGTCGAAAGAACCCGTAGCCACCAACGGCAGGGTGCTGTTCTGCACGGCCAATTTGGCATTAAGTATCCCAGCACCGCAATTGTGTTGCAGCGAACAATCATAAGTTGCCAAAATGGTTCCGAATGAAGGAAATGCCGTCAGCGATGACGGCGAACTCAACAGCGTCTTGACCTGCGCCGGAGTCAGAGCCGGGTTGCGCGCCAACATCAGCGCCACGGCAGCCGCGACATGCGGTGTCGCCATGCTGGTGCCCTCATACTCAACATAATTTGACCCACTGGCGTTCAGCACGGGCGTAGTTGTCCCGGTATTGAGGGTGGACAGAATGCCGGGATCATAGGAAGGCAAATAGTAGGCTTGATCACTACCCGGTGCCGCCAGCGTCAAGTGGATCGGGTTAGCGGAATTACTCGCTGGTGAACTGAAGTTGCTGTAACTGGCACGGCTGCCGTCTCTGGCGATGGCTGCGACGGAAATCACATTGCGGCAATTCGCCGGATCCATATCGGCGACATCCAGATCATCGTTCCCGGCAGACACGACGACGACCGCTCCTGCTGCCACCGCTGCATTGATGGCATTTTGCTCAGTGATGGGACAGGTACAAGGCGATGTTGCGCAGGTACCGCCCAGACTCAGGTTAATCACCTTGGCCGGATTGGGATTGCGGATGGTTGGATGCACGTCGGCTGCCCACAGGATCCCTTCCGCAATATCGGAGGTAAAGCCGCCATCCTTGCCCAGTACCCGCACTGGCAACAACTTCGCGTGATAAGCGCCGCCGATCACGCCTATTCCGTTGTTGCCGAGCGCCGCAATGATTCCGGCGATATGGGTGCCATGCCATGAACTGCTTCCTATCGTAGCTCCAACCCAATCCGGGTTATCTTTCACATCCGTAGCAGTTATGAAATCCCCCAGATCGGTCGCATCGGGGGAAGGTGCCACAATCGAATTGGCAGTCGGCGTCGCAGCTGCACACGTGGCGCGTATGCGGCAATCGGTGATGAAGTCGTAACCAACAGAAACCAGATTGCTGCCCGTGCCGGCAGCCACGATGGCGGAAGGTCCAACGATGTCCACATGCGGGGTGATGCCGGTATCGACCACGGCCACCACCACGCCATTGCCGGTACTGGTATTCCAGGCAGTCTCGAAATCCGCACCGTAGCTGCCGGTAGTGCCGGACGATGGTAATACCGCTGCAGTTACCGGCCACATGCCCCACAGACCCGGATTGCCGCTCGGGCCAGTGGTGTAGTAGGCATCGTTCGGAGCAGTCTGTATCGTGTGTATCCGGTCTTCTTCCACATACTCCACATTGCTCAGTTTGCGTATCCCCGCAAGTGCTTGCGCGACGGCCTGCCGGTTGTTTGTGCCACTCAACATCATCACATGCGCGCCATTGCTGGTTGCACGCAACTCCAGCATCGTTGCGCCCGCAGCGATTTGCAGCGCTTGCACCACTGGTGCGGAGAATGGCTTGCTCAACTCGGCATGTATCTGCGGCACACTCATCCCCTGCATTATCTTGGCGGGGCGCAGCTTGACGATCAAACGGTTGCTGGAAGGTTGCACCCGGCTCGATGGAACGAAGGCCTGCTTGCCTCCCATCGCCGATGCCGGCATGGAGCTCACCATCCATACCATAGCCATTGCGAGCAATACGCCACCTCTAGAACTTCTATTCACTGCCTTCTCCTTGCTACATAAAAATTGCAATACCGCACACCGAGGCGATTCGAAACGTTTAGAGATGCTGCAACCGATCTAGTTCCACGCTAATTATGCCAAGTGCTGCACCTCTTGCCATTACATCATCGGCGAACAAAGCAAAAGATTGCTCACGCGGCAAAGTGACCTGGTAAATCGCTGAGTTGTTCAGATAAAGCCGGATAAAGAGTGGCTGGCAATGACAGGTTTCGGAAAGCAGCGCCAGCAATCGATCATCGGCGGCAGCTGGCGGGAGTGCACTGAAGGTCAATATCGCGCGCATTTTCACCTCCGGCACTGCGTTAGCCGATTGAGGCGCAGACGAATGAACGCAACCGGACATCAGCACGGACAGCCATATAGCAAACCATAGTTTTGGCATCCGGCAATTTTGCATGGAATCAACTTCTCTAACCAGGAAACACACCCGTCGAAAGATAACGATCGCCGCGATCACACACGATGAACACGATGGTGGCGTTCTGCACTTGCTGCGAGATGCGCAGTGCCACGCTCAATGCGCCGCCGGAGGAGATGCCGCAGAAGATGCCTTCTTCGCGCGCCAATAAGCGCGTCATCTCTTCGGCCGCTTGTTGTCCAACATTCTCCAGCCTGTCCACATGCTGCGGGTTGTATATCCTGGGCAGATAGGCCACCGGCCATTTGCGGATGCCGGGAATTTGCGCGCCCTCTTCCGGTTGCGCGCCGATGATCTGGATGTCGGGATTCACTTCCTTGAAGAAACGCGAGCAGCCCATGATGGTTCCGGTGGTACCCATGCTGCTCACGAAATGCGTGATCCTGCCTTGCGTATCACGCCAGATTTCCGGCGCGGTTCCCTCGTAATGTGACAGCGGATTATCGGGATTGGCGAACTGGTCGAGGATGATGCCGCCTCCCTCGTCGCGCAATTTTTCCGCCGTATCGCGCGCCAGTTCCATGCTGCCTGCTTTCGCGGTGAGCACCAGATCCGCGCCGAACGCGCGCATGGTCTGGCGGCGTTCCACGCTTTGATTTTCCGGCATCACCAGAATCATCTTGTAACCGCGCATTGCCGCCGCCATCGCCAGCGCGATACCGGTATTGCCGCTGGTCGCCTCGATCAGCGTATCGCCCGGCCTGATCTCGCCGCGCGCTTCGGCATTGCGGATCATCGAAAGCGCCGCACGGTCCTTCACCGAACCGGCAGGGTTGTTGCCTTCCAGCTTCGCCAGAATGATATTGGAAGTATCGCCGGGAATGCGTTTGAGTCGAACCAGCGGCGTATTGTCCACACAGTCGTCTAGCGTCTTGTACATCTGCGGCTTTCGGTCACGGGATGACGAATGATAAACGCTGACATGCCGTGTTGCCGAAAAAAATGCAGCCACACCATAGCGTCATTTTTCCAGCAACCCACTACTCCGAAACGCCCGTCAATAGGCGATCTGCACCACACACTTGATGGAGATGGCCGTGGATACTGGCTTGCGGTCAAGGCGGATAAAATATATAGACATCATGTATTGACCTACCGCACCTCAAGCGACGCGGATTAAGCTTGAGGTTCCGTAAAACCAAAGGCTCAGAGCCGAAATTGAGGGGATAGGTCATGAACGAGTTTAGCAAATACATCGGACTGGATG
>CAINCU010000015.1 GCA_903847155.1 uncultured Gallionellaceae bacterium | reverse complement strand
TGCAGCTTGCCTAGCCCAGCGGTAGATACCGGACGGTCAATAGTTATTACGGTCAAGTTCTCCAAAGGGTCGATTGCTGCATGTCGCGACTGGCCGGTATGGAGCAGCCAATTCGTATAGGCCAGTGGCAGGTTTGGGTCTTGGATTCAACCGGTGGATGCAAGGTTATTACCTGGCGTTCATTTAGCTCCGAATTTTGCGGCAAGAAATAACTAAAACATCCGCCTCGTGCGAACGCCCGTCAATAGGCGATCTGGCTCGTGCATATCGTGGAGATTGCCGTGTTTACTGGCTTGCGGGCAAAGTGGTGCTTTGAAAAATAAACTACAAACCCCGCGCCACCTTCAGCAACGCATCCTCGGACAAATCCGCTAACGCCACGCGCTGCGCCTGTTCCAGTTGTGTGTAGTGTTTGCCCAATGAGCGCAGGTAGCTGGGGTCGTAGTGCAGTTCCAGCAATTCGCGCACCAGCGCAGCAAATTCTCCGGCGCGTATCTGTTCGCTCCAGTGTTCCAACTGTTGGTGTCCGTGGAAAGGCAGCAGCACTTGCAATTGCGCGACGAGGGTTTCCGGTTGTTCGATGTAGTGCCGGTAATCTGCCAGCAGCAGGGCCACGCGCGCCTCGGGCGAGGTATCCAGCAGCACGCACGGCGCGCGGTGCATGGTGGCGATCAGTGCGGCGGGCAGGATGACGCGCCCGATCTTGTTGCTCTCCGCTTCCACGTACACGGTCTTTGTGGCATCGAATTTTTGCAGCGCTTGCAGCAGCGTGGTGTCGAACCATTTTTGCGAAGGCTGCGCTTGTTGCGGCAAGCCGCCGAGTATCGAGCCGCGATGTTGCGCCAAGCCTTCGAGGTCGAGCACTTGTGCGCCGTTGGCGGCGAGTGCGGCGAGCAGGCGGCTTTTGCCGGAGCCGGTCGCGCCGCAGATCACGCGGTAGTTGAACGTGGCGGGCAGCGCTTCGAGCTTGTCCAGCACATCGCGGCGATAGGATTTATAGCCGCCTTCCAGTTTGTGTGCCGCCCAGCCCACTTGCGCGAGGATGATGCTCATCGCGCCGCTGCGCTGTCCGCCGCGCCAGCAATAGATCAGCGGCCGCCATGCTTTTGGATGGGCGCTGAAGCTGGTTTCCAGATGATGCGCGACGTTCTTCGCCACCATCGCGGCGCCTACTTTGCGCGCTTCGAACGGCGACACTTGCTGGTATAGCGTGCCCACGGTGACGCGCTCTTCGTCCGACAACACCGGGCAGTTGATCGCGCCGGGGATGTGGTCGTCGGCGAATTCGGCAGGGGTACGCGCGTCGATGATTTCGTCGAATTCGTCAAGTTGTGATAGGTTTGCGGTTCTGAATAACATTGAAAAACCCTTAAATACTATTTGCCACAGAGAACACAGAGGACACAGAGAAGTACGGAGAAACGCAACCTGTCGTCGGGAAAAATTCAATTTCCGATTTCTCGGAAAGTATCAGATACGCTGTGCTTCGACTTGTTCGCACATCTTTCTCTGTGATCTCTGTGTTCTCTGTGGCTAGATTTTGATTTTTTGGTTGGAGAAAATAAAGTGAACGAAGTGAAATTGACCCGATTGTCGCACGGTGGCGGTTGCGGCTGCAAAATAGCACCGGCCATGCTGCAACAAATCCTTGGCGAAGTACAAAAAAAATTGTCGTTCCCCGACCTGCTGGTTGGCACGGAAACCAGCGACGATGCGGCGGTGTATCGCCTCAACGACCAGCAGGCGATCATCGCCACCACCGATTTTTTCATGCCCATCGTCGATGACCCGTTCGACTTCGGGCGCATCGCCGCCACCAACGCTATCTCCGACGTGTATGCCATGGGCGGCACGCCGATCATGGCGCTGGCTATCGTCGGCATGCCCATCGACAAGTTGTCGCCGGAAACCATTCGCAAGATATTGCAGGGCGGCGAAGCCGTGTGCCGCGCCGCCAACATCCCGCTGGCGGGCGGCCATTCCATCGACTCGCAGGAGCCGATCTACGGCTTGGTGGCGCTGGGCGTGGTGCATCCAGACCACCTGAAAAAGAACAGCGCGGCACGCGCAGGCGATGTGCTGATTCTCGGCAAAGGCTTGGGCGTCGGCGTGCTGGCGGCGGCGTTGAAAAAAGAAATCCTGTCCGACGCGGGCTATGCGCAACTCATCGCCACCACCACGCAACTCAACAAAGTCGGCAGCGCACTCGCCGCGATGCCCGGTGTGCATGCGCTCACCGACGTGACCGGCTTCGGCTTATTCGGGCATCTGCTGGAAATGTGCCGCGGCTCTGGTCTGGGGGCGCAAGTGAAATTCGCCCACGTGCCTGTGCTGTCCGAAGCCTTGCCCTTGGTGCAACAAGACATCGTGCCCGGCGCGGTAGGCCGCAATCTGGCGAGCTACGGACATGAAGTGGATTGTGCAGCGTCAGTGCAGGATTGGCAGCGCAAACTGCTGGCCGACCCGCAAACCAGCGGCGGCTTGCTGGTGGCGGTTGCACCTGAAGCGGCAGATGAAGTGCTGGCCTGTTTCCGCGAGGCAGGCTTCGCGCAGGCAGCAGTGGTCGGGGAAATGCGGCAAGGCGCGCCACGCATCAGCGTGACGTTGGGTTGATTATTCCTGCGCTACCAGTTTCTTGAACAAATCTGCGGCAGGCTCCGGTCTGCCGAACAGATAGCCTTGATGGATCACCGTTGCGCGTTCATTGAGGAAAGCGGCTTGTTCTTTGGTCTCCACGCCTTCCGCCACCACGATCAAGTGCATGAGCTTGGCCACGGCGAGAATGGTCTCGACCAACGCGGCGTCATCGGGATCAATGGTGATGTCCTGCACAAAACTCTTGTCGATCTTGAGTTCGTCGATCGGCAGGCGTTTGAGGTAGGAAAGCGAGGAATAGCCGGTACCGAAATCGTCCATGGAAAAATGGATGCCCAGTGCGGACAGTTCGTTCATCTTGGAGATTACATCGTGCATATTGTTGATCACCATGCCTTCGGTGATTTCCAGAGTGATGCGTGTCGGATCGACTCCGCTGGAGGTCAGCATGCGCTTGATCCAGGAGACGAAATTGTTCTGACTGAAATGGCGCGGGCTGATGTTGACGGCGATGCGCATCGGGCGCTGCATGTCGTTTTGCGCCAACAGGCGGCACACTTCGGCGAACACCCATTCGCCAATATCCACGATGAGATCGGATTCTTCCGCGATTGGAATAAAGGTCACCGGCGGCAATAATCCGCGCTGCGGGTGCAGCCAGCGTACCAGCGCCTCGGCACCTACCATCGCACCTTCCGCATCGACTTGCGGCTGCAAATAAAGTTGCAGTTCGTTGGATGGAATGCCGCGCCGCAATTCGCGTTCGATATCGAAGCGTTGTTTGGAAAGTTCATCCAGTTCGCCTTCGAAGAAGGCGATCTGTCCGGTGCCTTTTGATTTGGCGAAATGCAATGCCGTGGCGCTGCGGCGCAGAATATCCAGCGGCGCGTCGTCTTCACTATCCGGGAACAGTGCGATACCCAGACAGACGCTGACGGTGATCTGATTTTCGCCGATTTGGAACGGGCTACGCAGGGCGGCCAGAATCTTCTCGGCAACATGCATCGACTGGTAGCTGGCTCTGTACTGCTGTTCGGAAAAATCCGGTAACAGGATGGCGAATTCGTCGCCCGCCATTTTGGCGAGCACATCGCCCTCGCGCAACAGGGTGCCAACGCGTTCTCCCAGTGCGATGATCAGCGCATCGCCCAAAGGCTGTCCGCCTGCATCGTTGATGTTTTTGAAACGGTCGATATTGAGCGTGAGCAATGCGCTTTGGTGTTGTTCGCGGCGCGTCATGGCCAGTGTCTGCGTCATGCGTTCCAGTAGCAAAGAGCGGTTGGGCAGTCCGGTGAGCGTATCGTAAAAAGCCAGACGATGGATTTCGGCCTCGCTGCGTTTCTTCTCAGTGATGTCTTCCTGCACCGCCACATAATGGGTGACGCTGCCATCCGGCGCACGGATCGGACTAATGATGGCGTGTTCGATATATTCGCTGCCATCCTTGCGTCTATTGATGAATTCTCCGTGCCAGGTTTCGCCCTTGGTCAGGGCATTCCACAGCGCTGTATAGGTGGCGTGGGGCGTCTTGCCGGAATGCAGCAGGCGCGGATTCTGACCGATGATTTCTTCGCGGCTGTAGCCGGTATTGCGCAAGAAGGACTCGTTCACGTACTCGGTGATGGCATCGAGATCGGTGATGATGATGCTCTCCGGGCTTTGTTCCACCGCCAGCGAAAGCTTGCGCAATTGTTCCACGGTGGCCTTGCGCTCGGTGATGTCGCGCACCATAACGACCGACATTTTCCGGCCGTATTCGTCCTCGAACAGAACGGTGGAAACCTCGCCGGGAAATGTATCGCCGTGTTTGTTGACCAAAGTCAGTTCGCCCCGGAAGCGACTGCTATCAATGTGCATTGTTTGTGCTGCGAACAGCCGCATGTCGGCCGATTCAATCAGCTGTTGTTGTTTGATGCCGAGCAACTCCTCGCGCGCGTAGCCGAAGATGCGCTGGCTTTCCGCATTTGCGGCCAGGATATCGCCCGAGGGGTGGGTCAGCAGCACGCCGTCCATGTTGTTTTCAAACAGCGAGCGATAGCGGGACTCGGCTTCGCGCAGGGCGATCTCGGCTTTTTTTCGCTCGGTAATGTTCTCGATGATGATGATCACTTCGCCGTAGGCAGGCGCATAAATCATGAACGAAAACCAGCGATCAAGTTCGCGCAGATAATGTTCCCAGCGTGTCGGGATGCCGGTTGTGGCGACGCGACCGAAGACTTCAAGTGCATCCCGATTGTTCTCGCTGTAACCGGGGATGATTTCGCAGATCCTGCGCCCGACCACGGGTGCGGTGATACCGGTGGTGGTGGCATACGCCGGGTTGGTCGAGAGGTATTCATAATCTACCGGCTGCTCGCCGTCGAAGATCATGCGCACATGCACGACGCCGTTAAGTATGTTCTCGAACAGCGAACGGTAAGTCGCCTCGCTTTTGCTCAATGCATCCTGAAAGTGCTTGATCTCGCTGATGTCGCGCGAGATACCGAAGATGCCAATCACTCTGCCGTCCGCGTCGCGTAGCGGCCCCTTGGTGGCCAGAAAGGTGGCCTTACCATTGGCCGTGTTGAGGTCTACCTCAAAGGTGATGCTTTGGTTCTTATCCATGACCTGCCTGTCGCTGGCCATCACTGTCATGGCATTGGCAGGTGGAAAAATCGCGCTGTCATCTTTGCCCAGTACGTCCTTTATGCTCTTGCCGACAATGCGCGCAGCCGCATCGTTGAACAACAGATAATGTCCCTGCAGGTCTTTGGCAAAAATGGCATCGGTAGAGCTTTGTGCGATGCTGTCCAGCAACTGCATGGCGCGCGTCTTTTCCTGCAGATTGATTTCGGCCAATTGTCTTTCCTGTTCCGCCTTGTAGCGCGAATCGTGCAGCATGCTGCTGAGAAAGCTGACCAGCAGTCCGTTAGTAAGCAGAAATCCCAGTTGGAACAGATCGTATGAATGGGCGATTGCTAAACTGCCGGTTGGCGGGATGATGAAATATATGGCTAGCAGGGCTGCAGTGAAAGTCGAGACGATTCCCGGTCCGAGTCCGTACAGCATGGCACTCATGATGATGGGGAACATGAAGATAATAAGCATCGTGCGCTCGCCGAAGGAAGCCGCGATGCTGTAGCGTATCAACAGTGTCAGCAATGTCAGCACCACAGCAACAATATATTGCTGCCAGCGCGGTATGTTGACGAAGCCGCTGTGCTGTGTCGGTGCTAGCGCTGTGCCGAATTTTTTGGTCAGTCTGTTCAGCAGCCAGTAGAGCAGCAACGAGGTGACGCCGACGAACAGCCAGCCTTTAAGCGTCTGGGCAACCTCGATAAAAACGGGATCATTAAACAGCCACGCAACAACTTTGTCCGACAGCAGAATCCACAATCCGGCGAAAATGGCATAGGTCAGCGCGATCTTGCCGATCTCGGCATGCGATGAACTTGCGACGCGATTCTCGTGCATGAAATGCCTCCGTGAATATTGCGTGGTGTCCTCGACAGGAATCGAACCTGTAATTGCCCCTTAGGAGGGGGCGGTTATATCCATTTAACTACGGGGACATTTCTAATTCGCGCAGAATAACGAGCATTCTAACGTAAAATCCTTCCCCCGCTTATCGGGCTCAAGGAGTTCAACATGAAATTTCTGCTACTGCTTGGTCTGTTCGCTACTTTGGCGCTGGTGTTGAGCCAGATGGCGCGTGCGGGTGAGTTGCCGAAAGTAGGTGAGGCAGCACCCGATTTCAATCTGCCGGATCAGGATGGCAAGACGCATCAGTTGCATGACTTCGCAGGCAAGTGGCTGGTGTTGTATTTTTATCCCAAGGACGACACACCGGGTTGCACCCAGGAAGCATGTGCCTTCCGCGATGACATGCACAAGTTGACGGCGTTGGGCGCGCAAGTGGTGGGCATCAGCGTGGACGACGGCGTGAGCCATGCCGAGTTCGCAAAGAAATATCATTTGCCGTTTCCGTTGCTGGCGGACAAGTCCACCGAAGTGGCGGCACGCTATGGTGCGTTGATGAATCTGGGTTTCTTCAAGTTCGCCAAACGCTACACCTTTCTGATCGACCCGCAAGGCAGGGTCGCCAAGGTGTACCAAAAGGTCGAGACCTCGAAGCACTCGCAACAGATTATTGAAGACCTGAAGCAGTTGATTGAGAAAGGCAATAAATGAAATATCCGAACGTGAATATGTTCGCCGTGTGGTTCTTCATGGCGCAAACGCTGGCGATGGAATGGATAGCCGAGGCGGGACGCACCTTGCTGGCGCTGCTGGGCGCGCCGACTCTGGAAGGCAGCGTCCCCGGGCGTTTGGTGGGTGCACTGCTGCTGCTGTTTGTGATTTATCTGGTGGTACATTTTCGTGGTGTGCTGCCGCCGCAGGGCAAGCCGCAAGGCAGCGGATTTACCATCGGTCATCGCCTGTTGTTGGCCGGCAATGTGCTGGCAGCGTTGTTGTTCATATTCCAGTTTTTCGAATCCGGCATCAAGGACTACAACACCCATCTGGTGCTGGATCAAATCACCACTTCGTTCGGCTATCTCGCTATGGGTTTGTTTGCCATAGGATTCTCGTTCGTTTATCAATCCGCTTTGCCGCAGGAAGAAAAGAAAAGTTAAATGCCGTATATTATTTTAGATAAGGCCAGCCTCGCTTTCGGTCACGTTGCGCTGTTGCATGAAGTGAATTTTCAACTCGACGAGGGCGAACGGGTCGGCCTCATCGGGCGCAACGGCGGCGGCAAATCCAGCATGCTGAAAGTGCTGGCCGGGCAGGCGCATCTGGACGACGGCACGCTGTGGCGGCAACCATCCACGCGTATTTGTTATGTGAGTCAGGAGCCGGTGCTGGATGCCAATGCCACGGTGTTCGACGAAGTGGCGCGCGGCTTGGGCGAGTTGCATCAGATCATCACCGACTACCACCATCTGTCGCATCAACTGGGCGAGCCGGATGCCGATTACGACAAGCTGCTGGAAGCCATGCAGCCGTTGCAAACCGCGCTGGAAGCGCAGAATGGTTGGGCGATGCAGGCGCGCATCGAGACTGCGATACAACGTTTGGAACTCGACGCGGAAGCGTTGGTGGGTTCGCTCTCCGGCGGCGTGCGCAAGCGCGTGGCGCTGGCACAGGCGCTGGTGGCCGATCCAGAAGTATTGATTCTGGATGAGCCGACCAACCATCTGGATTTTTCCTCCATCGAATGGCTGGAAGGGCTGCTGAAAGACTTTCACGGCAGCGTGTTGTTTGTCACGCATGACCGGCGCTTTCTCGACAACGTGGCCACACGCATTGTTGAACTTGATCGCGGCAATCTGTCCAGCTTCCCCGGTAATTTTGCCTCGTACCTAAAAATCAAGGAACGCAATCTGGCGGACGAGGCGGTGGTCAACGCCAAGTTCGACAAAGTGCTGGCGCAGGAAGAAGTGTGGATACGCCAGGGCGTGAAGGCGCGGCGCACGCGCAACGAAGGGCGCGTGTTGCGTCTGGAATCGTTGCGTTTGGAACGTTCGGCGCGGCGCGAAAGACTGGGCAAGGTCGAGATGAATCTGGACGCGGGCGACCGCTCCGGCAAGCTGGTGGCGGAGCTGGAGCATGTCAGCAAAACTTTCGGCACGCGCAAAGTGGTGGACGATTTTTCCTGCCGCATCCAGCGCGGCGACAAGATCGGTTTGCTCGGCCCCAACGGCGCGGGCAAGAGCACGCTGCTCAAGATTATCCTCGGCGAAATGGCGCCGGATTCTGGCACGGTGAAACTGGGCACGAAGATCAGCGTGGCCTATTTCGACCAACTGCGCGCACAACTCGACGACAATGCCACGCTGGCCGACACCATCAGCAAGGGTTCGGATTTCATCGAGATCGGCGGTGTGAAGAAACACATCATCAGCTACCTCGGCGATTTCCTGTTCGCGCCGGAACGCGCGCGTTCGCCGGTAAAGTCACTGAGCGGCGGCGAGCGCAACCGGCTGCTGCTGGCGCGCTTGTTCACGCGGCCTTCCAACGTGCTGGTGCTGGACGAACCGACCAACGATCTTGACATCGAAACGCTGGAACTGCTGGAAGAATTGCTGGCGCAATACGACGGCACGCTGTTTCTGGTCAGCCATGACCGCGCTTTCCTCGATAACGTGGTGACCCAAGTCATCGCCTTCGAAGGCGACGGCAAGCTGATGGAATACGTGGGCGGTTACGAGGACTGGGTGCGCGTGAAGAAGTTCGAGGCGAACAAAAAAGCCGCAGCCTCCACGCCCGCCAAGCCTGCAAGCAAAGCCGACACGAGCAAATCAAAAACATCCGGCAAGCTCAGTTTCAAGGAACAAAAAGAACTGGATGAAATACCGCAACGCATCGAAGCGTTGGAGCGCGAACAGGAAGACATCACCGCCGCGCTTGGCAGCGGCGCACTGTTCCGCGACAATCCCGCACACGCCAAACAATTGCAGCAACGCGCGGAAGAAATTGAAGAAGAGCTGTTGCGGGTGATGGCACGCTGGGAGGAGTTGGAAGGGAAGTAATATGCCTGAAGTACCCGCAAGGGGTAGGCCGTGGTTGTAAAGCCGACAAGTCGGCAACAACCACGCACATGCCCGTCAATAGGCGATCTACAGGCAGGGGGCAAAGGGGAGGTGGAGTATGAACAAAAGATTCCTGTTGCTGATACTCACCGCTGGTGCGCTGTGTTTGCCCGCCTGTACCACGCAACAAGTCATGGAAGTCGCGCTGGCGAAAGACCCGAAGGCGACGCTCAAGAGCAAAGTCGAGCACCGCGTCAACGCGTACAAATACAACCCGGAACTGATCCTCGCCGACTTCAAGAAAGCCAAAGCGGAATACAACCGCTTGATGGGCAATGTACAGAAAGAAAGCGGCGCGAAGTGGGGCAAGCGCGAATCCAATACCTTGCCGAGCCGCACGCGCTATGTGAAGTACACCGAGAATTACAAGAACCGCGTGGTGGTGGATTACGACGCGGGTACTATCCTGATCGAGCAGCTGGACGAGGACAAAGCGAAAGATAATTTGCGCAAAGCGGCGGTCATCGCGCTGCTCACGCCGGACGATCCCGGCGCGGTCGATCTGTTCTCCGATAAGGAGATTGCATTGACCGGCAAGCCTTACCTGCAAGAGTTGGTGGTGGATCAGAACAACACAGTGTTGAAGACGCGCGAGGATATCGAACGTTATGCCGACTATCTGGTGGGCAACCAACTGCAGCACCGCACCATTGATGCCAATGGCACAAAAAAGAACGTGCTCTATGTGCAGATGAATATGATCAATGCACACCTCGACAAACGCGCGCTGCAATACGCCGCCACTGTGCGCAAACAGTCGGATGCCACGCAAGTCAGCCGCAGCCTGATCTACGCCATCATCAAGATCGAAAGCTCGTTCAATCCCTACGCCGTTTCCAGCGTGCCCGCCTACGGCATGATGCAACTGGTGCCCAGCAGCGGTGGGCGCGAGGCCTATCGCAAAGCCAGGGGCGAAGATGTGATGCCGAGCAAGGATTTTCTATTCGATGCCGACAACAATATCGAGCTGGGCGCGGCCTATCTCGGCGTGTTGCTCAACGACAGTCCGCTGCACCATATCGACAATGCCGTGTCGCGTGAATACTGCGCCATCGCCGCCTACAACACCGGCCCCGGCAACGTATTCCGCGCTTTCAGCAGCGCCAAAAAGGGCAACGAGCGGCAGACGGAAGCGATCGACAAGATCAACGCGATGCGACCGGATGAAGTGTATGACGCGTTGCGTACCAAGCTGCCTTACGAAGAGACGCGCGGTTATATTGTGAATGCGGTGGCGGCGAAGAAACGCTATGCGGTGATGTGAGTTGTTGCGGAACAAGTGCCCTCTCCCGCAGGCGGGAGAGGGCTAGGGTGAGGGTTGTTGAGTAGTTACCAATTTCGTTGCAGCGCACAGACCCTCATCCCCAACCCTTCTCCCGCCTGCGGGAGAAGGGAGTGATTGGTCAGATTCATCTGACATTCGCAGGCCGCGCGGCCAATGCGATTGCCGCAATCACACAGAATCCCGCACCCGCATAAAACGTAAATGCAGCGCCCAGCTTGTCCCACAGTAACCCGGCCAGCACGCTGGCCACCAGCATCGCCAACCCGCTCATCAGATTAAAGAATCCGTAAGCAGTACCGCGCAAGTCGGCGGGCGATACATCGGCCACCATACGCGCCAGCAGGCCTTGGGTGAGGCCCAGGTGCACACCCCACAACGCCACGCCGAGCAATACCGTCGTCCAGTGGTCGCCGCTTGCCAACACCAGATCGGCGGCGATCAACACCACCAGTCCCAGCGCCAACAGTTTGGTGTGGCTCATGCTGTCGGAGAGTTTGCCGAAGGGATATGCCGATGCAGCGTAGATTATATTCATCGCCACTATTACCAGCGGTACCAGTGCCACCGGAATGCCGCCTTGCGCGGCGCGCAGCACGAGGAAGGCTTCGCTGAAACGTGCCAGAGTGAACACCGCGCCGATGCCTGCCACCCACCAATACGCGCTGCCGAGACGGTGCAGATTCTCACGGCTGATCGGATTGGTCGGCTGGTGTACTCCCTGTCTATCAGGTTCGTGCACACCGAACAGCAGCAGCGCCACCGCCAGCAGTCCCGGAATCACCGCCACCCAGAACACCGCACGGAAGTTATCAGCCCACAACAGCATCAAGCCCACGCCCAGCAATGGCCCGAGGAACGCGCCCACCGTGTCCAGCGCTTGGCGCAAACCGAATGCCGCACCGCGAATTTCGGCTGGTGTGATCTCGGCGATCAAAGCATCGCGCGGCGCGCCGCGTATTCCCTTGCCTACGCGGTCGAGAAAACGCGCGCTGAACGCCATGCCCAAGCCGGAGGCCAGCGCGAACATCGGCTTGGTCAGCGCGCCCAGCGCATAGCCGAATACCGCTAGCACTTTGCGCTTGCCCAGATAATCGCTCAGCGCGCCGGAGAATACCTTCACCAGCAACGCCGTGGCTTCCGCGATGCCCTCGATCACCCCCACCGCCAATGCACTCGCGCCCAGCACCGTCACCATGAACAACGGCAGCAAACTGTGGATCATTTCCGACGAGACATCCATCAACAGACTGACAAAGCCCAACACCCATACGCCGTTGGGGATTTTGGTTAATGCGTCTTTAGCGATTTTGGGCATAAATATATATTAGGTGATATTTATAAAAATACATTCGCCCTGAGCTTGTCGAAGGGTTGGTAATCCTGCTTACGCCATTTTCGAAGGCAGCTTGATCGTCTCGCCCGCCACCATGAACTGGCCCTTGCCTTGGGAATGCAAGGTGCGCGGATTTTTCTGCGCGGGATCGATCCACGCCTTGATCACCTCCAGCACAAAGAAGTTGTACTTGTTCACCATGCGCGTATCGACCACTTTGCATTCGAGATTGGCGAAACACTCGGCGATCAGCGGCGCGGCCACCAGCGAAGCGGGCAGCGCCGTCAGCTTGAACTTCTTGAACTTGTCCACCTTGCTGCCCGAACAATTGCCCACCCCCACCATCTGTTTCGCCAACTCCGCCGACGGAATGTTAAGCACGCATTCCTTGGTCTTCGTCAGCGCCTCGAAGCTGAAGTTGCGCCCGCTGATCACGCAGCCCACCAGCGGCGGCACGAACTCCATCATCGTCTGCCACGACATGGTCATGATGTTGGGTTTGTCTTTGTGTGAGGTGGTCACCATCACCACCGGCCCCGGCTCCAGCAGGCGATATACGTCGGACAACGGGAAAGTTTTCTTGGTCATTTCAGTACTCCTTTCGTTAAAAGAAATTCGAAACTGACACTTTTGCTATTTATTTCGCATCAATTATTGTGTTGAACAATTTGTCGAACCATGAACTCTGCGATTTTTCCACTAACCTTTCCAATATCTTCTTTGGTAAAAGGTCTGCCATCTGGAGGGCCAAGCTCTTGTTCCATGATTCTTCCAATCTCATGACTTTGACTGCGGCTATGAACCAAGCCGAGCAGTTTTCCTACCTTCAATTCACTCAGTTTGAATAATTCTTTATCACCGTTAGTATGCGTAGCAGTCCAGTTAGTAGATTGAAGAAATATTTCATCCACATATACGCCAATCTCTGTT
The DNA here is from genome assembly GCA_903847155.1 of uncultured Gallionellaceae bacterium. Taxonomy (GTDB): domain Bacteria; phylum Pseudomonadota; class Gammaproteobacteria; order Burkholderiales; family Gallionellaceae; genus Sideroxyarcus. The sequence goes on along the minus strand of CAINCU010000015.1, from coordinate 157,798 downwards.
CCATTAAGAATATCTACCCCGTAAGTATGGATTGCTGTTGATGACCCATCGTATGGCATTACCACAGCAATTCCGGGCAAATTAAACAGCTCTACATAAAAAAGTGCTTGCTTGCGCGTGGGATCTCCGAAATAAACAAGCACATGACTGACTTCGGCGATTGTCTTGAACCACGTACTGGAAGGAATCCAGTAAAAAGTATCGGGCGGCATAACCGCCACAACACGAGTTTCTTCTGGCTCATCTGGAGGCGATGAAGGCTTGAAATTCTCCACGTATGTTTTAAATTCAGAATGAATCTTCATTCCCTTTGTTGCAGCAAACACCGAGGCAATAGCAAAGGAAGCAGGAAAAAATACATTGGGGCCAATGTTGAGCCTTATGTGCAACATTCCATCTACATAGGATTCTTTTACTTCGGCCTGTTTAAGTGTTTGCTCGATATCAAATTCAGGATGATTTTTCTTAACTCTACCAAGCAAAGTGCGAGCTTCTTTGATGGTTCGCGCAGTTATTTTATATGCCCTACCGTCAGATGTTTTTTCTTCCTGAAACTTTGGTTCGGTCAATTCCAATGATTTTCCAAAAACCACCGAGTATGACTGCCCCGACTTATCAGTCATACGAACGGGTTTATTTTCTCCGCGATCTCGTGCACCTCCTAGAAGAGCCATAAAGGGAGAAAGCGCCTGAATTAGTGGTAGATCGAACTTGTCGTTTAAGGCTTCGTTTGCTGTTTTCGACAAAATTCCTTTCGGCTTAAAACGTCCTCCAAGAGCACTGGGCAATACATGAGCTTTGGAGTCGTTCTCTTCCGTTAGGATCGCATCAGTCAGTATGCATTTATTCATTTTTATATTATTTTCTATTTAGAACATATTCCTTTGGAACAAACAGAGGCAATTAGATTGGCTGGTATCTGATCAAGCCAAAAAACAATGTTCATTCTCTCGCCCTCGCGTAAAATCCCAGCCGCACTATAACGCCGTCCCCAGCCAATAACCATATCCCCGTGTCCACCGAAGTCGAACGTTTCTTTTCCGAACAAAGCCCGCTTGCTACTGAAGTCGCGTCGTTCCGTCCGCGCGCGCAGCAGCGCGACATGGCGCTGGCCGTGGCGGAGGCGATACGCGACAACGCCATCCTGGTGGCGGAGGCAGGAACCGGCACGGGCAAGACGTTTGCCTATCTGGTGCCTGCCTTGCTGGCGGGCGGCAAGGTGGTGGTTTCCACTGGCACCAAGAACCTGCAGGACCAGTTGTTCCAGAAAGATTTGCCGATGGTGCGCGATGCGTTGAAAGCGCCGGTGTCGGTGGCGCTGCTCAAGGGGCGCTCGAACTATGTGTGCCACTACCATCTGGCACTGGCGCAGTCGAATGGACTGTTCAAGACGCGCGAGGATGTGAAGCATCTGGCAAAGATCGTGAACTACGCCAAGGTGACGCAGAGCGGTGACAGGAGCGGGCTGGCCGATGTGCCGGAGAACGCGCCGATCTGGATGCATGTGACTTCGACGCGCGACAACTGCCTCGGGCAGGAATGCCCGCACCACACCGAATGCTTCGTGCTCAAGGCGCGCAAGGAGGCGATGGAAGCGGATGTGATCGTGGTCAACCATCACTTGTTCTTTGCCGACGTGATGCTGCGCGATGAAGGTGTGGCGGAGTTGCTGCCCGCCTGCAATACGGTGATCTTCGACGAGGCACACCAATTGCCGGAGACGGCCAGCCTGTTCTTCGGCGACAGCGTTTCTACGTCTCAGTTGTTCGATCTGGCGCAGGATGCGCGCATCGAGGCGCTGACTTCGGCCAAGGATTTTGCTGCGTTGCCGCTGGCGTGCGACGAGCTGGAAAAAGCCGCGCGCGATTTGCGGCTGGCGTTCAAAAAGGAAGGGCGCATGGCGGCGGATGCCACGCAAAGCATCAAGGAGTTTGCGCCTGCGTTGAAGACATTGGGCGAGAAGCTGAAGAACCTTGCAGGGTTGCTGGAGAAGCAGGCGGAGCGCAGTGAGGGACTGGAGAATTGCTGGCAGCGCGCGCAGGAGTTGGTAGCGATGTTGAAGGTGTGGCAAAACGTTGCGCCCGCTGCCACGCCTGCGAACGGTGTCGTGCGCTGGCTGGAAGTCTTCCACCATTCGCTGCAACTCAACACCACGCCGCTGTCCATCGCCGACATCTTTGCCAAGCAGATCAGCGGCCATCCGCGTGCGTGGATATTCACCTCGGCCACGCTCGCGGTTAAGCAGAACTTCTCGCATTACCAGCACGAGATGGGCTTGTTGGAAGCGCGCACCGCGTGCTGGGACAGCCCGTTCAATTATCAGGAGCAGGCGCTGCTGTACGTGCCGCAGAACCTGCCCGAGCCGAACACCGAAGGCTACACCGATGCGGTGGTGCAGGCGGCGCTGCCGTTGATCGAGGCGAGCAAAGGCCGTGCGTTCCTGCTGTTCACCAGCTTGCGCGCGATGCAGCGCGCTTACGAAATTCTGCAAGCCGAGTTCGACCGCAAGAATTTGAAGTATCCGCTGCTGATCCAGGGCGAAGGTTCGCGCAACGAATTGCTGTCGCGCTTCCGCGAACACGGCAACGCGGTGCTGCTCGGCAGCCAGTCGTTCTGGGAGGGCGTGGATGTGCGCGGCGAGGCGCTGTCGCTGGTGATCATCGACAAGCTGCCGTTCGCGCCGCCGGACGATCCGGTGCTGGCCGCGCGCATCGCGGAGCTGAACAAACAGGGGCGCAACGCGTTCATGGAGTTCCAGTTGCCGCGCACCATCATCAACCTCAAGCAGGGCGCGGGACGCCTGATCCGCGACGAAACAGATCGCGGCGTGCTGATGATCTGCGACCCGCGCCTGATCTCCAAACACTACGGCAAGCGCATCTGGCAAAGCCTGCCGCCGTTCAAGCGCACACGCGACGAGGCGGAAGCGGTCGCGTTCTTTTCCAAATAAATTATGGGTCTCGACAACAGCGCTGTTTTCCGCGAAAATAGTTAGCAAGCAAACCATTAGTCAGCCAACAAATAATGAAATCCTTGAACGAGCAATTTGCGGAGTCGATGTTTATGGCGACGCATGCATGGCGCAATGAGCTGGATAGGCGTTTGCGGCCTTTGGGGTTTTCGCATTCGCGTTGGTTGTTGTTGTTTCATCTCTCGCGCCACGACGGCTGTACCCATCACGAACTGGCGCAGTACATGGGTATTGAAGCCGCGTCGCTGGTCAGGCTGGTCGATCACATGGAGCGCGAAGGCTTGCTCAAACGCTGCGGCAGCGAGACCGACCGACGGGTGAAGCATCTGCATTTGTCCGATGCGGGAAAAATAGTGGTGACCGAGATCCGCTCTTACGCCGCCGATTTGCGCAAGGAAGTATTGGACGGCTTGAGCCAGGCCGAGATCAAAACCGCATTTGATGTACTGAACAATATTCGTAGCAAACTGGGAACAATCGCATGAAACGTATCGTCGCCAATAAAAAACCTATTGCCATTGCACTGGTGCTGGTCGCCCTGCTTGGCGGTTATGCTGTTGTGCATTTTTCCGGGCGTTCGCGTAGCACCGAAAATGCCTATATCAACGCCGATGTGGTGAACGTGGCGGCGCAAGTCGCCGGCCGCGTGACCGCCGTGTATGTTAAGGATAACCAGTACGTGCATAAAGGCGATGCGCTGTTCGATGTCGATCCTGAACCTTTTACTATCGCTTTGAATCGTGCCCAAGCCGACTTGGCTTTGGCGAAACAAAGCGCACGGCAGGACAACGCGGAAGTTGGCGCGGCGCGGGCGCAAGTGGCACAGACCGAGGGCGATCTGTCCAATGCGCGAAGCAGTTACGCGCGTGACAAGGAACTCGTGGCACAGCATTTTCTTTCGCAGCAAGCCGTGGATGATGCGCAGACGCGCATGCAGGCTTTGCAGGCATCTCTGGATCAGGCGCGCGCCAAATTGAGCAAGGCGCTGTCCGTACCGGTGAAGCCCGAAGAGCGCGGCGACGTGTTGAAGGCGCAGGCCGCCATCGCGCAGGCCAAGCTCGATCTGGAACACACTCATATCACGGCCACGCAGAACGGGCAGATCAGCAATTTCTCGCTCGCTGCCGGATCGCTGGTCAACGTCGGTGTACCGTTGTTTGCGCTGATCGAACAGGACAGTTTTCACATCGATGCGAATTTTAAGGAAACCGAATTAGCGGGCATCCATCCCGGCCAGGACGTGGACATCCAGATCGACATGTATTCGGGGCAACATTTCAAAGGCACGGTGGAAAGTTTAAGCGGTGGCACGGGTACTGCCTTCTCGCTGCTGCCGCCGCAAAACGCCACGGGTAACTGGGTGAAGATCGCGCAACGCGTGCCGGTGCGCATCAAGCTCACGCCGACCGATGCCGAGCACCCGCTGCGCATCGGTGCCACGGCGACTGTGACGGTGTATCTGAAATAGCACCCGCATGAACAGCCAACGGGTACTTACCAGCATCGCCGTGATGTCGGCGACCATCATGCAGGTGCTGGACACCACCATCATCAACGTGGCGCTGCCCAATATGGCGGGGCAGCTCGACGCCACGCCGGACAACATCAGTTGGGTGCTTACTTCGTACCTGATCGCTTCCGCCATCTTCATGCCGCTCACCGGTTTCATCACCGACCGCCTCGGGCAAAAACGTTTCCTGCTCATCAGTATCGCGGGTTTCGTTATCTCATCTGCGCTGTGCGGCATGGCGACCAGTCTGGCGCAGATGGTGATGTTCCGCTTCCTGCAGGGCGTGTTCGGCGCGTCGCTGGTGCCGCTGTCGCAATCCATCATGCTGCAAACTTATCCCGGCGAGCAGCGCGGCAAGGCGATGGCGATCTGGGCGATGGGGGTGATGGTCGCGCCCATCCTGGGGCCGACTTTGGGCGGCTGGCTCACCGAAGTGATTAGCTGGCGCTGGACGTTCTATATCAACTTGCCCGTCGGCATTGCTTCCTTCATTCTTGCCGTGCGCTACGTTCCCGATACTCCCACGAAAGAGCGGCGCATGGACTGGCTGGGTTTCGCTTCACTGGCGGTGGGTATCGGTGCGGTGCAACTGGTACTGGATCGCGGCAATCAGGATGACTGGTTCAGTTCGCAGATGCTGATTTTCGCCACGGTGGTGGCGGTGATCGCCTTCGCCTTTTTCATTATCTATACGCTCACCGGCAAGCACCATCCGTTGTTCGATCTGCGCATTTTTCGCGACCGCAATTTTCTGGTTGCCAGTCTGATCATGACCACCATCGGGGTCGGCTTTTTCGGCGGCATGGTGTTGCAATCCTTGTTCCTGCAAAACTTCCTCGGCTACCCCACGTTCGAGGCCGGGCTGTATATGGCGCCGCGCGGACTGGCTTCGTTCTTTGTGATGATCTTCGTGGGCAAATTTTCCGGCAGGTTTCCGCCGCGCAATTTTGTGCTGATCGGCATCGCCTGTAGTGTCGCGGGAAATTATCTGATGACGCGCTTCACCGGCGACATCAGCGCCAGTGATTTGATCTGGCCGATGATCCTGCAGGGCATGGGCATGGGGCTGGTGTTCGTGCCCATCTCCACGCTGGCGTTTACCACGCTGCCCAAAGCGGTTGCTGCCGAAGCGGCAGGCATTTACAGCCTGATCCGCACCTTCGGTTCAGCTCTGGGTATCTCGATACTGGCCACGTATTTCTCACGCACCACCGAACAGACCTGGAACCTGATGCGCGGCGAGATCACACCCTACAGCAATACACTGCACGCTTATCTCGCGCCGCTGCATCTCGGCTCGGAAGACCCGCAAGGCATCGCGCTCGCCGCCAAGGCCGTCATCCATCAGGCGCAGAACATCGGCTACATTGACAGCTTCTGGTTTGCCACGATCAACTTTGTGGTGATGCTGCCGTTGATCCTGCTGGTGCGTACGCCGGCTAAAGGTGCGCCTGCACCGGTGCAGGTCAGCCCGGAGTGAGTTGGATAGGTTGCTTTAATTCACCTGGAAATTGCACCTCGTGGAGATGCCCGCCAATAGGCGATCTACATTGTCTTCTTGATGAGGATGTCCGTGTTTACTGGCTTGCTGCAAAGCTGGTATATGAAATTTGCTGATCAATTTATCGTTATTGATTTGGCGCGATGTGCTAATCCTGATTCTCACTCAGAAGATATATCTATTTGTTAGCGCACATAAACTTCTCGCTGGAATGGAGTAAGATAACATCAAATTTCTATTTATATGGATGGTGAGTTGATTGACATTGTTCACTCGATGCAACAGCAAACTTGACGATTTCAGAGACGGTATCAAGACTATGGATCAGAGACTACTCAAACTGCTCGGCGCTAAAGAAGATCTCTACCCGAAGGTGTTGGAGGAGCGCTTTCCGCGCGTGTTCGGTAAAATTCTCGAATTGATTGAGACAGAGCACATCGAGCCATATCTGCAAGACCTGATGATGGATCAACGCAGCGGAGACCGGGCGGGGTTCCCGCGGGAAGCGGCGGCGGAAATTGTTCGCATCGGTAACTATCTTCACTCGTTGCACGAACAGGACAAAGAGATCAATGCGTGGGCTGACATCCCGGAATTCAAACGACTGGAAATAGAACAACTCGGTTACGACTTCAATCCGCAAGGATTATTGAAATCGGTGGAGGACGGCAATCAGGATGCGGTGCAGGTTTTCCTCTCCTGTGGCGTGGATTTGGAGGTGCGCGACGAGCGCGACTGGACGCCGCTGATGATTTCGTCGTTCAACGGCAACGAAGAATTCGCGCTGCTGTTGATCAAGTGCGGCGCAAAATTTACCACCTGCGACAAGAACGGTTATACCCCATTGCATTGGGCGGCCTATAACGGTTACGCCAACGTGGTGAAGATGTTGCTGGAGAAAGGAGCCGACCCCAATGTGCAAAGCCTGTTCGGCTGGACCGCTTTGATGCAGGCCGCCACGCGCGGGCATCTGCTGGCCTGCGGCTACCTGATTGCGAAAGGTGCCGATGTGAATCTGGCCAGCGTCGATGGCTGGACGGCGTTACACAAGGCTTCCAATAACGGCCACACGCAGATCGTCAAGCTGCTGCTCGATAAAGGTGCGAATCGGTATGCACAGTACCAGAATGGCGACACGCCGCTTGATCTGGCCGTCAAGGCGGGGCATCAGAGCATTGTTGATTTACTGAATCCGGGGCACAAATTTTCGGTTTGAGCCAATAGAATAAAACAGGTTAGAACTCGGGGTGCGCTCCCATCCAAGCCAATCCGCATAAAGCACCGAAAAAAATCGCCAGATGCAGCCACGTCCAGATGGCGTAACGGGTTGCGAGTTTCTCCGGGGGCAAGTTGCTGATGAGGTACAAACGACCATCTCCTGGTTGATGCATAAAGTTGGCGTCCTTTTCGGCGCGTACTTCGTCCAACCGCTTGTTGGCTTCCCGTTTGGCGGCCTGCCGCGCCAGCATCCATTCCTGCATGTCGAGTTCGCCGCTGTTGTCCAGGTCGAAGCGCTTGAGCAGATCGGCGTTATCTTGTTTCCATTCGAACAGCACCTGATTTACCAAATCATTTTGCGTGAGCGTACTACTGCTACCGCCGGCCGTTTTGAATTCGCCAAGTGCATACACCTCGTCCAGCTTGATCAGCGTCCATTCGGTATAGCGATAGTCGGCGACCTGCCACGTGTCCTTGTGCTGGGTGATGATCTCAGCACCTTCGGGGGTTATCACGCATTGCCCGCTGCCGTCGTCAATGATGAAGGGCTCATCGCTTTCGCCGCTGGACTCGGTGTACCACTGGTTCTTCTGGTTCCTGCGCTCGATCTTGTAGCGATACCACAGGCAAGGCAACAGTGAACATCGACTCAGAACGGGCACGCCTTGCGGCTGGGCACGACCGAGCAGTTCCACATAACCCTGCGCGGCGGAACCGATGCGTGAGGTGGGTGTGTCCACAATGAGCCTGTGCCTGCGCAATGCGGAATACCAGGCGAGCAGGCTGACGATAGCCATACAGCCGAGACACCATAACCAGGCGTTACGATTGCCAAAAAAAAATCCGGCGAACAGCAATAAAAGCTGTCCGCCGGAAGTGATGAGATGCGAGTAACCATGGCGAAAGGAAACGAGCATTGCTTTCACCGGTGCGTCATGCAAAAGCTACCTGTTAGAAACGGAAGCCCAGTTTGACGCTAATTGACTTAGCCGAGCCGGTCTTGTCGTATTCGGCGGCGAGGTTGGTCAGTCCCAGATTCAGGTTGGCTCCAGCGAATAGCTTGTTTTGGGAAAAACTCTCGGACGCGAAAGAGCTGCTGGAACTGCTGGTCCACACCTTACCGATACCGGCGTAGGGGGTGAGCATGGCAAAACCCTTGGAGATCGAAATATCCAGTCCCTTGGTGTTCAGTGACAGGTCGCTGACACCGGACAGTTTAGTCAAGGAACCGCGCACAGCTACAGCGGGCATGGCTATGCTGCCCGGCATGAACGCCCAGCGCAATTCACCGCCGTACAGTTTGATGCCGGTGGTGGGAACGGTGGAGACGAAACCGGCCACGTCGATGTCCAACGGCAGGCCTTTGGCGATTTCCAGTTTGGGCACATACAGGTTGCTGATGTTGCTTACGCCCATGGAGTTCCACAGTGCGGCGTTGGTCTTGGCCAGCGAAGTCTGGGTGACTTCCAGACCCACGTCGAAACCGGTGATGCCGAGCGCTGCGGCAGGTTCCACACCTTTGTAGCTCAGTGCAGAGCCGAGGTCTTCCGAGACGGCGCGGAAGGAAGCTTGTCCGCCGGAAAGCCCTCCGATGTTGATGCTGCCAGCCATGGCAGGTTGTGCGATGCCCAGTGCGATTGCCAATACGAATATTTTCTTCATGTTTTATCCCTCAGGTTTTTCAAAATTTTGTGGTGACCATTTAATACATCCCGCTGTCGTTGCATTCACCGCAAGGCTTTACTAGCTGAATAACGCTTTGATATCGACATCTGTTTTTTCTGCGGCAGCGAATTCTAGCAGGGGTTTCGCGATGTAAGCGAACATGTTGGCGATCAGTACCGCCGGGAATTGTTCGATGCCGACGTTGTAGATATTCACCGCATCGTTATAAAACTCGCGGCGGTCAGCGATGCCGTTCTCCAAACCGGAAATACGCGTTTGCAGTTGCATGAACTGCTCGTTGGTTTTCAGTTCCGGGTACGCTTCCGCTACCGCGAATAAACCGCTCAGACTGGTGCGCATCATGCCTTCTGCCTTGCCCAGCGCCGCGATGTCCTGCCCCTCGCGCGCCGTCTGCACTTGCGAACGCGCGGCGATCACGCGCTGCAAAGTTTCCTGCTCGAACTGCTTGTACTGCTTGCACACCTCGACCAGTTTTGGCAGCTCGTCATGGCGCTGCTTGAGCAGCACGTCGATGTTTGCCCACGCTTTGCTCACCTCGTGTTTTATGCTGACCAGATTGTTGTACAGACTGACGCTGTAGATCAGCGCAACGACGCAAATGCCAAGAAGAATAAGCGTAATGCCCATAGTGAAGCTCCTTTGAGTGTTTGCAGCAGGCCGCATAATAACGCAATTGAAACTGCGCCGGACGACCCCAATATGGCGAGTAACATAAGCACATTGCGTTATTAGCGGGGACACCAAAATGAAGAATAAAAGATTGCCAACCCTGTTCGTTCCACACGGCGGCGGCCCGTGTTTTTTCATGGAACCACCGCCGGGATTTCCGGCGACTTTGTGGGATAAGCTGGCCGCCTATTTGCGCGGCATTGATGCAACGCTCGGACAGCGTCCGCGCGCCGTACTGGTGATTTCCGGGCATTGGGAATGCGCCGTGCCTACTATACTGAATAGCGAACACTACAACTTGCTGTTCGATTACTACGGCTTCCCCGAACATACTTATCGTCTGACCTATCCGGCATCCGGCTCGGCATCTGTCGCGGCACGCATGCGCGAACTGCTGCAACAGGCAGGTATCCACAGCGAACAGGATGATGAACGCGGGCTGGATCACGGCGTATTCGTGCCGTTCAAATTGATCTACCCGCAAGCGGACGTGCCTATCGTGCAACTGTCGTTGAAACACAATCTCGATGCGGCGGAACATCTGGCGATGGGACGCGCGTTGCAGCCGTTACGCGATGAAGGCGTGCTGATCGTCGGCAGCGGCAACAGCTACCACAACCTGCGCGAATTTTTTTCGAACAGCGAAAGCGCAGCCAAGGCATCCGCACAGTTCGATGCATGGTTGTGCGCAGCGGTGCAGGCCGCGCCGGCAGAGCGCGAGCGCCTGTTGAGCGCATGGCAACAAGCACCTGGTGCGCACGCCAGCCATCCGCGCAGCGAACATTTGCTGCCGTTGATGGTGGTCGCCGGAGCGGCGGGAGAAGATGCCGGAGAAATCACCTACCACGAACAGATGTTCGGCAAGATGTTTTCGGGGTTTCAGTTCGGGTAGGGGCAGGGTGAAATCTGATTATCCCGCTTGCAGCAACGTCGCAAGCCAATAAACACGCCAATCTTCACGCAGTGCATTGTGTAGATCGCCTATTGACAGGCATCTTCAATGTGTTTGTAAATGAATCAGCCACGCATGAACACCGAATAACACGGATCAGCAAACATTAAATCCGTGAATATCCGTGTCCATCCGTGGCCGGATGAAGCTCAATGCCCGAAGAAATCCTTCACCTTGCCCATCCACGACTTGGCACGCGGGCTGTGCCGTGCGCTGTCTTGTTCGCTGATGGTCTCAAACTCGCGCAGCAACTCCTTCTGGCGCTCGGTCAGGTTGGCGGGCGTTTCCACTACCACGTGGCAATGCAGGTCGCCGTGGGTATGGGTGCGCATGCCCTTGATGCCTTTGCCGCGCAGGCGGAAGATTTTTCCGCTTTGTGTTTCCGCCGGAATCTTGATGCTGGCCTTGCTATCCAAAGTCGGTATCTCGATCTCGCCACCCAATGCGGCGGTGGCGAAACTGATCGGCATTTCGCAATGCAGGTCGTCGCCGTCGCGCTGGAATACGCTGTGCGGCTTGATGTGGATTTCCACATACAGATCACCGTGCGGTGCACCGTGGCTACCCGCTTCACCGTGGCCGCTGTGGCGCAAACGCATGCCGCTGTCGATACCCTCCGGAATCTTGATTTCCAGCGTCTTCTGTTTCTTCACGCGCCCGCTGCCTTGGCAGTCCTTGCACGGTGAACTGATCTGCTTGCCGCTGCCGTGACAACGCGGGCAGGTCTGCTGCACCGAGAAGAAGCCCTGTTGCATGCGCACCTGGCCGTGACCGGCGCAGGTGGTGCAAGTGGTGGCCGAGGTGCCGGGCTTGGCGCCGGAACCGCTACAGGTTGCGCACTCTTCCATCACCGGAATGCGGATCTGTTTTTGTGCACCGCGCGCCGCTTCTTCCAGCGTGACCTCCATGTTGTAGCGCAAGTCTGCGCCGCGATGCACCTGACTGCGCCCGCCACGACCACCGCCGAAGATGTCGCCGAAGATGTCGCCGAAGTCGAAGCCCTGCGCCCCCGCGCCGCCCGCACCGAACGGATTGCCGCCGCCCATACCGCCCGCCTCAAACGCCGCGTGGCCGTACTGGTCGTAAGCCGCGCGCTTCTGCCCGTCGGACAAAGTTTCGTAGGCTTCCTTCGCTTCCTTGAACTGCTCTTCCGCTTTCGGATTGTCCAGGTTGCGGTCAGGATGATGTTTCATCGCCAGCTTGCGATAAGCCTTTTTGATCTCATCCTCAGGGGCATCGCGGTTGATGCCGAGGACTTCGTAATAATCTTTTTTGCTCATTGATAAAGGATCGAGGAGCGAGGATCAAGTTGCCTAGTAACGGCTTTCTCGCTCCTCGCTCCCCGATGCCCGCTCCTTATTTATTTTTTGTCTTTTACTTCGGTGAACTCAGCATCCACCACGTCGCTTTCATCTTTCTTTGGTTCATCGCCTTTTTCGCCGGGCGCGCAGCCTTCGCATCCGCCTGCTTGTGACTTGGCTTGTTCGGCGGCATACATCTTTTCGCCCAGCTTTTGCGCGGCAGTGGCCAGTGCTTCGGCCTTGGCTTCGATGGCTTCCTTGTCGTCGCCCTTGACCACTTCTTCGGCGGCTTTCAGTGCGGCTTCGACGGCGGCTTTTTCGTCAGCCGTCAGATGCTCGCCGTATTCCTTCATCGACTTGTTGGTGGAGTGGATCAGCGCGTCCAGTTGGTTGCGCGCGGTCACCAGTTCCATCGCCTTCTTGTCTTCGTCGGCGTGGGCTTCGGCATCGGCCACCATACGGTTGATTTCTTCTTCGCTCAAACCGGAGCTGGCCTTGATGGTGATGTTGGCTTCTTTGCCAGTGGCTTTGTCCTTCGCGCCGACGTGCAAGATGCCGTTGGCGTCGATGTTGAAAGTCACTTCGATCTGCGGCATGCCGCGTGGTGCGGGCGGGATGTCGGACAGGTTAAATTGCCCCAGGCTCTTGTTGCCGGAAGACATTTCGCGTTCGCCTTGCAGCACGTGGATGGTTACCGCGCTCTGGTTGTCATCGGCCGTCGAGAACACTTGCGCAGCCTTGGTCGGGATGGTGGTGTTTTTCTTGATGAGCTTGGTCATCACGCCGCCCATGGTCTCGATACCCAAGCTGAGCGGGGTCACGTCCAGCAGCAGCACGTCCTTCACTTCGCCTTGCAGCACGCCGCCCTGAATCGCAGCACCCACGGCCACCGCTTCGTCCGGGTTCACGTCCTTGCGCGCTTCCTTGCCGAAGAATGCTTTCACCTTTTCTTGCACCATTGGCATACGGGTTTGGCCGCCAACCAGAATCACGTCGGCGATGTCGGCATTGCTTACGCCTGCATCCTTCATGGCGATCTTGCATGGCTCGATGGTGCGCGCGACCAGATCTTCCACCAGACTTTCCAGCTTGGCGCGGGTGATCTTCACGGCTAGATGTTTAGGGCCTGTGGCATCGGCAGTGATGTAAGGCAGGTTCACTTCGGTCTGCTGTGCGGACGACAATTCGATCTTGGCTTTTTCTGCCGCGTCTTTCAGGCGTTGCAAGGCCAGCATGTCCTTCTTCAGGTCAACTCCACTTTCTTTCTTGAATTCGTCCACCAGAAATTCGATCACGCGCATGTCGAAGTCTTCGCCACCGAGGAATGTGTCGCCGTTGGTGGACAGCACTTCGAACTGGTGCTCGCCGTCGATTTCGGCGATGTCAATGATGGAGATGTCGAACGTGCCGCCGCCCAAGTCATACACCGCGATCTTGCGGTCGCCTTCCTGTTTGTCCATACCGAACGCCAATGCGGCTGCGGTTGGTTCGTTAATGATGCGCTTCACGTCCAGACCGGCGATGCGGCCTGCGTCCTTGGTGGCTTGGCGCTGGCTGTCGTTGAAATAGGCCGGCACGGTGATAACCGCTTCGGTGACCGGTTCGCCCAGGTAATCCTCGGCGGTCTTCTTCATCTTCATCAACACTTCGGCGGAGATTTCCGGTGCGGAGATTTCCTTGTCGCGCACCTTCACCCATGCGTCGCCGTTCTTGGCCTTGACGATGGTGTAGGGAACCATGTTGATGTCTTTCTGTACCATCGGCTCTTCAAAGCGACGACCGATCAGGCGCTTCACGCCGTACAGGGTGTTCTTGGGGTTGGTCACGGCCTGACGCTTGGCGGGCGCGCCCACCAGCACTTCACCGTCTTCCATGTAGGCGATGATGGACGGTGTCGTGCGCGTACCTTCCGCGTTCTCGATCACCTTGGTCTTGCCGTTTTCCATGATGGCCACACAAGAGTTCGTCGTGCCCAAGTCAATACCGATGATTTTTCCCATGATGCTTTCCTTTCAGTTGAATGCTTTATAAGAATGAATGTTTGTTGCTTGCCGCCTAACATCAGGGCGACATTAAATATTTCAAGTGCTTAATCTTTTCCTTTGGCTACCATCACCAGAGCCGGACGCAGTACGCGCTCATTCAGTGTGTAACCCTTCTGCATTACGGTCACCACAGTATTGGCAGGCTGCTCGCTCTCCACCAGGGTGATCGCCTGATGTTTGTGCGGGTCCAGCTTCTCGCCGATCGGATTCACTTCCTTGATATTGAACTTCTCGAATACGTTGGAAAGTTGCTTCAAGGTCAGCTCCATGCCGCTCTTGAAACTTTCCACGCTGGCGGTTTCCACTGCCAGCCCGGCTTGCAAGCTATCCATCACTGCCAGCATTTCGTTGGAAAAGCGCTCCACCGCGAACTTCTGCGCCTTGCTCACATCATCGGCAGCGCGGCGGCGGATGTTCTCGCCTTCGGCCTTGGCGTACATCCAGGCATCGTAGTGCTCCTGTGCCTTGCGCTCGGATTCCTGCAGCATCTCCTCCAGGCTGGGCATCGTTTCCGCCGAAGTTTCGGCGTTTGCTTGTGCTTGTTCGTTCTGGGGGGTGTTCTCGTTCTGTTCCATACGGCTCTCCTGTTTTCGACTGGTGGGTAATTGGGGCGAGGTGACTGATTTCAAGTGTCACGGCGAAAATATTTTTCTGCGTGAGATAATGCGCGCCATTCCGTCGCCCGTCTGTTATGCACACCACCAAGAACCACCACTGGCGCATCGCCGGTTTCTATTTTTTCTACTACGCCTTCGTGGGGATGTTCTCTCCCTATTGGAGTTTGTACCTGCAATCCATCCATTTTAGTGTCGTCGAGATTTCTGTACTGATGTCGATCCAGCCGGTGATGCGCATGGTTGCGCCCAGCCTTTGGGGCTGGCTGGCGGATCACACGGGCAAGCGACAATTGGTGGTGCAAGTGGCGGCGAGTTTGAGCGCACTGTTCTATCTGGGCGTGTTTGCCACCACCAGTTTCTGGGGCATGTTTCTGGTGCTGGTGCTGATGAGCTTTTTCTGGAGCGCGTCGATGCCGCTGGTGGAAGCGACCACGCTCAGCTACCTCGGCAAGAACACCGCGCACTACGGGCGCATCCGCTCTTGGGGTTCCATCGGATTCATCGTCTCGGTGGTGGGGCTGGGCTATGCCTTCGACTATATCGCCATCGCGTGGCTGCTGTGGGCGGGACTGGTGTGCGAGGTCGGCATCCTGATTTTCTCGCGGCAGATTCCCAAGACCGAAGTGCTGGCGCATCACACCGACCATCAGCCGATCAAACAGATCGTGCTGCAACCGCGCGTGCTGGCCTTGTTCGGCGCGTGCTTCCTGATGGCGGTGGCGCACGGCCCTTACTACACCTTCTATTCCATCTATCTGGTCGAGCATGGTTATGCCAAAAGCACGGTGGGCATGCTGTGGGCGCTGGGCGTGATCTGCGAGATCGGTGTGTTCTTCGTCATGCCCGCGCTAGTGAAGCGCTTCGGCTTCACGCGCATTCTGCTCATCAGCTTCGGCGCGGCGGTGCTGCGCTTCCTGCTCATCGGCTGGGCGGTAGATGTCGTCGTGCTGCTGCTGTTCGCGCAGATGCTGCACGCACTCAGCTTCGGCTCATTCCACGCCTCCTCGGTCGGCCTGGTGCACCAGTTCTTCCAAGGGCGGCATCAATCCAAAGGGCAGGCGCTGTACGGCAGCTTCACCTACGGCGCAGGCGGCATGCTGGGCGGACTGGCCAGCGGCCCGATCTGGCAGCACTGGGGCGCATCGGCATTGTTTTCATGCAGCGCAGGGGCGGCGCTGCTGGGTATGCTGTTGATGTGGTGGAAGCTGCGCAACGTGGCGGAAGTTCGCGGCTAGAACGTATTGCAGCAAGAATCAAAAACACAACTTGATGGCAAGCCAAAAGGCACGGTAATCTCCATGATGTGAGTGATGTAGATCGCCTATTGACGGGCATCTTCGGGCGGTGGAGATGGGCGTGTTTCTTGTCCCCGCAAGGGGGAGACCGACGGGTTCCCGACGGCTGCGCCGTCACCCGTTCGCTCTGCCCACTCGTTCATCTGTCAGAAATCAATGCGACGCTGAACCCTTATCGGTTATGTCCTTGCTGGTTCCGACCGATGCCTGGATGACTTCCCGCGCCGTCGCGGTTTCCTGCTCCGTCCTGGTTTCCGCCACTAGCACAACCTGTCCGTTCGCGATTGCATCACGGATCAGGTCCGCAAGCCATCCATGCTTGTGTCCGGCACCGGCCGTTGCTCCGGTCGACGCGCCGATCAATGCACCGATACTGGCACCCCAGCCCATCAACATCAGGGGAGCGAGTAACGGGCTGGCAAAGAACAGACTCACGTTCGCTACCACCAACCCGACTTCTGCCAGCGCGCCAATGCCGGTGCCGACCATCGTTCCGACGGCACTGTCCACAAGTATGTCCTGCAGCACGCCATCACTCTTCTTCTCCTGCTTCTTCTCCTGCGAGGAAACCGGCTGAACTGAGTCAGCAGTGAAGATATTTAGCCGATCTCGAGGCAACCCCAACTCGGCGAGTCTGGATAACGCTTTTTCGGCATCGTCGCGATGGACGAAGAAGCCCGATACGTGGTGGCGGTATTCGTTCATGTTCATACTCCTTTGGATATGCCGTGCAAGACGACTAAAATTTCATTCTCGTCACTGTTGCTGGCTTTGTCTGTGCGCCACCTAACATTGTGACAGCGAGGCGTATGATTGACGGGCATCTTCGGGTGGTGGGGTGGGCACGTCTCTTGTCCCCGCAAGGGGGAGGCCGACGGGTTCCCGACGGCTGCGCCGTCACCCGTTCGCTCTGCCCACTCGTTCATCTGTCAGAAATCAATGCGACGCTGCCCCCTTAACGCTTGCTCTTATCGCTTGCACCCTTTGGGTGTGCCCACGCGTTCAGATGTGAAATGGGAAGGTCGCCGCGAGGTCACAGGGACGCGCGCCTTCACGGCTGGTGTAAGATGCTGACGCTGGCAATGATTAGCCAGCGTCAATATTTATCGGGAAAGCAGGAGGCCAATAAATGAGCGAGCGCATTACAGTTGATCCGTTGGTATGCCACGGCAAGCCTTGCATTCGCGGCTTGCGCTATCCGGTGGAAAACATATTGGAGTGGCTGGCCAGCGGCATGACCACCGAAGAGATTTTGGCTGATTACGAAGACCTCGAACGCGAAGACATTCTGGCGGCGCTGTCCTATGCCGCACGTCTGACACACGTTAAACGACTGGAACGTTTGGCGGCATGAAATTCCTGATCGATGCGCAACTCCCCCGTCGCTTCGCCAACTGGCTGAATGAAGCGGGACACGATGCATTACACACCCTTGAATTACCCCGCAAGAATCTCACACCAGATAGCGAAGTCATCGCCAGAGCCAAGAAGGATGAGCGCATCGTGGTCAGCAAGGATGCTGATTTTGTGCAGACCTTCTTGCTGACCGGCGAACCAAAGTTGTTATTGATCTCTACCGGCAATATCAGCAATGCTGAACTGGAAAAGTTGTTGCGCGCGAATCTGTCCGGCATTGAGGCCGCCTTTGCATCCAGCCGCTTTGTCGAAATCACCCGCGATGCGCTGGTGATGCATGAGTAATAACAAATGTGATGCTGACCCTGAGGTCTTAAAGAGATTGGCGACCACTTCGGATTGCACTATTCCAGAGTAAGCCGAATAATCGCCAACCAGCGCAAGGCAAAAGAAAGCTAACGGTCGCACAAAGCGCAACATCCACCGCGAAAGGACTGAACATGAAACTGCCCCCGTCTCTTCTAGTGCTCGTGATTGCAGGGATTGTTGCGCCCACTGCCGTGGCGGGGCAGCAAAGCGGAGAAATGGGGTGTGTGGGGTGTTGGCAAAAGGCAAGACCTGACCCCGTAGCTCAATTCGTAGCTCAATTTGTACCTGCTTATGACACCCCCATCGTGCTGGCGCAGGCCGCAGCGGGTAGCGCGCCCCCGCCCGCCGGTTTTATCCTGAACGAGTGTCAGGAAATCGATCATCAGAAGGGGCCAACGTCGGCCTTCCATGTGGTCGATCCTGCTGGGTTGCTCCAAGTCTATTTCCAACCAACGTACAACATCGATTTATCTGCCATCAAACTCACGCAGCTACAAGGCGCCCAGCATGGAAGTCTTTCCTCGGGTGTTGATAGTTTGGGATTCACCTCTTACTACTACGACCCTGCACCCGGATACCTAGGCGATGATCAGGCCAAATTCCTGGCCGAGCTTGAGCTTGGAGGCAAGCACCTCAGGATCATGATCATCGTGCAGATCAAGGTGCTGGAATCCGTAGATGAAAGATCACCAACATGCCCCGATCCCGTCATGATCAAGGCGCCCACACCAGTTACGGGCGATTCCAGTTACAACACAGGCTACAACTTGGCTTCAGTTTCCGTGGACTTCGCCGCCCTCCCCAACGGCGCAATCGGCCAAACCACAGGTTCAACCATCACCCTCGACACCAACGCCTCCGGCTACGGTTGGTTCATCGACCCCACCCCCGCCGACAACAGCGAATTCCTCCCCACCAGCAACCCCAACGAATGGGTAGCCAAGGCGGGCAGCGCTGCTGCGGGCAAGATGGACATGCTCTCCGTCCTCCTGCACGAATACGGCCATGCCTTGGGCATCAACCACAGCGCCGACCCGAACGACTACATGGGCGCAACGTTGACGGCGGGTGTGAGAAGGTTGCCTAGTGCGGAGGAGATGGCGTTGATGCAGGGGTTGGTGGCGCAGGCGAAGGCGACACTCACAGACTCTACCCCCACCCTAGCCCTCCCCCTGCAAGGGGGAGGGAACAATGTTCCAATGCCATTCCCCACCATCCCATTAGGTGGCATGAGTCTGGCTTTTGTAGGCTTGTTGCGTAACAGCCGTTATGGCGGATTGAGCATTGCGCCGGATGGCAGCTCGTTGGTTACGCAATACGATTGGGCGGCTAATCCTGCGTTCACCAACCTTGACTATGCGGGTGGTTGGTCAACATTGGGCGGTGTGGACATCAATCCTTCGACAAACACAGCCCCTTCGACAGGCTCAGGGCGAACGGCCTCTGCCACCCTGAACGAAGTCTCCGGCAGCCAGTCTCGCCTGAGCCAAGTGTTCCTGCTCAACCCGAGCGACCGCTACCTGAGCTTCACCCTCGCAGGCACCGCACTCGACAATCCCGCAGGCGCACCGGAGGATGCATTCGAAGTCGCCCTGCTCGATGCCACCACTGGCACCTCCCTGCTGGGCAACGACGGCCTCACCCGCACCGACGCCTTCCTCAACCTGCAAGCCGATGGCGCGCAGAACCTGGCCGACTGCGTCACCTGCATCAACAACGCCGACGGCAGCCGCACTTACCGCGTTGACCTGTCCGGTGTCGCCAAAAATGCCGCAGCCAACCTCAGCTTCGACCTGATCGGCTTCGGCCAAAACGGAAGCCACGTCACCGTGCAGGATGTGCGCGTCAGCGGCCTGCCGCAATTGCATGACGAAGCAGCGACCATGCTGGAAGACGGCACACTGGCGTTCAACCCGTTTGCACAGGTGGACAACGCCGCCGTGCTGCAACTCGGCTCGCATCTGGTGGATCAGCCCGCCCACGGTGCAGTCAGCGTGAATGCCGATGGCACTTTCAGCTACACACCGGCAGCCAACTACAACGGCACCGACAGCTTCACTTACCGCCTGAACGATGGCCCGCTGGATTCCAACCTCGCCACCGTCAGCCTCAGCATCACGCCGGTGAACGACGCACCGGTGTGGCCGATGTGCAAGCCAGCACCGCAGAAGACACACCACTGGTGATTGCGCTGGGTGCGTATGCAAGCGATGTGGATTCCACCACGCTGACCACGCAAATCGTCACCGGCCCGGCGCATGGCGTGCTCGTGCAAAACACCGACGGCACTTACAGCTACACGCCGGAAGCCAACTACAACGGCGCAGACAGCTTCACCTATAAAGCGAACGACGGCGAACTGGATTCCAATGTTGCCACCGTCAGCCTGAACGTCACTCCCGTGAACGATGCGCCGACACTCGGCAATCCTTCGACAGGCTCAGGACAGGTCTTTAACCTCGCCGCCGTAGAAGACACCGCACTGCCGATGAACCTGCTGGAAGCGGCCAGCGATGTATGCTGAACACGGCTTTGCCCACCAGATACTTTCCAAAACCATACCTTGCCCGCAGGCCAATAAACACGTCACTCTTCATCGAGTACATGAAGCGGATCGCCTATTGACGTGCGTTCGCAAGCAGTTTCCTGTTGAAATTCAACTTATCGTATTAAAGGGCTCGAATATTTCCCAGTCGCGCCAAGCATAAAGCCAAGTGTTTTATCTACTTGCCACCCCGAAATTAACCGCAATGCTATCGGCGCTGCTTGGGATGGCGCGGCTGCTATGGCATAATCGCCCGCTCTTAAAGGAACAGCAATGAGCACAAAAACTCTTTACGACAAACTCTGGGATTCGCACGTGGTGCGGCAGGATGCCGACGGCACGGCGCTGTTGTACATCGACCGCCATTTGGTGCATGAAGTCACCAGCCCGCAAGCCTTCGAAGGGCTGAAGCTGGCGCAGCGCAAGCTGTGGCGCACTTCTTCGATTCTTGCGGTGGCCGACCACAACGTGCCGACCACCAAGCGCAGCGGCGGTATCGCCGATCCGATTGCGCGTTTGCAGGTGGAAACGCTGGATGCGAACTGCGCCGAGAACGGTATCACCGAATTCAAGATGAATGACATGCGTCAGGGCATCGTGCATGTGATCGGCCCGGAGCAGGGTGCGACTTTGCCCGGCATGACGGTGGTTTGCGGCGATTCGCATACCAGCACGCACGGCGCGTTCGCGGCGCTGGCGCACGGCATCGGCACGTCTGAGGTCGAGCATGTGATGGCCACGCAATGTCTGGTGGCGAAAAAATCCAAAGCGATGCAGATCAAGGTGGAAGGCGCGTTGGGCAAAGGCGTGACAGCGAAAGACATCGCGCTGGCGGTGATCGGCAAGATTGGCACGGCAGGCGGCACGGGCTTTGCCATCGAATTCGCGGGCAGCGCGATCCGCGCCTTGAGCATGGAAGGCCGCATGACCTTGTGCAACATGGCGATCGAAGCGGGTGCGCGCGCCGGGATGGTAGCAGCGGACGAGACGACTATCGCTTATTGCAAAGGCCGTCCGTTCTCGCCGCAAGGCGAGAATTGGGAAAAGGCCGTGGCGTACTGGCGCACTCTGCATAGCGATGCCGGGGCGAAATTCGATGCAACAGTGGAACTGGATGCAGCGCAGATCAAACCGCAAGTGACTTGGGGTACCTCGCCGGAGATGGTGGTGGCGGTGGACGGGCGCGTGCCCGATCCAGCGACAGCACCCGATGCGGTGAAGCGCGCTGACTGGGAACGTGCGCTGGCTTACATGGGGTTGAAGGCGAATACGCCGATCAATAAGATTCAGATCGACAAAGTGTTCATCGGCTCCTGTACCAACGGACGCATCGAAGATATGCGCGCAGCGGCGGCGGTGGCCAAGGGAAAAAAAGTCGCGACGAATGTGAAACTGGCGATGGTGGTGCCGGGTTCGGGCTTGGTCAAAGCGCAAGCCGAGAAAGAAGGTTTGGACAAGATTCTTATCGCGGCGGGTTTTGAATGGCGCGATCCGGGTTGCTCGATGTGTCTGGCGATGAACGATGATCGCTTGTCGCCGGGTGAGCGTTGCGCTTCGACTTCCAATCGCAACTTCGAAGGGCGGCAAGGGCAGGGCGGACGCACGCATCTGGTGAGTCCTGAAATGGCTGCAGCGGCGGCGATTGCCGGGCATTTTGTTGATGTGAGCAAGTTGTGAAAGGAATGCGCATGAACAGGATAGCGAGTTTATTACTGGCGCTGGGCTTGCTGGCAGCAACCAGCGCGTTTGCCGACGAGGGTATGGTTGAGAGCACAGGCAAAAACTTGAAGCAGATGGGCAATGCCGCCAAAACGGCGCTGAAGGAAGATGGCAAGGCGGTGGATAAGAGCGCCAAAATGGCCGGTGAATCCACGGTCGAGGGTATCAAGAGTGCCGGTGTATGGCTGGGCAAGAAGCTGGAAACAGGCGGCGAAAAATTGGAAAAGGCGAGCAAGTGATGCGTAAGTTTTCATTATTGGATGGATTGGTCATACCGTTGGATAGAGCTAACGTGGATACCGACGCGATCATCCCCAAGCAGTTTTTGAAGTCTATCCAACGCTCCGGCTTTGGCCCGAATGCGTTCGACGAGTGGCGTTATCTGGACCACGGCGAGCCGGGTATGGATAACAGACAGCGCCCGCTGAACAAGGACTTCGTGCTGAACCAGCCGCGTTACCAGGGCGCGCAGATTCTGTTGGCGCGCGAGAACTTCGGTTGCGGTTCGTCGCGCGAACACGCGCCGTGGGCGCTGGAAGATTACGGTTTTCGCGTCATCATCGCGCCCAGCTATGCCGACATCTTTTTCAATAACTGTTTCAAAAACGGCTTGTTGCCGATCAAGCTGGATGCGGCGCAAGTTGACGCGCTGTTCAAGGCGGTGGAGGCCAATGTCGGTTACAAGCTGAAGGTCGATCTGCAGCAGCAAACCATCGCTGCGCCGGACGGCATGGTCTACAAGTTTGAAGTGGATGCCTTCCGCAAGCATTGCCTGTTGAACGGGTTGGACGACATCGGCCTGACTTTGCAGCATGTGGAAGAAATCAAGGCGTTCGAAGCGAAACATCGCGCGGCGCAGCCGTGGTTATTTGCATAATTTATTAAGGAAGAAGAAATGAAAATTGCAGTATTGCCGGGTGATGGCATCGGAACGGAAATTGTCGCGCAAGCGGTTAAAGTGCTGGAAGCGTTGCGCAGCGACGGCTTGAAGATCGAGATGGAACAAGGGCACATCGGCGGTGCCGGTTATGACGCTGCAAAAGACCCGTTGCCGGAAGCAACTTTGAAGCTGTCCAGGGAATCAGATGCGGTGCTGCTCGGTGCCGTGGGCGGTTATCAATATGACAACTTGCCGCGTGCTATGCGTCCCGAGCAAGGGCTGTTGCGCATCCGCAAGGGCTTGGGCTTGTTCGCCAATCTGCGTCCGGCGATGGTGTATCCCGAACTGGTGAATGCTTCGACGCTGCGCTCCGACATCGTGTCCGGTCTGGACATCATGATCCTGCGCGAACTGACGGGCGACATCTACTTCGGCCAGCCGCGCGGCATTCGCACGCTGGAGAACGGCGAGCGCCAGGGTTTCGATACCATGCACTACAGCGAATCGGAAATCCGTCGCGTGGCGCATGTCGGCTTCCAGATCGCCATGAAGCGCAACAAAAAACTATGCTCGGTGGACAAGGCCAATGTGCTGGATACCAGTATGTTCTGGCGTGAGATCGTCAGCGAAGTGGCAAAGGAATATCCGCAAGTTGCCACGTCGCACATGTATGTGGATAACGCGGCGATGCAACTGGTGCGCGCGCCCAAACAGTTCGATGTAATCCTTACCGGGAACATCTTCGGTGACATCCTGTCGGATGAAGCATCGATGCTGACTGGCTCCATCGGTATGCTGCCGTCGGCCTCGCTGGATGCAAACAACAAAGGCCTGTACGAGCCGTGCCACGGTTCCGCGCCGGACATCGCGGGCAAAGATATCGCCAATCCGCTGGCGACCATTTTGTCAGTGGCGATGATGATGCAATACACCTTTGCCCGCCCCGACATCGCGCAGCGTATCGAAGCGGCAGTGCGCAAGGTGTTGCAGCAAGGTCTGCGAACCGGCGACATCTATGAAGATGGAATGCGCAAGGTTGGCTGCGCGGCGATGGGCGATGCGGTTGTCGCAGCGCTATAATTTTTGAAGTTTAAGGAAGAATCATGAAAGTTGGTTTGATCGGTTGGCGCGGTATGGTGGGCTCGGTGCTCATGCAGCGCATGCGCGAAGAAAAAGATTTTGATTTGATCGAGGCGGTATTTTTTACCACTTCCAATGTGGGCGGTGCAGCACCAGCCGAAGGGCGCGGCGTACCGTTGAAGGATGCGAGCGATCTGACCACGTTAATGGCAATGGATACCATCATTTCCTGTCAGGGCGGCGATTACACCACCGCGATGTATCCCAAGCTGCGCGCGGCAGGATGGCAAGGCTACTGGATTGACGCAGCTTCCACGCTGCGCATGGAAAAGGATGCGGTCATTATCCTCGATCCCGTCAATCTTGGTCTCATCAAAAAATCGCTGGCGAACGGCGGCAAGAATTTTATCGGCGGCAACTGCACCAATAGCATTTTGCTGATGGGTTTGAACGGATTGTTCAATGCGGGGCTGGTGGAATGGGTTTCGTCCATGACTTATCAGGCAGCGTCCGGCGCAGGTGCGCAAAACATGCGCGAGCTGTTGCACCAGATGGGCGTGGTTTACGATTCGGTGTCTGATCTGCTGGCTGATCCCCGTTCGGCGATTCTGGAAATCGACCGCCGTGTGGCGGAGAAGCAGCGTTCTGCCGATATGCCTATCGCAAACTTCGGCGTACCGTTGGCGGGCAGTCTGATTCCGTGGATCGACAAGCAGCTCGACAATGGCCAGTCAAAAGAAGAATGGAAAGGTCAGGCCGAGGTCAACAAAATTCTGGGCACGAGTCAGCGTATTCCGGTGGATGGTTTATGTGTACGCATCGGCGCGATGCGTTGCCATAGTCTGGCGCTGACGATCAAGTTGAAGAAAGATGTGCCGTTGAGTGAAATTGAAGCGCTTATCAAGGGCGGCAATTCATGGGTAAAATTCGTACCTAATCAGCGAGAAATCTCGGTGCGCGAACTCACTCCAGTGGCCGTAACCGGCAAGCTGGATGTGGCTGTCGGTCGTGTGCGCAAGATGGAACTGGGCGCGGAGTATGTAAGCGCTTTTGTGTGCGGAGACCAGTTGCTGTGGGGCGCGGCGGAACCATTGCGCCGCATGCTGCGCATATTGCTGAATAAGTAGCGCTCCGAGAAATTGGGTTGATTACCGCCAGTTAGTGCATGAACCTAGAGGAAAAGTGAGCTTGCATCGCTAACTCTCTGATGTTAGTCTGGTTAAAGTCTTGGGAAAGTAAAGGGTGACAGCGTGCTGAAATCGATTTTTAAAACGTCTGGTTATATTGCCTGCTTGGCGTGGTCAGGCATCGTCTGTGCGATGGGCTTGGGAGAAATCAACGTCAGTTCCAATTTGGGACAGCCACTTAAAGCTGAGATTGAGTTGGTTTCGGTTGATAAAGCCGACAAATCCAGCATTAACGCAAAGTTGGCTTCTGCCGAAGCGTTCAAGAATGCGGGTATTGATTACCCATATGCCCTGCCCAAACTGAAATTCGAGGTTGCAAATCGGGATAACGGTGATCCGTACATTAAGGTGACTTCACCGCAAGCGGTGAATGAGCCTTTTGTTACCTTGCTGATAGAAGTCACATGGTCAACCGGCAAGTTGATGCGCGAATATACTTTCCTGCTTGACCCGGCGGATTTTAATCCGCAAGTACCCAAGGAAGCGGTCAAACCAATAGAGCCGGTTGTGATGATACCGACTACTCCTGTAGCTCCAGTTAATCCAGCGCCCGCAATAACGCCAACAGTTCCGGCAGTTGTCGCGCCAACACCGATTACGCAAGCACCCGTGTCTCAAGCGTTGTCGCCTGCCCAACCGGCGACAATAAATTCCGCGCAACCGGAAAAGAAAAATACCGTGCCTTTGCAAGAAGAGACCTCTGTAGCGAAACAAAAAGCGGCTCCGGCAGTTGAGGATGAGGTGAGTAAGGCGGCAGAAGGGGTAAGCGAAGAACAGCCAGCTCCTGAAACTCCAATTTCTGAAGAACCAATCACCGTAGTACGTGGAGATTCGTTAAGCAAGATTGCTCTAAAAACCAAACCTGCTGAAATCAGTCTGGATCGAATGTTAGTGGCGTTGTATCGCGCAAATGCCGATGCGTTCGTGGATCACAACATGAATCGACTGAAGACCGGGAAGATCATCCGGTTGCCTGACGCAAAAGAGTTGGAAGCTATAGATCAAAGTGAAGCAGTGAAAGAAGTTCACGCGCAGGTGGTCGATTGGAACGCCTATCGCCAGCAACTTTCCTCTGTACGCACTGAGTCTAGAGAGCAGGTTGGCAATCAGGAGTCATCCGGCAAAGTCACTTCTGCCGTCATTGAGAAGTCGCCTGTGAGCAAGGAAGCTTCAAAAGGGGTGTTGAAACTTTCCAAAGGAGAAGTATCTGACGAAGCTGTAGTTGGTGGCGTCAAGGTTGCCGCTCAGGATAAAGCGAATGCCAAAGCAGAGGCGGCCATAGCGAAGAACAAGGCGCTGAAAGAGACGCAGGAACGCGCGGCAATTCTGGAGAAGAACGTAAAAGACCTGCAACGTCTGGCTGAATTGAAGAAGAATGCATCTTCAGGCAAGGCGTCATCTGGCGTTGCCGCAGCGAGTTCTGTGGTAGCAACAGGGAAACCCAAAGCTGCAGCTCCGAAAGCTGTGCAGCCACCTGCGGCAGTTGTCGAAACTTCCTTCCTGGACGATGTGTTGGAAGACCCGATCAAGTTGGCTGGCATAGTTGCAGTGCTACTTGCCTTGGGTGGTGCCGGTTTTGTGGTGGTACGTCGTCGCGGCAAAAATAAGGGGGACGCAGAAAAACAAAAACGTGAAAAGAGTGATACCGACGATTTGGGTGCCACGACAGTTCACATCGCTGAGCCGATCGTTCCTTCTCCGGAGACGGGCGACTTCACCCAGACGGCATTCTCGGATGCGTCCGCTACGAGCAATGCCGATGAGGTCGATCCTATTGGGGAGGCAGATCTATTCCTCACATTTGGCCGCGATGCACAAGCCGAGGCAGTGTTGAAGGAAGCGCTGGTAAACAATCCCGGAAATATTCAAGTCAAACTTAAATTGTTATCCATTTACTCGAATCGTAAGGATACGAATTCCTTCTTAAGTATTGCACGTGAAATCAAAGACTCTGGGGATAAGGCGGTTTGGGGCCAGGCAGAAGCGATGGGCCGTGAATTGGAACCATCTAATCCGTTCTATGGCGGGGATGGCAGCAGTTCGGCGCCAGTGGCTGAGAGCAAGACCAAAGCGGCAGAGGCCTCTGTCGATTTTGATTTAGGTTTCGGCTCAACCAATCCGGCGATAAAGACTGGACAGGACTTTATGAAGGCTGTGGTGGAGGAGCAGTCGAATCAGGACAAGACAACAGTTCTTTCGGCTGCCGAGTTAAGCGCTGTTAAGGAATCACCAATGGATTTTGATATTACCGGCACTCATCCAGACGGTAAGCAAGAGGGTGGAGCAGAGGCGAGTCCCTTGTTCAATATGGATGAAATGATGTTCGATATTACTTCGAGCCGTAAGTCCGGAGCAACCAATGCCGCAACTCCAAATACTTCGACTAAGCCGGATGAGTCTAATCTCAATGATTTAATTTTTGACGTTACAACTACGGCCCCAAAGGGGCATACTGCTGCAGCGGCTACACCTGCAATAGCTCCGGGTGCGGATGATGGATTAGCATTCACGCTGGATTTCCCTACTGAATTGACAGCGGGTTCAACTGCGAAGACTGCACCACCTGCGGACATCGGTTTCGGGGGTATAAGTCTGAATCTGGATGGTTTGGCTTCGTCAGACTCTTCATCAAAAACTGAGGTGAAGGACGAGCGTTGGCAAGAAGTCGCGACCAAGCTCGATCTGGCCAAAGCCTATCAAGAAATGGGTGATGCTGCCGGCACCAAAGAGATACTGGAAGAGGTATTGCGTGATGGTGATGAGCAACAACGTGAGAGTGCACAAGCCATGCTCCAGCAACTGTAAGGGATTTTACTGAACGTCACGGCAGCCCGTTCGGCTGCCGTTTTCATTTGAACGCTATGAAATTTATCCCACATCCTGCCGTACAGATTCTTATTTGGATGTTGCTCGCTCTGCTGGCGCAACGCCTGCAGCCGCTGGCTTTGTTGGTGATGTGCAGCATTTTGTTCGTGTTGGCACTGCGGTTATGTGCAAAGCAGTTGCTGAGTTTGTTGCGTCGCACACGCTGGATTTTGTTTTCATTGCTGCTAATCTATTCCTACACGACATCGGGTACAACGCTGTGGCCGCAACTTGGTGTTATTTCGCCCTCGCGCGAAGGTGTGTTGGACGGGCTGTTGCAGTTGGGCCGATTGATAATTGTGTTATCCAGCTTGGCGATTTTGTTGGAATTGCTGTCTCAGATACAACTCATCAGCGGGCTATATTCACTGGCATATCCGCTGCGCTGGCTTGGTTTGTCGCGCGAACGAATCGCCGTGCGTCTGGCATTGACACTTGAATACGCGGAATCAGCCATGCGTGATACGGCCAGTGACTGGAAATCCACTATTAGCAAGGCCATGCAGCCTTCTTCAACCGATACAACGCACATCGAGTTGCGACTGCAAGCATTCGGACTCGTCGACGCTTTGTTGGTGGTAGTCAGCGTGGCAGTATTGATAGGGGTGTGGCGATGAGAATAGCGCTTGGCGTGGAATATGATGGCGGTGCCTATAACGGCTGGCAGAGCCAGCCCGATGTGCCGAACGTGCAGGATATGCTGCAAGCGGCACTGAGCGGTATCGCTGGAGAAAGCATCGCCATTCTTGCCGCCGGACGCACCGACACCAGCGTGCATGCGCTGGAACAAGTGGTGCATTTCGATACCACCATCAACAGACCGCTCAGCGCATGGGTGCGCGGTACGAACGCATTGCTACCAAAAGACATTGCCGTATTGTGGGCACATCCAGTGACCGACGAGTTTCATGCGCGTTTTTCGGCGCAGGCACGCAGCTATCAATACGTGCTAATCAACCGCCCTTCGCGCAGTGCTGTGCATCATGGCAAGGTGGGCTGGTTCCACTTGCCGTTGGATGTGGATGCGATGCAAGCCGCTGCGCAATACATGATGGGCGAACACGATTTTAGCGCCTTCCGCTCCTCGCAATGCCAAGCTAAAACGCCAGTGAAGAACTTGGCGCAACTCGATATTCAGCAACAGGGCGACACCATCATTTTCAATCTGACTGCCAATGCTTTCCTGCACCACATGGTGCGTAACATCGTTGGTTGTCTGCTGTATGTTGGCAAAGGCAAACACCCGCCGCAGTGGATACAGGAAGTGTTGCAAGGGCGCGAGCGCAAGCATGCTGCGCCTACCTTTGCGCCGGATGGCCTGTATCTGCGCCA
Source organism: uncultured Gallionellaceae bacterium (assembly GCA_903847155.1). Classification (GTDB taxonomy): domain Bacteria; phylum Pseudomonadota; class Gammaproteobacteria; order Burkholderiales; family Gallionellaceae; genus Sideroxyarcus. The sequence continues at coordinate 128,700 of CAINCU010000015.1, read as the reverse complement.
CATTACCTACGATGCAAAGTGGGGCTTGCCACAAGGTACAATGCCACCTCGTTTTTGAATCAAAGCGTTCTTATGACTCGAATCAAAATCTGCGGCATTACCCGTGAACAGGATGTTCAGGCAGTTGTTCGCAGCGGCGCAGATGCGCTCGGCCTGGTGTTCTACGAAAAAAGCCCGCGCTATGTCAGTGTGCAACAGGCTGCGCAGTTAGTACGCGCTGTGTCACCGTTCGTGACAGTGGTGGGCTTGTTCGTGAATCCAACTGTCGATTACGTGCGCGAAGTGTTGGCAAACGTGGCGTTGGACGTGTTGCAGTTCCACGGCGAAGAGTCGCCTCCATTCTGTGCGCAGTTCGGCAAGCCCTATCTGAAAGCGATTCGGGTCAAAGCGGGGGTTGATTTGGTAGAATGCGCGTCCCGTTACGCCGGGGCACAGGGCTTGTTGCTCGATGCCTTCGTTGAAGGCACGCAGGGCGGCACGGGCGAGTCGTTCGACTGGGCACTTATTCCGCATGATTTGCCGCTTCCGGTGATCCTTTCCGGCGGTTTGCATGCGGGCAATGTGGCAGCAGCAGTCAAGCAGGTGCTACCTTACGCGGTGGATGTGTCCAGCGGCGTGGAGGCAAGCAAAGGAATCAAGGATGCGGCGAAGATCGCCGCGCTCATCAATGAGGTTAGACGAGCAGATGTATAACTACCCAGATAGCACTGGCCACTTCGGCCAATATGGCGGCATCTACATGGCGGAGACATTGATTCCGGCAGTGGAAGAATTGCGCCAGCAGTATTTGCACTTTCGCGACGATCCCGAATTCAAAGCCGAGTTCGCTTACGAATTGAAACATTACGTCGGTCGTCCCAGCCCGGTCTATCACGCCAAGCGCTTGTCGGAGAGCCTTGGCGGCGCGCAGATATATCTGAAGCGCGAAGACTTGAACCACACCGGCGCGCACAAAATCAACAACGCCATCGGCCAAGCTCTGCTGGCAAAACGCATGGGCAAAAAACGTGTCATCGCCGAAACCGGTGCAGGCATGCACGGCGTGGCGACGGCCACAGTCGCGGCGCGCTACGGCATGGAATGCGTGGTGTACATGGGCGCGGAAGACATCCAGCGCCAGGCACCCAATGTGTTTCGCATGAAGCTGCTTGGTGCGACAGTCGTGCCCGTGGAAAGCGGCTCCAAGACGCTCAAGGATGCGTGCAATGAAGCGATTCGCGACTGGGTCACCAACGTCGAAAGCACGTTCTACATCTTCGGTACAGCGGCAGGGCCGCATCCGTATCCGATGATGGTGCGCGATTTCCAGTGCGTGATCGGCAATGAGGCCAAGGTACAAATGCCGGAAATGATCGGCCGCCAACCGGATGCGGTGATCGCCTGTGTCGGCGGCGGCTCCAACGCGATTGGATTGTTCTATCCCTACATCGAAGAAACAGGCGTGCAGATCATCGGTGTGGAAGCGGGCGGTCACGGCATCGCCAGTGGACAGCATGCCGCGCCGCTCACCGCAAATGCCAAAGTCGGCGTGCTGCATGGCAACAAGGTGTATCTGATGCAGGACGAGAACGGCCAGATCATCGAGACGCATTCCATTTCCGCTGGATTGGATTATCCCGGCGTGGGTCCCGAGCATTGCCTGCTGAAGGACATGGGGCGCGCGCAATATGTGAGTATCGACGACGACGAAGCGCTGGCTGCATTCGATGCGCTGTGCCGTTTTGAAGGCATCATCCCCGCGCTGGAATCCAGCCATGCCTTAGCGCATGCGATGAAAATCGCGCCGACGCTGAGCAAAGACAAAGTGCTGTTGGTGAATCTCTCCGGTCGCGGCGACAAGGACATGAATACGGTAGCTCGTATCAAAGGAATCACGCTATGAGCCGCATCCAGACTACCTTCGATAAACTCAAACAACAACAGCGCAAAGCGCTCATTCCGTTCATCACCGCAGGCGATCCGTCGCTGCAACTCACCGTGCCGCTGATGCACGGCTTGGTGGCAGCGGGTGCGAATGTACTGGAACTGGGCGTGCCGTTCTCCGACCCGATGGCGGATGGCCCGGTTATCCAGCGCGCTTCCGAACGCGCGCTCAAACTTGGTATGTCTTTGCGCGGTGTGTTGACGATGGTGGCGGAATTTCGCAAACAGGACAGCAACACGCCGGTGGTGTTGATGGGCTACGGCAATCCGATTGAAGCCATGGGTTGGGAAATATTCGCTCAGCGTTGCGAGGAAGTCGGCGTGGATGGCGTGCTCACAGTGGATTTTCCGCCGGAAGAAAGTCATGAGGCGTTCGAACACCTGCAACGCCACAACATCGCGCCCATTTTCCTGCTCGCGCCGACCACCAACGAAGCGCGTATCGAACAAGTCGCCAAGCTGGCGCGCGGCTATGTGTATTACGTCTCGCTCAAGGGCGTGACCGGCGCGGGCAACCTTGATCTGTCGGCTATCGAACAGAAGCTGCCGCAACTGCGCAAACACATCAAGCTGCCCATCGGAGTCGGCTTTGGCATCCGCGATGCGGCCACCGCCAGGGCGGTATCGAAATTGTGCGACGGTGTGGTGGTGGGTAGCCGCATCGTGCAGGAAATTGAAAACTCGAATGAGAAAAATGTAGTCGCCAATGTTGGCAAGTTGGTAAAAGAATTGCGCGTAGCAATCGATCAATAAAGAGGAGAACTCCATGAGCTGGTTCCAGAAGCTGTTACCCCCCAAGATCAAACGCCGAGGGAGCGAAGAAACCAAGAAGAATGTGCCCGAAGGCTTGTGGCACAAATGCCCGTCTTGCCAAGCGGTGCTTTATTACTCCGATCTGGAAAAGAACCATAGCGTCTGCCCCAAGTGCAACCACCACCACCGCATCACCGCGCGTACCCGCCTCGATTGGCTGCTGGATAGCGAAGGCCGTTTTGAGATCGGTGCGGAAGTGCTGCCGGTCGATACCCTCAAATTCAAAGACCAGAAAAAATACAGCGACCGTCTGGTCGAAGCCAAACGCAATACCGGCGAAGACGATTCCATGGTGGTGTTGCAAGGCAGCATCCACGCGCTGCCTGTTGTTGCTGCCGCGTTTGAATTCACCTTCATGGGCGGCTCGATGGGCTCGGTTACTGGCGAACGTTTCGTGCGTGGCGTGCAAGTCGCGCTGGAACAAAAATGCCCGTTCATTTGCTTCGCTGCCAGCGGTGGCGCGCGCATGCAGGAAGGCCTACTATCGCTGATGCAGATGGCCAAGACCAGCGCCGCGCTCACCCAATTGAGCGAAGCCAGACTGCCATTCATCTCTGTACTCACGGACCCCACTATGGGCGGCGTCTCCGCCAGCTTCGCCTTCCTAGGCGATGTGGTCATCGCCGAACCCGGCGCACTGATCGGCTTCGCCGGCGCGCGCGTGATTCAACAGACCGTGCGCGAAACCTTGCCGGACGGCTTCCAGCGTGCGGAGTTTTTGCTGGAACATGGCGCGATCGACATGATCGTGGACAGGCGCGAGATGCGCGATCAACTGGCGACGCTGATCACGCTGCTGACCAAGCAGGATGCGGTGGTGAAGTTGGAGGCGGCTTAGGCTACGTTAAGGAACCCGATGTCGAAACTATTGCAAAGCGAGGAGTTGGAAAAACGGTGTATTGAGCTTGGTGTAAATATTGAAGGTTCACCGCGAACTCAAAGCTCTTCAGGAAATTCACCTCGCGCATCTGACTTTGAGCTTCAACGTCGTCTTCTCGAAGCTGAACGTTCATCTCGCGAATCTCGCCTTTGGCTCCTTGCGCTGATATCAGCCGTTGCGTCAGTACTTAGTGCGGCAGTTGCTCTGGTTGCTTTGTTTTATGGCAAGTAACATAAAACCTCGGTTCACAATGTAGGGCGCAATAACCAACGGGCATTGCGCCGGATGTCTTAACGAAATTGGTGCAATGCGCTGCGCTTATTGCACCCTACAAAACCAAATGCCAAACACTCTAGCCGACTGGCTAACCTACCTCGAATCCCTGCATCCCAAAACCATCGCGCTCGGTCTGGAGCGGGTGGCGCAAGTCAAGCAGCGCCTCGATCTGGAAGCTGATTTTCCCATCATCATCGTCGGCGGTACCAACGGCAAAGGCTCGGTGTGCGCGATGCTGGAAGCCATGCTACATGCTGCCGGATACCGCGTCGGCTGCTATACCTCGCCGCATTTGCTGGACTACAACGAACGGGTGCGCATCGGCAAACAGCAGGCGAGTGATGCGGAGTTGTGTGCTTCGTTTGCGCAGATCGAGCAGGTGCGCGGCGATATTTCGCTGACCTATTTTGAGTTCGGTACTTTGGCTGCCATGCAGTGTTTTATTTCGCACAAGGTGGATGTCGCCATCCTCGAAGTCGGGCTGGGCGGCAGACTGGATGCGGTGAATGTGTTTGATGCGGATTGCTCGGTGGTGGCCAGTGTGGACATTGATCACGTGGATTATCTGGGTGACACGCGCGAGCAGATTGCGTTCGAGAAGGCGGGAATTTTTCGTCAAGGTCGGGTGGCGATCTGTGCAGATAGCGATGTGCCGCAGGCGCTACGCAAACATGCACAAGAGATCGGGGCGGAGTTGTGGTGTATCGGCAGCGAGTTTGGTTTTCATCTTCCCTCTCCCGCAGGCGGGAGAGGGATCGAGGGTGAGGGACGTGGAGATGCAGCGCGACCTATTTCCATAGTAAAGACCCTCACCCCAACCCCTCTCCCGCCTGCGGGAGAGGGGTTATCTAACGGGCAGTGGAATTTCTACAGCAAAGTGGGAACTCGCAGTTCATTGCCGTACCCCGCCTTGCGCGGCGCATTCCAGTTGCACAACGCCAGCGCAGCATTGGCGGCGCTTGATGCGCTGAAAGACAAGCTGCATGTGAGCATGGAAGCTGTGCGGCGCGGTTTGGTGGAGGTGCAGCTTGCCGGACGATTTCAGTTTGTGCCGGGTTTGCCGCAGTTGATTCTGGATGTGGCGCACAACCCGCATGCGGCGCGGTCATTGGCGCAGAATCTGGCTAATCTGCCGCCCGCAAAAACTTACGCGGTATTTGCCATGCTCAAGGATAAGGATATAGCGGGCGTGGCGCGCGCGCTGGGTGCGCAGGTCGAGATGTGGTTGGTGGCCGGTATCGATGCGCCGCGCGGGGCGACTGCTGAAGAGCTGGCGCAGGTACTGCAAAATGCCCAGATTCACTCTGAGGTTCAGGTTTGTGCATCCATCACTGATGCGCTCAAGCAAGCCAGCAAGCGGGCGGGTGAAAATGATAGAATCGCTGCCTTCGGATCATTCTATACGGTGGCGGAAGTGATGCAGGTGCGCGGATTGCGCGTCGGCTGAATTTCCTGGAAGAGCAATGGCAAAACAGACGACGGAAGAAGAAGTTAATTTGAAGCGGCAAACTCGGCACCGCCTGATCGGTGCCGCTGCGCTGGTCGTGGTTGTGGTGATTTTGTTGCCTGTAGTGTTTGATAGTGAACCTGCCCCTACCACGGCCAACGACATCGAGTTGCGCATTCCGAATAAAGACAATGCCGGCGAGTTTCAACTTCAGAACAATTTGCCGCAGTCAGCTGTATCGGCCTCCGGAGTGGCAGCCGTTTCTGCGGTGGCGAGCGCTCCGCTTGCTGCTAGTGCGCCAGTGGCTGAAATAAAACCCGTCATACTTACGCCAGTTGTGAGCAAACCCAAAGCGGAAGTTAAGCCCATGCCTGTAGTCAAAGCCAAACCCAAACCCGAAGCAATGCCGAAGGTCGAGAGCAAGCCTGTTGTCAAGGCTCAAGCTGTGCCGAAATCGGGATGGGTACTGCAGGCCGGGGCATTCTCTAATGCGGATACTGCACACAGTCTGCAAGCCAAGTTGAGCAAACAGGGTTATCACGCATACACCGAGAAAACAGGCAACGTCATACGCGTGCGCGTGGGCGGCTATCCGACGCGCGACGCGGCGGAAAAGGCGCAGCGCAAACTGCAAGCGCAGGGCACGCATTGCAATGTGGTCAATCTGGAATAGGTTTGCAAGGTGACCTCTTTCGATTACGCAGTTATCGCCATCATCGTGCTTTCGGCACTAGTGGGCTGGTGGCGCGGTTTCATGTACGAGTTGTTTTCGCTGATCGGCTGGGTCGCAGCTTACATCGTGGCGCATACTTTTTCGGCGCAAGCGTTGCCATATGTACCAGAGGCAGTGGGTGCGGACAACATCCGTTCGGCGGTGGCGTTCGCGGCCTTGTTCATCGTGACGCTGCTCGCCACAGCGGTGCTGGCTTGGCTGTTGGCGAAGCTGGCCAAATTTGCCGGGTTGGGCGGTTTGGATGGAAAATTCGGCGTGATATTCGGCTTGCTGCGCGGGATGCTGGTGGTGATTGCGCTGGTGTGGTTGGGTGGCCTGACGCGGTTGCCGCAGCAGCCGTTCTGGCGCGATGCGTGGTCGAGCAAGGCTTTACAGCAGGTCGCGCTTTATATCAAGGATTATGAGCCGCAAGACTTGGCGAAAAAATAATTAACTGAATCATTTGATCGGAACGAATCATGTGTGGGATTTTAGGTGTTGTCGCGCAAACCCCCGTCAATCAATTGTTGTATGACGGCTTGCAGGTATTACAGCATCGCGGGCAGGACGCGGCGGGCATCGCCACGCTGGATCACAACACCTTTCATTTGCACAAGGGCAACGGCCTCGCCCACGACGTGTTCCGCACCCGCAACATGCGTGCACTATCCGGCAACGCGGGCATTGCCCATGTGCGTTATCCGACTGCCGGTTCTGCCGTCGATCACAACGAGGCGCAGCCGTTCTATGTGAACTCGCCGTTCGGTCTGGTGCTGGGACACAACGGCAACCTCACCAATACTGCGCAGTTGCAAAAGGAATTATTCCTCGACGACATGCGCCATGTGAACACCAACTCCGATTCGGAAGTGCTGCTCAATGTGCTGGCGCATGAACTGCAAGCCAATGCCACGCATTTTCGTCTTGATGCCAAGGCCATCTTCGATGCCGTTTCCGCCGTGCACTTGCGTTGTAGGGGTGCATATGCCGTGGTGGCGATGATCGCCGGTTATGGCTTGTTGGCTTTTCGTGACGCGCACGGCTTGCGCCCTCTGGTGGTCGGCAGCAACCAGACTGCCAAGGGCATGGAATATCTGGTGGCATCCGAGAGCGTGGCGCTGGATACGCTGGGCTTCAAGTTCCTGCGCGACATCGCTCCGGGCGAAGCGGTGTTTATCGACCTCGACGGCAACTTCCATAGCCGACCATGCGCCAGCAAATCCGCGCTGAACCCCTGCATTTTCGAATACGTTTATTTCGCCCGCCCCGACTCGGTGATTGACGGCATCTCGGTGTATGAGACGCGCCTCAACATGGGCGAATATCTGGCGGACAAACTGATGCGCATCTGGCCGGATCACGACATCGACGTGGTGATTCCCATCCCCGATTCCAGTCGCCCCAGTGCGCTGCAACTGGCCAATCGTCTCGGTATTCCGTTCCGCGAAGGCTTTGTGAAGAACCGCTACATCGGCCGCACCTTCATCATGCCGGGGCAGGCGATGCGCAAGAAATCGGTGCGCCAGAAACTCAATGCCATCAGCGTCGAATTCAAAGGCAAGAACGTGCTGCTGGTGGATGACTCCATCGTGCGCGGCACCACCAGCCGTGAGATCGTGCAGATGGCGCGCGATGCCGGCGCGCGCAAAGTGTACTTCGCCTCTGCCGCACCTCCCGTCAAATTCCCCAACGTGTATGGCATCGACATGCCTTCGCGCCGCGAACTGATTGCTACCGGGCGTACTGATGAGGAAATCTGCCGCGAGATCAGCGCCGACCGCATCATTTATCAGGATCTGGAAGACCTGAAAGCCGCCGTGCAAAAGTGCAATCCCAAGATCACCACGTTCGACTGCTCCTGCTTTGACGGCATCTACATCACCGGCGACATCACCGCTGATTATCTGGATCGTGTGGAGGCGGCGCGGGCGGGCGGCAAGGCGAACAAGACCGAGGAAGAGGATCAGTTGGAATTGGATTTTGTGATGAGCGCCAGCTCCATGTAGGTTGACGGCTTGTAGAAGGTGGTGCTACTTTCCGTCTGCGCCGATTTGAGCAACAGCTTGCGGGCGCTTTACAAATACTGCTAAAGCGAGGGAAACCCGGTTTAGCGCCAAGCTTGCCGGGTTTTTTATGCGGTCAATAATCCGGTTTTGAAATGCTATTTGTCTGGGAACGCCCGTCAATAGGCGTTCTACGTTATAAGCATGATGAAGGTGCCCGTATTTGCTGGCTTGCGGGCAGATTACTAAAAGGGAAATTATCATGAGCGAGTCGTATCAACCGGAAACACTGGCCGTGCGTGCAGGCACCGAGCGCAGCCAGTTCCACGAACACAGCGAGGCATTGTTCCTCACTTCCAGTTTCGTATTCGACAATGCCGAACAAGCGGCGAAAAGATTCATCGGCGAAGAGCCGGGCAACATCTACGCGCGCTTCACCAATCCCACCGTCACCATGTTTGAGCAGCGCCTCGCGGCTTTGGAAGGCGCGGAGCAATGCGTGGCGACAGCGAGCGGCATGGCCGCGATTCTGGCGACTTGCATGGCGCTGCTGAAGGCGGGCGATCACATCGTTGCGTCGCAGAGTCTGTTCGGTGCTACTACCAACACCTTCAACAATTACTTCAAGAAGTTCGGCGTGGAGACCACATACGTTTCCGCTACCAATGTGGCCGAGTGGCAGGCGGCGGTGCGTCCCAACACAAAATTGTTTTTTCTGGAGACGCCATCCAATCCGCTCACCGAAATCTCCGACATCGCGGCGATTGCAGCGGTGGCAAAAAAATGCGGCGCGCTGCTGGCGGTGGACAACTGTTTTTGCACGCCCATCCTGCAACGTCCGCTGGACTTGGGCGCGGACATCGTGATTCATTCCGCCACCAAATATATTGATGGCCAAGGCCGCGTGCTGGGCGGCGCGGTGCTGGGCAGCAAGAAATTGATGGAGCCGGTGTACGGTTTCCTGCGCACCACCGGCCCGACCATGAGCGCGTTCAATGCGTGGGTGTTTCTGAAAGGGCTGGAAACACTTAAGCTGCGTATGGACGCGCACAGCGCCAACGCACTGCAACTGGCGCAATGGCTGGAACAACAGCCGAATGTGGCGCGCGTGTTCTATCCCGGTTTGACCTCGCATCCGCAACATGCGCTGGCGATGCGGCAACAGAAAACCGGTGGCGGCATTGTGGCGTTCGAAGTGAAGGGCGGTAAGGCAGCGGCGTGGCGCGTGATCGACAACACCAAAATGCTGTCCATCACCGCCAACTTGGGCGACACCAAAACCACCATCACCCATCCGGCCACCACCACGCATGCACGCATCTCGCCGGAAGCGCGTGCAGTAGCGGGCATCAGCGATGGTTTGCTGCGCATTGGTGTGGGGCTGGAAGCAGTGGTGGATATTCAGAACGACTTGGCGCGCGGGCTGGCTTGAAATACAAAACAATCTTAGCCACAGAGGACACAGAGACCACAGAGAGAAACAAGGCTTCGCATACACGACTTTCTCTGTGTACTCTGTGATCTCTGTGGCAAAAAGGTTTTAAGAAATGAACGATCTTTCATCACAAGTCGGCGCAGTGCTCAAAACCCAAGGCATGATGCTGGCGACAGCGGAATCCTGCACCGGCGGCGGCGTGGCGCAGGCGGTCACGGAAATTTCCGGCAGTTCGTCTTGGTTCGAACGCGGCTTCGTCACCTATACCAACATTGCCAAGGTCGAGATGCTGGGCGTGCGCCAAACCACGCTGGATGCGCATGGTGCAGTGTCAGAAGCGACGGTGCGCGAGATGGCGCTGGGCGCGTTGGCTCACAGCTACGCGCACATTTCCTTGTCAGTCAGCGGTGTCGCCGGGCCCACCGGCGGCACGCCGGAAAAGCCGGTAGGCACGGTATGGTTCGCCTGGGCCATGCGTGATGGCGAGGTGCATGCGCGACGTTATCTTCTGTCGGGCGACCGTGCCGCAGTGCGCGAGCAATCGGTGCGAATCGCCCTGCAAGGCGTGCTCGAACTGCTGAAAAATTACACGAAAACCGCCTGAGAAATATCGAGAACGAACGTTCTGTACATTTGCAAAATGTTGTGCCACAATCCGCCGCACAATTTTTTCAAAGGGGAAAACAGCATGGACGACAACAAAAGCAAAGCACTCGCGGCGGCACTGAGCCAGATTGAAAAACAATTCGGCAAAGGCTCCATCATGCGCCTGGCAGAGGGCGAAGCGATCAAGGATGTCGAAGTGGTGTCCACCGGTTCGCTGGGCTTGGATATTGCGCTGGGTGTGGGCGGTTTGCCGCGTGGTCGCGTGATCGAGATCTACGGTCCGGAATCTTCCGGCAAAACCACGCTCACCCTGCAAGTCATCGCCGAGATGCAAAAGCTGGGCGGCACCGCCGCCTTCATCGACGCGGAACATGCGCTTGATCCGCAGTACGCGCAAAAGCTCGGTGTGAGGGTGGAAGACCTGCTGATTTCACAGCCGGACAACGGCGAACAGGCGCTGGAGATCACTGACATGCTGGTGCGTTCGGGTTCGGTGGATATTGTGGTGATCGACTCGGTTGCCGCACTGACACCGAAGGCTGAGATCGAAGGCGAAATGGGCGATGCGCAAATGGGGCTGCATGCGCGCCTGATGTCGCAAGCGCTGCGCAAGCTCACGGCCAACATCAATCGTTCCAACACCATGGTCATCTTCATCAACCAGATCCGCATGAAGATCGGCGTGATGTTCGGCAACCCGGAAACGACCACCGGCGGCAACGCGCTCAAGTTCTACGCCTCCGTGCGTCTCGACATTCGCCGCACCGGTGCGATCAAAAAAGGCGACGAAGTCATCGGCAACGAGACCCGCGTCAAAGTGGTGAAGAACAAGGTTGCGCCTCCGTTCCGTGAGGCCAACTTCGACATCTTGTATGGAGAAGGCATCTCGCGCGAAGGCGAGATCGTCGAGCTGGGCGTGCTGCATAAACTGGTGGAGAAGTCCGGTGCCTGGTATGCCTACAAGGGCGAGAAGATCGGCCAAGGCAAAGACAACGCGCGCGAATTCCTCAAGAGCAATCCTGACATTGCCGCCGAGATCGAGAACAGCATACGTGAAGCCGTCGGCGTGGCAAAACTGGAGGTCGTTGAAAAAGCGGCTGCGAAAGCAAACGAAAAATCCAGTGCAAAAGCAGGCTCGAAAGCATCCGAAAAACTTTTGGCCGGGCGCCCGGATGAGGAAAAAGTCTGAGTTAAGTCTGCGTACGCGAGCCTTGCAATGCTTGGCTCGCCGCGAGTACAGCCGCGCCGAGTTGCGCGCCAGATTGTTGCCGCATGTGCAGACAAGGGAAGACTTCGAGCAGTTGCCGACGGTCGATCTGGATGCGTTGCTGGATGATCTGACAGCGCGCGGGTGGCTCTCTGATGCACGTGCCACCACACAACTGGTGCACGCCAAACGCAGCCGTTTCGGCACGCAACGTATAACCCACGAATTACGCCAGAAAGGTATAACTGAAGAGCTGATTGATGCCGCTTTGCCAGCATTGAAAGAAACCGAACTGGATACGGCGCGCGAAGTGTGGCAAAGGAAGTACGGTGTTGCACCGCAAGATGCCAAGGAAAAAGCCAGGCAGATGCGCTTCCTGCAATCGAGGGGATTTTCGATGGAGGCGATCTTGAAAGTATTGAAACAATCCTCTGCAATGGAGGAGGGGGAGGACTGACACGGTATGCCGCTAAGTCGCACCAAATGGTATGATGCGCGCCTTTTCCAGCCTGCCTGGAACGTGACTTTTAAGCTCAAGGTGCAACGATGAAAAGCAGTGAAATCCGCCAAAAATTCCTGGATTATTTCGCCTCCAAAGGCCACACCATAGTTGCCTCCAGTTCGCTGGTTCCGCACGAAGATCCGACGCTGTTGTTCACCAACGCGGGGATGAACCAGTTCAAGGATGTGTTCCTCGGTTTCGACAAGCGTCCATACACCCGCGCCACTTCATCGCAAAAATGCGTGCGCGCCGGCGGCAAGCACAATGACTTGGAAAACGTTGGTTACACCGCGCGTCACCACACTTTCTTCGAGATGCTGGGCAACTTCAGCTTCGGCGATTACTTCAAGCGCGACGCGATCAACTATGCGTGGGAATTGCTCACGGTGGTGTTCAAGCTGCCCAAGGACAAACTCACGGTCACCGTGTATGCCGAGGATGACGAGGCGTATGACATCTGGACCAAGGAGATCGGCGTGCCTGCCGAGCGTGTGATCCGCATCGGCGACAACAAGGGCGCGCGTTATGCCTCCGACAATTTTTGGATGATGGGCGACACCGGCCCGTGCGGTCCTTGCACCGAAATCTTCTATGACCACGGCGAACACATTCCCGGCGGCCCTCCCGGCAGTCCCGGCGAAGACGGCGACCGTTTCATCGAAATCTGGAACAACGTGTTCATGCAATTTAACCGCGACGAAGCGGGCGTAATGCATCCGCTGCCCAAGCCTTCCGTCGATACCGGCATGGGCTTGGAGCGTATCTCGGCAGTGTTGCAGCATGTGCATGCCAACTACGAGATCGACTTGTTCCAAGCACTGATCAAAGCCGCCGCGCGTGAGACCAATTGCGCCGATCTGAATTCGCCCTCACTCAAAGTGTTGGCCGACCACATCCGCGCCTGTTCTTTCCTCATCGCCGACGGTGTGATTCCCGGCAACGAAGGTCGCGGTTACGTGCTGCGCCGCATCATTCGCCGTGCGATACGTCATGGCTACAAGTTGGGTGCACGTGATGCGTTCTTCTACAAACTGGTGCCGGATTTGGTTGGCGAAATGGGCGTGGCATTTCCCGATCTGGCAGCGGCGCAAGTGCGCGTGATGGAAGTGCTGAAACAAGAAGAGGAACGCTTCTTTGCGACCATTGAACACGGCATGGAAACACTCAATCAAGCGCTCCAAGTTATTGGTGTTGAGTCGTTTTTCTTGGGCGAAAAAGGAGTGAGGGAAATTGAGGCTGGCAAAATGCCAACGGCAAAAGCATTGAAGCAACTCAACGGTGACTTGGCATTTAAACTTCACGATACCTACGGTTTCCCGCTAGACCTGACGCAGGACGTATGCCGCGAGAACGGCGTGAAAGTGGATGTTGCCGCGTTCGACAAAGCGATGGCGCAGCAAAAAGAGCAAGCGCGTGCCGCTGGCAAATTCAAGATGGCGACCAACCTCGAATACGCTGGTCCGGCCACGACATTCCACGGTTACGACACGCTGGAACACAAGGGCAACATTCTCGCGCTGTACAAAGACGGCGTGTCGGTGAATGCGCTGAATGAAGGCGACATGGGCGTGGTGGTGCTGGATGACACGCCGTTCTACGCCGAGTCTGGCGGTCAGGTCGGCGACAGCGGTGAGCTGCGCAGCGTGCATGGCATTTTCGCGGTGGAAGACACGCAGAAGATTCAAGCCACGGTGTTCGGTCATCACGGAACGGTTACGACCGGCAAGCTGACGGTGGGCAACGGCGTGACTGCGAAAGTGGATGTGGCGGCGCGCGGTCGCACCGTGCGCAATCACAGTGCCACGCACTTGATGCACAAGGCCTTGCGCGAAGTGCTGGGCACGCATGTGCAGCAAAAAGGTTCGCAGGTGGATGGCGACAAGACGCGCTTCGACTTCGTGCATACGCAGCCGATGAGTGATGCCGAAATCCGCAAAGTGGAAGCGCTGGTGAACGCCGAGATTTTGGCGAATGCCGAGTGTCACTCGCGCGTGATGGCGATTGACGATGCGCAGAAGACCGGCGCGATGATGCTGTTCGGCGAGAAATACGGCGACGTGGTGCGCGTGCTGAATATCGGCTCGTCGATCGAATTGTGCGGCGGTACGCATGTGAAACGCACCGGCGACATCGGCCTGTTCAAGATCGTGGCCGAGAGCGGCGTGGCCGCTGGCGTGCGCCGTGTGGAAGCGGTGACTGGCGAAGGCGCGTTGGCGCTGGTGCAACAGCAGGAACAACAATTGCAGCAAGTGGCCGATGCGGTGAAATCACAACCGCAGGAAGCCGCCGCGCGCGTCGTGCAAATCCTCGACAACGTGAAGGCGCTGGAAAAAGATCTGGCCGCATTGAAATCCAAACTAGCTTCTGCCCAAGGCGACGAACTGCTGGCGCAAGCGCAAAACATCAACGGCGTAAACGTGCTGGCCGCCAAGCTGGACGGTGCAGACGCAGCAGTGTTGCGCGAGACGCTGGACAAGCTGAAAGACAAACTCAAATCCGCCGTGATTTTGTTGGCTGCGGTGAACGACGGCAAAGTGAGTTTGATCGCGGGCGTGACGGCGGATGCAACTTCCAAAGTGAAAGCAGGTGAGCTGGTGAATTTTGTCGCGCAACAAGTCGGCGGCAAAGGCGGCGGACGTCCGGACATGGCGCAGGCAGGCGGTACGCAGCCCGAGCATCTGGCTGCGGCGTTGGCTTCTGTTACGGCGTGGGTGAAGACGAAGTTGTAGTTTTGTAGCGTGGGCACGCTTCTGTGCCCACGCATCTAATTCCGTAGGGTGCGCTTGCGCACCAATTGAAGTGCAACATCCCTTGCGGGTGCGTAAACGCACCCTACATCTTTTTCTCGTACCTCGTGGAGATGCCCGTCAATAGGCGATCTGCAAGCAGGTCTGCTATCTTTTTAGATGAACCGGAATGTAGCGTTCGACCAGTTTCGGCGACAGCTTCAGCATGCAATTAAAGTGCCCCAGCGGGCATTCGCGTTTGAAGCACGGGCTGCATGGCAGATCGATTTTGAGCACGTGCGCTTTGTCCGACAGTGGCGGCGTGAACTCGGGACTGCTGGAGCCGAAGATGGCCAGCATCGGCCTGTCCAGTGCGGCGGCGATATGCATCAGACCGGAGTCGTTGCTCACTACCAGATCGGCGCACGACAACAGCGCGATGGCTTCGGCCAAGTCAGTCACGCCGCACAGATTGCGGCAGGGTTCGTTGCCCAGCGCGATGATCTTTTCGGCGACTTCCTTATCCTTGGGTGAGCCGATCAACCACACCGCATAATCTTGTTCACGCAGATACTGCGCCAATTCGGCGTAATAATGCTCAGGCCAGCGTTTGGCCGGGCCATACTCCGCGCCGGGACAGAACACGGCGACCGGCTTGTCCAGCGTCAAACCGAATTTGGCAATGACTTGTGCGCGTTGCGCATTGCTTACCTGCAATTGGGGCGATGGCATAGGGCGTGCGATCTCGTGATGCGGCGCTTCGGCAAGTTGCGCGAAACGTTCCACCATCAGCGGCAGTTTTTTCTCGTTCAATTTGCGCGCGTCGTTGAGCAGGCCGTAGCGCAGCTCGCCGACGAAGCCGGTGCGCAGCGGGATGTTGGCGAAGAACGGAACCAGCGCGGATTTCCACGAATTGGGCAACACGATGACTTGATCGTATTGCGTTTTGCGCAATTGCACCCCCAAGCGTCGCCGGTCAGACAATCCGAAAGCGCCATGCGGGAAGTGATTGATGATGATGTCGTGTACCTCGGGCATCAGACGCAACAGTTTTTCCGTCCACGGCGGAGCCAGCACGTCGAGACAGGCATGCGGATGACGTTGCAGCAAGCGATGCAGCATGGGCTGCATCAGCACACAGTCGCCCACCCAACTCGGCGCAATGATGAGGATTCTTTTCATGGTGAAGGACAAGCGGGGCAGTGCGCCCGCTGGAAAATTAATGATGTCCTTTGGGCAAATCACCTTTGAACTTATACAGCGTTCCGCAATACGGACAACGCGCTTCGCCCAGTTTGTCCACCGGAATGGCGACACGCGGATGCGCGTTCCACAGACTGGATTCCGGCGTCGGGCAGAACAAGGGCAAGGACTCTGCGGTGACTTCGACGTAACGCTGCGTGATGGTTTCGTTGGACATGCTCTTCCCCTTGTTTTGTGAAGTTAAACGTGCGCCAGCCAGTTGGCGTATTTGGCGTTCTTGCCGGCCACGATGTCGAAGAACGCCGCTTGCAACTTGGTGGTGACCGGGCCGCGACTGCCGATGCCGATGGTACGCGTATCCAGTTCGCGGATCGGCGTCACTTCCGCTGCCGTGCCGGTGAAGAACGCTTCATCGGCGCAATACACCTCGTCGCGCGTAATACGCTTCTCGATCAGCTCCAGCCCCATGTCTTTCGCCAGCGTCACTATGGAATCGCGCGTGATGCCTTCCAGGCACGAAGTCAAGTCGGGCGTGTACAGCTTGCCCTTCTTCACGATGAAGATGTTCTCGCCCGCACCTTCTGCCACGTAACCGTCCACGTCCAGCAGTAATGCCTCGTCGTAACCGTCGTGCGCCACTTCCTGATGCGCCAGAATGGAGTTGGTATAAGAGCCCACCGATTTGGAGCGGCACATATTGATGTTCACATGATGGCGGGTAAAGCTGGAAGTCTTCACGCGAATGCCCTTCGCCATGCCTTCCTCGCCCAGATACGCGCCCCACGTCCAGGCGGCGATCGCCACATGCACGCTCAACGTGGTGGCGGCGATGCCCATCGCCTCCGAACCGTAAAACACGATTGGACGGATGTAGCAGGATTCCAGCTTGTTGGCGCGCACCACTTCCTTTTGCGCTTCCAGAATCGTTGCTTTGTCATACGGTATCTTCATCTGGAAGATATAAGCCGAATTGAACAGGCGGTCGGTATGCTCCTGCAAACGGAAGATCGCCGTGCCCTGATTCGTCTTGTACGCCCGTACCCCCTCAAACACACCCATGCCGTAATGCAACGTATGGGTCAGTACGTGAGTGGTAGCTTCGCGCCAAGGTACGAGCTTGCCGTCGTGCCAGATAAAGCCGTCGCGGTCGGACATGGACATGGTGTTTTCCTTAATTCAATGGGTGGTTACGAGGTCGGAGATTCTAGCTGTTTCTGCGGGGATAATGAAGCGCACTGAAGTGTGCTCTACTCCAGCTTGCGGTAGAGGCACTTATGCCGCAATTTAATCTGTGCTCATCCGCGGCAAACTACATATTTCAAAAGAGACCCCCGTGAGGATGCACGCCACTACCGCCGTACTTGCACATCTGCTCACGGGAAGTGGGTAGGCGGCCGAGCTGGCTTGTAAGTCGGAACTGTCGCTATCATTAAAATGAGTGCTGGTTGCGCTCACCCAGATGAGTCAGGTGGTTCAACTGCAGCAAATGCCTGCGGTCAGTTGAATGAGCTGGCGAATTGCATTGCCTGATCAGCTTGTTCGGCGATTTGAGAGGAAATTTCGTCGGCTTGGGCGGGATCTATTTCCAGCGCCTCCCATTCCTTTGCTTCGACTTGGAATCCGGAAAATTCGCGTAAGCCGATCGACGGGATCAAGCGCTCGGTAATGTTAAGAATGCGCACTATCGGTTGTCCTTCGGCGGCTTCGGGCGCATCCGGGATGTGGTGATAACGCAATACCGCTATGATTTCGTCCGGCAGATTCCAATGTTTGGCTAATTCAGCGCCCAACTCATCGTGTGTCACCTCCAGCAGTTCGCGCTCCACTTCAATCGAAGGTCTATCCGGTTCAATAGCCAGGCGCATGTGCAGGTCGTCGCTGAGATTGCTATCCAGATATGCCAAAGCCAGATAGCCGATGTCGTGCAACATGCCGGAGAGGAAGATCAGATCATCCGCCGGGCGATTTCTGGCAGGCATGGCATGCACTACCGGCAACATGGCGAAGGCCACGATCAAATTGTGAATCCATAATTCTTGCGGATCGAAGCGGCCGATGGGTTTGCTGGCCAATGACATCACAGCAATTCCGGTAGCGACCGACTTTACACGCCTTAACCCGAGCAGCATGGCTGCTTCCCTGACTGAGGAAGCTTTGTGCGTGGTGCCGAATAGCGGCGAATTGGATAAGCCGATGATTTTGGCAGAGATTAGCGGATCCTGTGAAATCAACATCATCATTTGCCGCTCGCCATCTTCGCTATCCATCTGTAGCCCTAACAGCTTATGCGCGATGACTGGCATGGCGGGCAAGTTATCCAGATTACGGATGGCCTCCCTCAAGTTGACGTGTTCACTGCTCATGGGGCTTCTTTCATGTTGTGGTGTTGATGGTCGGTATTCTAATGGCATTGGTGCATGATCTGACAACTAACATTTATTCCTGATTGGTGGAGTGCCTTTATTGCAAGGCAGTAAATACGGTAATCTTCGAGGCAGTGGCTTGCAGATCGCCTATTGGCGGGGCTTGCGGGTCGGTTAGTTCTAGTCAGCTTGCCTGACGCTTGGCCAGCTTGCGTTGCAGGGTGCGGCGGTGCATGTTGAGTACGCGGGCGGTGGCGGTGATGTTGTCGCCGTTTTCATGCAGCACGCGCTGGATGTGCTCCCATTCCAGACGCCCGATTGACACGGGTTGTGCTTCCAGCTGTACATCAGAGCGCGCACTGTGGCCGAAGGCAGTCACGATCTCATCGGCGTTGGCGGGTTTGGACAGGTATTGCGTCGCGCCCAGTTTGATCGCTTCCACCGCCGTGGCGATGCTGGCGTAACCGGTCAGCACGACGATGCGCGTGGCGGGGTCGAGTTCATGCAGGGCCTGCACCAGCACTAGGCCGGATGCGCCATTCATCTTCAGGTCGATCACCGCAAATTCAGGCGGGTTGGCGCGCGCCTGCGGCAGCGCAGTTTCGACGCTGTCGGCGCTGCTCACCGAGAAGCCGCGTTTGGTCATGGCGCGCGACAGTACTTCCCTGAAGGTGGCATCGTCATCGACCAGCAGCATGGTGGGTATATCGTTGTCGGATGGGGTCATGCTGACTCTCCAGTAATCGGCAGCATCACTTCGGTCGTCGCACCGCCGCCTTCGCGGTTGAACAGGCGCACGCTGCCGCCCATGCGTTCCAGCGTGGCGTTGGCCAGAAACAACCCGAGGCCGCGCCCTTCCTGCTTGGTGGTGAAGAAGGCTGAGCCCGCGCGGCTGGCCGCTTCCAGCGTCAGGCCGGGGCCGTGGTCGTGTATCTCCAGTACGATGTTTGTCGCATCCCAGCGCAGAAGGATGTCCATCTCGTCCGGCGAAGCATCGGCGGCATTGTTGAGCAGGTTCAGCATGGCAGCGCGCAAGGCCGGATCGGTGCGCAGTTGCGGTGCAGGCTGCGCACCGGAAACTTGGTAACGGAAATGCACGGTGGGGCGCAGCAATTGCCATTCATCCAGCACACCAAGCATGATTTTTTTTATGTCCAGCTCATTAGGTGTTTCTTGGGCGTGGCTGATCAACGTATCGAGAATACGTTTGCAGTTCTTCACCTGATCGTCAAGTAAGCTCAGGCAGCTTTGCAGTTCGCTTGTTGTCGGCGTGTCGTGTCGCAATTCGCCAATCACCACCGACATGGTAGAGAGCGGTGTGCCCAGCTCATGCGCCGCGCTGGCGGCCAGTGTGCCGAGTGCCACGATGCGTTCGTTGCGCAATGTCTCCTCGCGAATGCGGTTGAGCTGTGCATCGCGGCTGCGCACCGCGCGCGCCATCTCCACTACGAAATAGGCGATGACCACCGCGCTGATAACGAAATTCAGCCACATGCCGAACACGTGGATGTTGAACGCATCACCCATCGGCATGGAGGTTGCGCCAGTGCTTGCCGCGTCGGGATGCGTTTGACAAAGGCCGTCAACGGCGGGGTTCTGCAGCGCGGGCATATCGTGATTCATCTGCATCAACGCCAGGTTTTGCGGTGTTTGAGCGTTGCCCATCGGCAGCGGCACATGCCAAGCCATTAAAAAACTGTAGCAAGTCAGCGTGAGCGCGGCCATGCCCCAGGTGAAGCTGCGCGGAAGGGTGGCAGCAGCAATCACCAGTGGCAACAGGTAGATAGAGACAAAAGGATTGGTCGAACCTCCGCCGTAATACAGCAGCACGGTCAGCACCAGTACATCAATGCATAACTGAAGAAACAGCTCCAGATTGACCACCGGAAAATCCAGCGACAAACGCCACCAAGTCAACACATTAGTCAGCGCCAGAAAGCTCACCGCACCCAGCATTGGCAGCCACGCAAAGTCCGTACTGAGAAAACGATGTATCAGAATCAGGGTGGCAAGCTGCGCGAGGATGACTACACTGCGCAGCAGGAACAATCTGCGCAGATGCGAATGGCCGGTTTGGCTAGCGAGCAGGGAAGAGTTCATGGGGCGGATTCTAGCAAAGCCACGCCAATACTTGGGTGCGACAAAATGCCGCAGAGACAGCGAAAAATATTTTCATACAATTCGCTGCAGTATCACCCTCGAATGATTTGTGGAAAATTTGAAATGAACCTGAAGCTGAAAATGAATTTGGCTGCTGTTGCGTTGGCGATCAGCAGCATGGCGCAAGCTGCCGAGACAACGACTTTGGATGAGGTGGTGGTGACTGCACCGCAAAGCACAGAGCCGCTGACTGTACAGACTAATCCAAAAAAGCCGCGCCAGCCGGTACCCGCACACGATGGCGCGGATTACCTGAAGATGATTCCCGGCTTCTCGGTGATTCGCAAAGGCGGCACGGACGGCGACCCGGTGTTTCGTGGCATGGCGGGTTCACGCCTGAATATTTTGCTGGACGGTGAGCAGATTCTCGGCGGTTGCGGCGGACGCATGGATCCGCCGACGGCTTATGTTTTTCCGGCTTCTTATGATCGCATCACCTTGTTGAAAGGCCCGCAGACGGTGTTGTACGGCCCCGGTAATTCGGCGGGGACGGTGTTGTTCGAGCGCAGTACCAAGCATGAAGCGGCGGGTGTCAAAGCCAATGGCTCGGTGATGCTGGGCAGTTTCGGGCGCAACGATGAAATGGCCGAAGCGCGCGCGGGAACGGATAATGCGTATCTGCGCGCGGACGCCACACGTTCGCATGCCGACGATTACAAGGATGGCAGCGGCAACGCCGTGCATTCTTTCTACACGCGCTGGAGCGGTAATGCGGCGATGGGCTGGACACCTGACGACAATACGCGTTTGGAATTGACGCTGACCAAGAGTGACGGGCAAGCGGCCTATGCCGATCGCGCTGTGGATGGTTCAAAGTTCGCGCGCGACAACGTCGGCTTGAAGTTCAACAAGCAGCATATCGGCGGCGTGCTGGATGGTATTGAAGCGCAGGTTTTTTACAACTACGTGGATCATGTGATGGATAGTTACAGTCTGCGTGCGGGCGGCGACCCCACCAGTATGATGGCGGCGATGAACCCGGATCGCAAAACGACGGGTGGGCGGCTGCTCGGCACGCTGAATCTGGCTGAAATGTCGCAACTTAAATTGGGCTTGGATAATCAAACCAACGAACACACCAACCGCAGCGGAGCAGCACCGGGTTACATGGGCGACTACATGCTCAATCCTCGCCTCAAAGATGCCGAATTCAAGAACGTAGGCGTGTTCGGCGAGTTGCATCAGAACGTATCAGAGATTAATCGCGCGATCGTCGGTTTGCGTGCCGACAGTTGGCAAGCGACCGACTATCGCACCACCATTGCGCGCGGCATGAGTACTGTGGCGAACCCGACTGCCAACCAGACGCGCGCGCAAACGTTATCCAGCGGCTTTGCGCGTTACGAACACGATGTCACGGGTGCATCGACCGTGTTCATCGGGCTGGGGCACACCACACGCGCACCGGACTATTGGGAACTGTTCAACAAGGAAAGCATGACCACGGCCAGCGCGTTCGACACCAATCCCGAAAAGACTACGCAACTGGATACCGGGCTGAATTACCGTGAAGGCGCGTTGTCCGGTTCGGTCTCGGTGTTCTACAACAAGATCACCGACTTCAATCTGATCCAGTCCAACGTCAACAAGGGCACTATGATGATGCCGACTTACGTAACGGTGACGCGCAATGTGAATGCCACGACTTACGGCGCGGAAGCAAGTGCTGCGTGGCAATTGGTGGAGAACTGGAAGGTGAATGGCAGCCTGGCTTATGTGCATGGCAACAATGATACCGACGGCACGCCACTGGGGCAGATTCCGCCGCTGGAAACGCGTCTCGGCCTCAATTATGACGATAAAGTGTGGTCGTTCGGCGGCTTGTTGCGCGGTTTGGCTGCACAGAATCGTGTCGCGGTGAATCAGGGCAACATCGCCGGACAGGACATTGCGGCCACTGCCGGATTTGGGGTGCTTTCGCTTAACGGCGGTTGGCGCGCCAGCAAGGCGGTGCAAGTGACTGCCGGTGTGGATAATCTGTTCAACAAGACTTATGCGGAGCACGTCAGCCGTGCCGGGGCGATGGTGAGCGGCTTTACGCAAACCACTCGTGTAAACGAAGTGGGACGCAATGCGTGGGTGAAGGCAAACTTCGATTTCTAATTTGGAAATCAGGCTAAAATGAAGCGCCACATCGCAAGCTATGGTGCATTTTTATTCAGGAGATGGAAATGAAAAGAATTTTGGGTATGTTGGTGATGTTGGTTGCAGTTCAGGCCAATGCAGGTGAAGTGACCGTGAGCGATGCGTGGTCGCGAGCCACCGCGCCGGGGCAGGACAACGGGATGATGCAGTTGGTCATCTCAAGCAAACAAGCAGCGAAGCTGGTTGGCGTAACGAGCATGGATGCAAAAACGGCTGAAATGCACACGATGGTGCATGAGAACGGCATGATGATGATGCGTCAGGTTGAATCAATTGATGTGGCGGCTGGCAAGCCTATGGATTTGGGCGCGGCGGGTTATCACCTGATGTTGATCGGCTTGAAGCACCCGCTCAAAGCGGGAGAAATGACTGAAGTTTTATTGACGCTGCGTCTTGCCAATGGTAAAGAAGAGCAGGTCAGTGTGAAGGCAAAGATCAAGTCGCTGACCGGGTCCGCTCAACACATGGACATGAACATGGATATGCATCACTAACATTGCTATCGGAGGTTCGCATGCTGCGCAAACTGATCTGTGTATTGATTCTGTTGTTGGCCGGGAATGCCTGGGCGGGCGCGAACGATGTGATGGTGGACAAGGTATGGATGCGCGAGAGCGTACCGGGCCAGACCTCCGCTACAGTGCAACTCAACCTTAGCGTCACCAAGGCGGCACGCCTGATTTCGGTAAGCAGTCCGGTGTCGGCATCGGGCGAAATACAAGACGTGGTGATGCGCCATGGCAAGCTGCAAACCGAGGCTGTTGACAGCATGAAGCTGGCAGCGCATAGCACCACTCTCTTTGGCGCGCATGGTGTCTATATGACGCTGATCGGCTTAAATCAACCGTTGAATGTGGGAGATCGCGTGCCGCTGGCGTTGGTCGTGGAAGTCGCGGGCGTGCCATATACCATCAACACCGAAGCTGAAGTGCGTGCGCTTGAACTGAGCTACAAACATTACAACGATCCGAATGTAAAAGATCATCAGTAGTTCAAAGACAAATTCAAATCCACAGGCGGACTGGTTCCGCCTATTTTTTTGCTCTTTAGACTCACTCGAAAACTGGTCATCCAGTAAGCGCTGACTTTTGCGCAAACGGGCGGCTTCAAGCCGCCCGTTTCGTTTTCGGTTGCGGTAGAATGCGCGCAGATTTTTGAGGACTAGCCCATGCCATTGACCCCCGCCACCGCCGCACAAAAAGCCCGCACTCTTTCCGAAGCGCTGCCTTATATCCAGCGCTTCTTCGATAAAACCATCGTCATCAAATACGGTGGCAACGCCATGACCGACCCCCAGCTGCAGGAAGGATTTGCGCGCGATGTGGTGCTGCTCAAACTGGTCGGCATGAACCCGGTGGTGGTGCATGGCGGCGGACCGCAGATCAATGACATGCTGAAAAAAGTAGGCAAGAAAGGCGAGTTCATCCAGGGCATGCGCGTCACCGACGAAGAGACCATGGATGTGGTCGAGATGGTGCTGGGCAAGGTCAACAAGGACATCGTCAATCTCATCAACCGCTACGGCGGCAAAGCGGTCGGTTTGACCGGACAGGATGGCGGCTTTATCCGCGCCAGAAAGCTGCTGCTGGAAAGCAACGATGAACCGGGCAAGATGCTGGACATCGGGCTGGTCGGCGACATCAACAAGATCGATCCGGCGATCATCACCTTTCTCGATTCCGGCGACTTCATCCCGGTCATTGCACCCATCGGCGTGTCGCCGGATGGCGAGACCTTGAACATCAATGCCGATGTGGTGGCGGGCAAGCTGGCAGAAGTGTTGCATGCCGAGAAGCTGGTGCTGCTCACTAACACGCCGGGCGTGCTGGATCAGAACGGCAAGCTGCTCACCGGACTCACTCCCAAACAGATCGATGAGTTGGTGGCCGATGGCACACTGTCCGGCGGCATGCTGCCCAAGATCAGCTCGGCACTGGATGCGGCGCGCGGTGGCGTGCGTTCGGTACACATCATCGACGGACGGGTGGAGCATGCGCTGCTGCTGGAAATTCTGACCGACGAAGGGGTGGGCACGCTCATCAAGAGCAAGTGAACGAGCGCGTCTGGATCTTCGATCTTGATAACACGCTGCACGACGCAACGCCGCACATCTTCCCGCACATCAACCGCAGCATGACCGCGTATCTGCAAGAGCATTTGCAGTTGAGCGAGGAAGCAGCGAACGCGTTGCGCGTGGATTATTGGCAGCGTTACGGCGCGACGCTCAGCGGCTTGATGAAGCATCACGGCACCGACCCGGATCATTTTTTGTGGCACACCCACCAGTTCCCGGATTTGCCCAACATGGTGCTGCGCGAGCCGCGTCTGCGTCATGTGTTGAAAAGCTTGCCGGGCAAGAAAGTGGTGTTTTCCAATGCGCCACTGCATTACGCGAAAGCCGTGTTGAAGCTGTTGCGGATTGATGACTTGTTCGACGATGTGTTCTCCATCGAGCACTCGCGCTACCAACCCAAGCCGCAAACCTCAGGGTTCCGCCGCTTGTTGCGCAAGCACCGTTGGCAAGCGGCGCACTGCGTGATGGTGGAAGACAGCGCGGAGAACTTGCTCACCGCCAAGCGGCTGGGCATGCGTACCGTGTGGGTGAGCAATGCGCTGCGCGCGCCGAGTTTTGTGGATGTGAAGATACGCGATGTGCTGGAACTGCCGCGCGCAGTTGGCAAACTTTAGAAGAGGAAGATTATGGCAACCAAACAACCGGGCGAAAGAAAACTGCAAATCCTGCAAACCGTGGCCGAGATGCTGGAGCAGCCCAAGGGTGAAAAGATCACCACGGCAGCGCTGGCGGCGCGGCTCGAACTGTCCGAAGCGGCGCTGTATCGCCACTTTGCCAGCAAGGCGCAGATGTTCGAAGGCCTCATCGAATTCATCGAACAGACCGTGTTCGGCTTGGTCAACAAGATCGCCACTGAAGAGCAGGATGGCTTGAAGCAAGTGGAAGGCATCCTCGCCTTGTTGCTCGGCTTCGCCCAAAAAAATCGCGGCATGACGCGCGTGCTCCTCGGCGACGCGCTGGTGAACGAAGACGAACGCCTGCAACAACGCATCAACCAATTCCTCGACCGCATCGAAACTACCCTCAAACAATCGCTGCGCATCGCCACCACCCAAGGCAAATTGGATGCCGATGCCGACATCGGCGCGCATGCCAACCTGTTGCTGTGCTACGTTGTCGGACGCTGGAACCAGTTCGGCAAGAGCGGCTTCACCCGCGACCCGATGGCGCAATGGCCGCAGCAGTGGGGGATTCTCAGTTGGCAGTTTAAATAAGTATGCATACCTTGGTGTCCCACTACGTTTTCAATACACGCCTACCACGCAAGCCCCGTCAATAGGCGAGCTACGTGATAAATTGCTGTAGATTCACGTAGTTACTGCCTTGCTGGCAAGGTGGTGGTTTATTTTTTCAGTGTGATTGGATATTTAGTTTGTTATCCCACGCAGGCGAGCATCCGGCGAACAATCAATCTGCGAATAACATGCGCTGCTTTGCGTTGTAAGCCCCGTCGCGCCGGGGGAAAGTAAAAGCCACAGCCAAAGCAGGTTTACTAATCAGGATCGAATGTTACAATTCGCAGGTTGCGTGCCGAACTAATTTGGATATAGCCAGTGATTAAAAAAATACTCGTCGCCAACCGGGGGGAGATTGCAGTTCGTATCGTGCGTGCGTGCTCTGAGATGGGCATCAAGTCGGTCGCCATCTATACGGATGCAGATCGTCATGCGTTGCACGTCAAGAAAGCGGACGAAGCTTACAACCTCGGTTCTGAGCCGGTTTCCGGCTATCTCAATGCGCATAATATCGTCAATGTCGCCGTGACATCGGGTTGTGACGCGCTGCATCCGGGCTATGGTTTCCTGTCGGAAAATCCAGAACTGGCGGAGATATGCGTTCGTCGTGGTGTCAAGTTTATCGGCCCGAGCGCGGATGTAATCAGTCAGATGGGCGATAAGATTCAGGCGCGCAATGCCATGATTGCCGCCGGGATTCCCTGTGTGCCGGGCAGCGACGGTAATCTGGCCGATGTGGAAGAGGCGTGTGTGCTGGCAAAACAAATCGGCTATCCCGTCATGCTCAAGGCTACCAATGGTGGCGGCGGGCGCGGTATTCGCCGTTGCGATAACGAGAAAGACCTGCTCAGTAATTATGACCGGGTGATTTCGGAAGCCAGCAAGGCGTTCGGCAAGCCGGAAGTGTTTCTGGAAAAGTGCGTGGTCAATCCGCGTCACATTGAAGTGCAAGTGCTGGGCGACAGCCATGGCAACGCGATCCATTTGTTCGAGCGCGACTGTTCCATCCAGCGCCGCAACCAGAAGCTGATCGAGATTGCGCCTTCGCCGCAGATCACCCCGGAGCAGCGCGAGTACATTGGTAATCTGGCCGTCAAGGCTTGCAAAGCTGTGGGTTATGAAAACGCGGGCACGATCGAATTCCTGCTTGATCAGGACAACAATTTCTATTTCATGGAAATGAATACGCGTGTGCAGGTCGAGCATACGGTGACGGAAAGTATTACCGGTATCGACATCGTGCAGGAACAGATACGCATTGCCGATGGACTGGAGTTGCAATACAAACAGGAAGACGTGCGCTTTCGCGGTTATGCTATTGAGTTTCGTATCAATGCGGAAGATCCGAAGAACGGTTTTCTGCCTAGCTTTGGCAAGATTACCCGTTACTACGCGCCGGGCGGACCCGGCGTGCGCATTGATGCCGCCATGTATAGCGGCTATATCATTCCTCCGTATTTCGACTCCATGTGCGCCAAGCTTACGGTTTGGGCGCTCACTTGGGAAGGCGTGGTCGAACGCGGCCGCCGTGCGCTCAGCGACATGGTGGTCTATGGCGTAAAAACCACCATCCCGTATTACCAGGAAATCATGAAACATCCTGACTTCAGAAACGCGAACTTCAACACCTCGTTTGTGGAGTCGCACCCGGAGTTGATCGATTACGTTACCAAGGTTCCGCCGGAACTGAGGGCGGCGGTGATCGCAGCCGCCATCGCGGCGCACGAAGGCATCTGATTTTATGTTTCCAAATATCAACCTAACCTTAAGTTAATACCATGGCAAAGACCCTTATTTCCGAGTTAGTCCTGCGCGACGGCCATCAATCCATGATCGCAACGCGCATGCGTACTGACGATATGCTGCCTATGTGCGCCAAACTGGACAGCATTGGCTTCTGGTCGCTGGAAGCATGGGGTGGTGCCACCTTCGATTCCTGCGTGCGCTTCCTGAAAGAAGACCCGTGGGAGCGCCTCAAAATTTTGCGCAAGGCATTGCCCAACAGCCGCATCCAGATGCTGCTGCGCGGCCAGAATCTGCTTGGCTACCGCCACTATTCGGATGACGTGGTGCGCGAGTTCGTAAAGAAATCTGCCAGCAATGGCATAGATGTGTTCCGTATTTTTGATGCGATGAACGACATGCGCAATCTGCGCGTCTCCATCGAAGCGGTGAAGAAAGCCGGTAAACATGCCGAAGGTTGCATCAGCTACACCACCAGCCCGGTGCATGACATTCCGCAATTCGTGCTGCTGGCTGCCGAGCTGGAAGCGCTGGGTTGCGACACCATCTGCATCAAGGACATGGCCGGTCTGCTCACACCATATTCCACCTTCGAATTGATCAAGGCTTTGCGTGCTGCCATCAGCGTGCCGATCCATTTGCACAGCCATGCTACCTCCGGCTTGTCCGGCATGTGTTTCCTCAAGGCAGTGGAAGCAGGAGCCACCATGCTGGATACCTGCAACTCTTCTTTCGGCGAAGGCGCCAGCCATACCTCGACCGAGAGCATCGTTGCCGCGCTGCAAGGCACTCCATATGACACCGGCCTGGATCTCGGCGCGCTACAGGAAATCACTGCCTACTTCACCGAGGTGCGCAAAAAATACTGGCAGTTCGAGAGCGCACACACTGGCGTAGATACGCGCGTACTGGTCAACCACGTTCCCGGCGGCATGATCTCCAACCTGTCCAACCAACTCAAAGAACTGGACGCGCTTAGTCGCATGGATGAAGTGCTGGACGAAATCCCGCGTGTGCGCGAAGACATGGGTTACCCGCCGCTGGTCACACCGACTTCGCAGATCGTCGGCACTCAGGCTGTGCTGAATGTGTTGACTGGTGCGCGCTACAAATCGGTCACCAACGAAGTGAAAAACTACCTGCTCGGCCATTACGGCAAAGCGCCGGGCAAGGTCAATGAACAAATCAGGAAAATGGCGGTTGGCGATGCTGAAGTCGTGACCTGTCGTCCGGCGGATTTGTTGGAAAATGAAATGGGCAGGCTCAAAGCCGATAGTGAAACCTTCGCCAAGAGCGAGGAAGACGTGCTCACTTATGCCATGTTCCCGGACATCGGCAAAACCTTCCTGCAAGAACGCAACGCCAACACCCTCAAGCCCGAGCAGTTGCTGACCAAGGAAGCCGCAGCGACCACCTCGGAACGCTACGCACCGAACGAGTTCAAGGTCACGCTGCACGGCGAAACCTTCCTTATCAAACTCACCGGCAGCGGGCATCGCGGCGAAACGCAACGTCCGTTCTATGTTTCCGTCGATGGCATTTCGGAAGAAGTCATCGTCGAGACGCTGAATGAGATCGAAGTCAGCGACGGCAAGAGCAACGGCAAGAAAAAATCCGCCAAAGCCGAATCCAATTCCAGCCGCCCGCGCCCATCGCATCAAGGCTGCGTCACCACCGCCATGCCCGGTACTATTGTAGATGTCAAAGCCAAGGTCGGCGATACCGTCGAAGCGGGCGATGGTATGCTGGTCATCGAAGCCATGAAAATGGAAAACGAAATCCAGGCACCACAAAGCGGAGTTGTCATCAGCGTCCATGTAAAAAAGGGCGACAGCGTAGCGCCGGACGAAACACTGGTTGAAATTCAGTGCAACTGATTTAAAACACTGCCTTTTTTCGCCTGCGGCAGCAGGTAGTGATGTCGAATAGGCGATACATAAAAAAAGAGGGGTGCGTTTCCGCACCCCTCATTTTATTTCTACCGCAAAATCAGATTAGACCGGTTCCCGATATTCCGCTTCAAGTAACTTGGCCTGTGCTGCCGCCAGACGTGCGATGGGCACGCGCGGTCCGGAGCAGGAGACGTAGTTGAGACCGACGTGGTGGCAGAAACGGATGGAGCCTGGGTGCCCGCCGTGTTCGCCGCAGATGCCGACTTTTAGGTCGGGATTGGTTTCGCGGCCTTTGGCGACGGCCATCTTCATTAATTGTCCCACGCCCTTGATGTCCAGCACTTCGAACGGGTTATCTTCCAGAATACCGGTCTCGGTATAAGCAGGCAGGAATTTGTTTTCCGCATCTTCGCGGCTGAATGAAAAGGTGGCCTGCGTCAGGTCATTGGTGCCGAATGAGAAAAATTCGGCAGTCTCCGCCATGCGTCCGGCGCGCATACAGGCACGTACCACTTCCAGCATCGAGCCGAATTTGAATTGCACGTCCATGCCGTGGGTCGCAATCACTTCTGCATGGATGCGTTGCACGTAGCTGTGGATGCGTTTGAGCTCTTCCACCGTGGCCACTTGCGGCACCATGATCTCGGGGTAGATTTCGATACCTTCCTTGGCGCACAGTGCGGCGGCTTCGAGTACCGCACGGATTTGCATCGAATAGATTTCGGGATAGGTGATGCCGAGACGCACGCCACGGTGACCGAGCATGGGATTGACTTCGGCCAGCGCCCTGACTTTTTTCAGCACGACTTCCTTCTTGCTGATGACATCTTCTTCCAGATGCGATTCCTTGAAATCCCCCAAACCGCCCATGAGCTTGGTCAGGCCATCGGCGTATTGCTGATAGAGCTTGGGGTTGAGCATCTTGAGTGTTTCAGGCAACTCTTCAAGACCTTTGATGGTGTCGCGCAATTGATGCAGGTGAGCGATTTCCAATTCGAGTTGTGCGGCGGTCGGCAGGAATTCATGCATTGGCGGATCGAGCAGACGCACGGTGACGGGCAAGCCCTTCATCGCTTTGAAAATTCCCTTGAAGTCGGCACGCTGTATCGGCAACAGGCGATCCAGTGCGGACTGGCGTTCTTCCTGTGTTTCGGCAAGGATCATTTCCTGCACGATGGGCAAGCGGTCGGTACTGTTGAACATGCGTTCGGTGCGGCACAGGCCGATGCCCATTGCGCCGAATTCGCGCGCACGCGCGGCATCAATAGGTGTGTCGGCATTCGCCATCACCTTGAGTCTGGAAATTTCATCCGCCCAATCCAGCAGTGTATCCATCTCCTCGGAAAATTCTGCTTCCACCGTCGGCACTTCACCCGCATAAACATGGCCGGTGCCTCCGTCGATGGTGATGATGTCGCCTTCATGCAAAGTAGTGTCGCCGATCTGCGCACTGCGCAGTACATCGTTGATGACGATCTGCTCGCAACCCGAAACGCACGGTTTGCCCATGCCACGCGCCACCACGGCAGCGTGGGAAGTCTTACCGCCACGGCTGGTCAAAATACCCTGTGCCTGGAAGAAGCCGTGGATGTCTTCCGGCTTGGTTTCTTCGCGCACCAGAATGATTTTTTCACCGGCGCGACCGCGTGTTTCGGCGGTATCGGCATCGAATACGATCTTGCCGGATGCTGCACCGGGCGAAGCGGGAAGGCCTTGCGCCAATGATTTGCCGTGGAAGTTCGGTGCCAATTGCGGCACGAGCAATTGCTCTAGAATCGCCGGTTCAATACGCAACAAAGCGCGCTCTTTGGTAATCAGACCTTCGTTGAATAATTCCACCGACGTGCGTACCATGCCGCGCGCATTCATTTTGCCGTTACGTGTTTGCAGACAATACAGCACGCCTTTTTCGATGGTGAACTCGAAATCCTGCACTTCGTGATAATGCGATTCCAGCCGATTATGCAGCGTTATCAACTGGCGAAAAATCTCCGGCATTTCTTTTTCCATTTCGGCGATGGCCTTTGGTGTGCGGATACCTGCCACCACATCCTCGCCTTGTGCATTCACCAGATATTCGCCGTAGATCAGGTTCTCGCCGGTGCCGGGGTTGCGCGTGAATCCAACTCCCGTGCCGGAATCATTGCCCATGTTGCCGAACACCATGGTACAGATATTCACTGCGGTGCCGTTGGCCTGATCCTTGGTGATTTTGAATTGTCTGCGGTAATCCACCGCACGTTTGCCCATCCATGAACCGAACACCGCACCCACTGCAATTTCCAATTGCTCATAGGGGTCTTGCGGGAAAGGTTTGCCGCAATGGCGTTCCACAATGGCGAGGAACTCTTTTGCCAGTTCTTTGAGGTGATCGACGCTGAGATCCAAATCCTGCGGCGCACCATATTTGCGTTTGATCGCAGACATGCGTTCGTCGAAATGTTCGTCGCTGATGTCGAGTGCGATCTTGCCGAACAACTGGATAAATCGGCGATAGGTGTCGTATGCAAAACGCTCGTTGCCGGTTTGCTTGATCAAGCCCTTCAGCGAAGTTTCATTGAGGCCGAGATTGAGAATGGTGTCCATCATGCCTGGCATGGACATGGAAGAACCGGAACGCACCGATACCAACAACGGATTGTCGCCGCTACCGAACCCCTTGCCGGTTTTCTTTTCCAGCGCCTGCATGTGAGTCTTGATGGAATCCATCAAGCCAACGGGAAGTTGATTCTTTTCCAGATAAGCATTGCAGGCATCAGTGGTGATAGTGAAACCGGGCGGGACATTCAAGCCGATCTGCGTCATCTCGCACAGATTTGCGCCCTTGCCGCCGAGCAACATCTTGTTCTTGCCATCACCTTTTTCAAATTCGTAAATGAACTGCTTGCTGCTAGTCATCGTGCCTCTCCCTCACTTATCCTGCTAAAAAGAAACCAAAGAACAACCCTAAAAAACTATCCTACCGTTTTTATGGCAATACCATCGCAAGAAATACCTGCTATTGCATTGACACAACCTAATTTGCTGAATTGCAAATGCACCTGTTGTTGTCGGGGGCATTCTACGCGACCAGATAGTCAAGCTTCAAGCGCCATCGGCATATCCACGTATGGAATACGGCAAGCTCAATGCTTTTTCAAATTGCGCAACTTTCCATTTCTCGCAGCTGCTTCAGATAATCATCGACATGCTCATGCAGCGCCTGCGGCGCAGTGACGATGTCGTGAGCCAGCGTAAATAAAGGGTAAGCGCGCCAGTCAAACAAGCGATGTTTTACCACCATTTGTAAAGTGTGCACACCTTCGCCGGAAATATTTAACCACTCGCCACGTACAAGTTGCCGTCCGAGTGCATGGTGATGCGAATCCTCGCTGGTCGCCGTCGTCAGCAAATCTCCCAGTCCGGCGTAGCTGTAAGGCGTATGCGCCTGTCCGCCGAACGACTGCACGATGCCGGACAACTCCGAGATGGCTGTCACCATCAGATGCCCGCGCATATTGTTGCCAAGTTTCAATTCATCCGCTACGCCGAACATGATGGCGTACACGTTCTTCAGGATAACCGACCAACTCCTACCGTGCATATCCGATGCCTGTTTGCAGATCAGCTTAGTACCGAGGAATAGATCGAATATCACCTGAAAATCCGCCGTGTCGGACAACACCACATCGGCAAAAGCATATCGCCCCGTCCTGATTTCCTCAGAGATCATCGGCCCGTAGATCACCCCGTAGTGATGTCCGCCCGTGAGCACGCTGTCATACACCTGAGCCGCCGTCCGCCCTGATTCATCCAGCCCCTTGGCGATGGTCAGGCACAAACTGCCTTGCGCCAGATAAGGCGCGATGCGGCTGACGACCTCATAATGCGGATTCACCGGCAGGCAGAAAAAAATCACCTGCGCCCAGACAACCTTGTCCTCCAGCGGCGCAGCACCCGGATCTTCCATGCACCAGATGCGCACGTCATGCTGACTGGACACCAGGCATTCCATGGCATGCCCCATCTTGCCGTGACCTAAAATCAGTACGCGTTGTTTCATATTTTGTACCTCACCCAATTGGGACGAACACTATTTTAGACCTTTTGATTATTAACTTTTTTAGACTGTTGGATTATTAACTTCGTGAATGTTAAGAATGAAATTATCGGAAGGTCGAGGGCAATCAGTAGAATCCGTGACCAAACAAGAATGTTGTTGGGGCAGGTCAGATGTTTGATGAATGGCCAGACCTGTTAATATGCGCGTCTCCAAAAATTCCATTCATCACCTCATGTCCGTTTTTCCATCTGCAATGACCCCCATCGAGCGCCGCGCCAGTATTGGCTTGGCGGGCATCTATGGGCTGCGCATGTTGGGTTTGTTCATTATCCTGCCGATCTTCGCGCTGTTTGCCGAGACGCTGCCGGGCGGGCAGAGTCATTTTATGATCGGTATTGCACTCGGTGCGTATGGGCTGACGCAGTCCATCTTGCAGATTCCGGCGGGGTGGATGTCCGACCGTTACGGGCGCAAGCCGGTAATCATAGTCGGCTTGTTGTTGTTCGCGGCGGGCAGTTTTGTCGCGGCTTCGGCGGATAACATTTATTGGATCATCGCCGGGCGGGTTATTCAGGGAGCGGGTGCGATCAATGCGGCGGTGATGGCGCTGACTGCCGACCTCACGCGCGAAGAGCATCGTACCAAGGCGATGGCGATGATCGGTATCACCATCGGCATTACGTTTTCGATTTCCATGGTGCTGTCGCCGTTGCTGTATCACTACATAGGCATGTCCGGCATCTTCGAGTTGATCGGTGTGCTGGCCTTTGCCTGCATCGCGGTGGTGCTGTGGTACATCCCCAATCCTGCGATCACGCATTTTCATTCCGATACCGAAGCCAATACCAGCAAGCTAGCCGAGGTGTTGCGCAACAAAGATTTGTTGCGTATGGACTTTGGCGTGTTCTCACTACATGCGATCTTGATGTCAGTGTTTATGCGGGTGCCGTTCATCCTGCGAGCAGACGGGCTGGATGCGCAGCACCAGTGGCAGGTCTATCTGCCGGTGATGCTCATCGCTTTCGGACTCATGGTGCCGCCCATCATCATCGCGGAGAAAAAAGCCAAGATGAAACAGGTGTTCATGCTGGCGATTGCCTTGGCAGTGGTGTCGCAAATCGCCATCCTGTTTTTGGAAAATAGTATTCTGGGCGTGGCGATTTCGTTGCTACTGTTCTTCACTGCTTTCAACGTGCTGGAAGCCACACAACCTTCCATCGTCAGCAAGATTGCGCCGCTGGCCGCCAAGGGCACAGCGATGGGCGTGTTCAGCAGCGTGCAATTCCTTGGAGCGTTCTTCGGCTCGGCTATGGGCGGCCTGTTGATGCAGCTCTATGGCGGCAATGCTGTGCTGTACTTTGCTGTAGGTATGCTGTTGCTATGGTTGGTGGTGGCTTCTACCATGCGCCCGCCGCGACCGTTGGTAACCAAAATTTATCATCTGACTGAATTGGGCGAAGACGCAGCGCGCAAGATGCAACAGGCTCTGGCACAATTGCGCGGGGTCAGCGAAGTGCTGGTGGTGGCCAACGAACAGATCGCTTTGCTTAAAGTAGAGATAAGCGGGTTCGATGAAGCTGCAGTTGAACAATTAGTGAAAGGGGTGTGAGATGACAGTGAACAAGGCAATTCTGATCGGGCGTTTGGGCAAAGACCCTGAGACCCGTTACATGACCAACGGTGAAGCGGTGACCAATGTTTCCTTGGCTACTTCGGAAAACTATAAAGACAAGAGTGGTGAAAAGCAGGAACGCACCGAATGGCATAATTTGGTGATGTATCGCCGCCTAGCAGAGATTGCCGGAGAGTATCTAAAAAAGGGTTCGTTAATTTACGTTGAAGGCCGCATCCAGACACGCAAGTGGCAGGACAAAGAGGGCAAGGATCGATACACCACCGAGATTATTGTCAATGAAATGAAAATGCTGGGCAGTAAGTCTGGTGGTAGTGGAGGTAGCTTTGAGGTGGTTGAAGATCAATCTGCACCAACTCCGGCTCGTAGCGCTCCGGCTTCCAAGCCATCCGCTCCCGCAGCCAAGAGCAACTTCGATAATTTCGACGACGATATTCCTTTCTGACTGGGAATATATTTGAACTGTAAAGAAAACGACTGCTTCGGCAGTCGTTTTTTTACATATAGACAATGAGTTGATGTTCTTGTTGTTGGGGATAATTCTGTAAAGTTAAAGCAGCAACTTCTTTGGCTGAAGTTGACAAATTTCCCCCAGACTTTTCTTGGGAAAAAATGCCTGAAAAGAAAAGTGTAAAACTTTGATATTTGTTTCCCAAAAGTTCTTTTCCTGTTATCTGCGTATTCCGGTAATCATGATCAACTAATCCAACGACATGCGCATCCAGGCCAATCCAGCCGCGCTTCGGCAGCTTCTGAATATATCTCAGAC
Source organism: uncultured Gallionellaceae bacterium (assembly GCA_903847155.1). GTDB lineage: Bacteria > Pseudomonadota > Gammaproteobacteria > Burkholderiales > Gallionellaceae > Sideroxyarcus. The sequence goes on along the minus strand of CAINCU010000015.1, from coordinate 92,911 downwards.
ATAATGTCCCCTGATTTACTGATCGGCCAGATAATTGCAAGTGACCGGTTATCGGTGCGGACGCTGACGACTTACTGGAAAACTGTTGGTGTAGCGTGCAGGAATCATTTCAAGAAATGCATTTTTTAACTTTGGCAGACTTTTGCAAAACGGGAGAGAGCAAGATGTACCACCATCGTTTCACTTACATCCATCTTGTCAGCCAGCGCCTTTAGGGTTTCTCTCGTCACCCCATAAAGAGAGTCTTTTGATTTGAATTTTAGCAGCAGATTTTTCATGATCGGCTCTCTTTCAAATAGAGGTTGAATATATACCTTGTGGGTCGTTTGCAACATAGATTATTTGTATCGCGAGCACCTGTGAAATGCGCGGAGCTGTACCCCTGACGGGAAGCAATTTTGAATGCCGCAGTCCGCTCTGGCCGATAAAGAACCTATGTCGCAACGGCAGGAGTTCGGCCAAGGGAGTCATCGGCGGTTGCTGAAATGATTGTCAGTGCAGGGCTAGGGGATGTCCGCTTCCTTCAGAAAAACGGTCGTTGCCAGACAGTATTTTGATGGTGATCAAAGGTCGAGTCCTAACCCAAGGTGGTCATATATCTACACGAATTCATTGCCTGAAAGCAGTCATTCCCCAAGGAACAGATTCGGGACATACTGGAAGCTCTGCGTAGCGCGTATGACTGATAGAGTTACAAAAACGAAAAATGGTCAATAATTCCTAATCAGTTAGGCGGGAATTAAAGCTTTTACTCTGCATCCAGCACTTTCCACATCTGAAAACTTCAGGGGTTCGCCCGAGTACATGGCAGCAGTGACAAAAACCTCTTCAGGGCGGAAACGCTTGAGTTTGTGCCTACGTTTGGCCTGCTCAATCCACCCCCATGCAGGGAGCCTGTTGAGGCGAACTTCCTTTCTCAACATCTTAAGAATTTTTCTCACCCATGTTAGATCGCCGCTCCTGGATTCTGGCCAGCTGTCGATATCTACCAATGGCAAGTTATAGTCACTGAACAATGCCAGCAAGAACGTGGCACAAGTCAGCCCACTGCCATCGTTTTGATTTATGAAATGTCCGTCAACATCAAAATTCTGTCCTGGATAGAAAATGATACTGTAAGGAATCGGTGTTCCCGGAGAAGCATTCGCCACCAACACAGCCCAATCCGCAAAGGTTTCTTGCAACTCACGGTCAAGTCCACGCACCTCTAGCCATTGGTACATCCCTGGCCATTCTTGGTGATATAACAAATGATTCCATCCAAGATGCAAAAGCATCACTTTGGAGTTGTCGGCCTTATACGCCAGAGCAACGTGCTTTTGTCGAGTATCGTGAGTTACGGCAGAACCTACAATCGCTAGCGCAATGGACTCTGCCATTGCTTGAGGCATTTCATCGGGATGCTTTGGTTGCATTCGATGTGACCTTAGGCAGCCCTACAAACAGCTTATCTGGGTTCTTCCCTTGCTTGGACACCTGTTCCCGAGATTTTAAATAGGCTTTTTCCCAAGCAGGCAAGCGATCTTTCAATCTAGAGGTAGATCGAACCAATCCAACCAAGCTCCGGCTACTCAATCGAGAAATATCAGCCAACTCAAGTAGTCTATTTGTTTCACTCAACGCATTTCGCTTTAGTCTTTTTTCCACAAAGAGCATTACCTCTTGCGCTGCTGATCTACCAAAGCCTGCATGATCTAACTCATAAACGCTAACAAGTGCACTATGAACTGCCGAATCTGCGTTTTCACTAGAAACCTCAAGTGCTGCGTCACTCGCAGCCAATAAGGCTCTCATTAAATCTGCTGATGAGGAAAACACCGTAGTAGCACTTGATGGTGCGACCCACTCATAGGAAGGAGGAGCGGCGAGATTGACACAGTAATAATGGGCACCAGAGAAAGTGGGAACTGAACTTTCCGTAGAAATATTTGAAGGCTCCACTCCTTTGCTCAACAAACCCAGTTGCAGAAAATCCAAAAAGCAGGCATCTGTTTTTTGAAAAAATCCAACCTTCGGCTTATCTTCAAGGCTCAATTTCATGATATTCCGTTAGTAAGGATGTCCACGCAGATTGACGACAGCTCATTCGATATTTTTTCAATACTCTCTCTTGTGATTGGCTCTGTACGCCCACCATCCGTGTTTACATCAAGAGTACATGAGACATAATATTGCTCATCGAAGAACCGAGTATTTTCAGCACTAATTAACCCAGAGCGAAGGACTATAGATGCCCAGTTTGATAGCCTATTAATGGTAATTGTATTGGAAACCATTGACGATATAGGCAGGTTAACCTGAAACCTAAATTCTTTGAATCGTTCAACATCCACCGAAATGACTTTAACCAAATCTCGCAGCTTGGAGTAGCTATCCGCAACGTTACTAGACAACAGGAAAGCATTACATCCTAGAGCAATACGTACTACTCCTTGAGCCTGTATAGCAGCCCACTTGGAAACTAAAGAAGAAAATATGGGAATAACCGTTTGAACGTCTTTAATCAACGGCACGGGAGCGACCTCCGAGGGTGGCACTTGGAGTATAAAATCAATGCGATTAAAAGTACGCTTCACTTCTAATCGAAGATCATTCCAAACTCCGACTGCTGAAGACTCGTTAACAGAGGATTTATTTGTAGTGGACTCTGGAACTCCTCCAACCACCTCTGAAAAAATAGTTTCAACGGGTATAGGCCATGCCTCACTACCGAAGAGCGAGACCCTAATGTGATCAGCAGACCAAGACGTGCTCATTTTGTCCGTCACAACGATGCCTCTTAAATTTCCAAATATTCACGACAAGCCTGATGATAAAAAGTGATATTTTATTTATCAGGCAACAAGTTGCGCGCCACTCCGTACGGCGTGGAGGAGGCAGTGTATCCTTTTCACTGAATGGGGGTCAAACACTTCACCGCAACTTTCCAAGGAGCAAGCGTACATCATCGAAGGCAACGACTGCTTTCCACCTGATTTCTGCCCTTTAACCTGAGCCATACTCAATGAGTCTCCTATGGCCGAACTCCGGCCTGATGGTAATGGCAACACATGACTTTTTCTTCAAAATTTCGCAGAAGTTCGTTCACTCCAACGATGTGATGTTCGAGATAAAGTCTGATGGTGCCAAGTCGGGCGAGCTACTTATCAGCAAAGGCAACATCGAATGGGTTTCTGCAAGCAACAGTGTTAACAAACACCGTTTGTCTTGGGAAAAATTTGCTACCCTCATGGAAAGCGAAGGCTCAAGAAAGAAAATCAAAAAATAGACGGCTAGGAGCGAAGTGCCGGTGCCTAGGCAACTGGGTGTCTAAAGCAAATATTTCGAGTGACGAAAAAGTGTATACTTTTGCACCGAGTTTCAGCATATTGTTTACAGAATAATTGACGCAATAGCGATGAACGGTCTTTCAACCCTTATTGTTTAAGTGAATTGAGTTTTGTTTACCACTCTCAGGTATTCACAACCTGCCTAAATCGTACGTTTTATAGAAAATATAGAATATATTAAGCGGAGGTTTAATGGTCAGCGTGCAATTTTTGAATGCTTAGACTTAGTGACGCGGTGGAATCTTGACAGCAGATGACGTAAAAAAGAAGATCAAACCTCAGTCGTTGACAAAGTCTCCGCTGTTCGTCCGCTCACCAGATGTGGGTCAGATGAAGGACCCTCTTAAAGCGGACTGGAATCATGCTCCGGAAAATGTAGCACAGGACAAACCTGCACAGTCAGGCAACATTGATCTCGCAGAACTGATCGACTTCAGCCATATGAACGCGATTTTCCAGAACTTTCTGGAAGTCGTCGGTTTGCCGCAGGCGATCATTGATTTGGAGGGGCAAGTACTGGCCTCGTCGAACTGGCAGCGCCTGTGCATGGATTTTCATCGCGTCAACCCCGGTACTCTACAGCGCTGCCTCGAAAGTGATATAAATCTTTCGCGCGAAATGCAGGAAGGCAAACCCTACGCCATCTATCGCTGCTGCAATGGACTTACCGACTGTGCTTCGCCAATCGTTATTGAAGGGCAGCATGTCGCTAATCTGTTCATCGGCCAGTTCCTGCTTGCGCCGCCCAATCAGGCTTATTTTGAAGCCCAGAGGGCAGAATTCGGTTTCGACAAGGAAGCTTACCTGGCGGCCCTTTCCGAGGTGCCGATCATTAGCGAAGAGGAGCTACCAGCCATCCTCAATCTGCTCTCCGGCCTCGCACATCAAATCGCCATGCAGAGTCTGGCCGAGCATCGGGCCAAGGTGGCGTATGAGAGCGTCGAGCTTCAGGTAATAGAACGAACGGCACAACTACTTGCCAGTACTGAACTGTTGCAGCACGTCACTTCAAATGTACCCGGCATGGTTTATCAGTATCGGTTGTGGCCAGATGGCAATTCACGCTTTCCGTACGCCAGTGAGGGCGTGCGCGACCTTTTTCACGTAACACCCGAAGAGGCCCGTGAAGATGCATCCAAAGTGTTTTCCAAAATTCACCCAGATGACTATGACGCCGCCACCGCATCTATTCAGGAATCAGCACAAGACTTGACCCCGTGGCACCATGAATTTCGGGTAAAGTTTAACGACGACATGGAGTGTTGGCTGTTAAGTGATGCGCTGCCTCAGCGGGAAGCGGACGGCTCGACTCTTTGGCACGGTTTCATCACAGACATCACCGAGCGGAAGCGCTTGGAACAGGAGCGGGAACAGTATTTCAGATTCTTCCGGCTTTCAACCGATCTAATGTGTATTGCTGACCCATTTGGTTGTTTCAAACAGGTCAATCCAGCACTCGTACAGCAACTCGGCTTTGAAGAAAGCGAACTCGTTACAAAGCCGTTTCTGGATTTCATCCTGCCCGAGGATCGCCAAAGGACTGCGGATGAAATGAAACTCCAGGTCGCTGTTCGCCCATCCCTGAATTTTGAAAATCGATTTGTCTGCAAGGATGGCAAGGTAATTTCCCTGTTGTGGACAGCCTACTTCGACAAAAACGATGGCACTACTTATGCGACAGCTCGCAACATTACAGAATTAAAACAGGCGGAGGAAACCGCGCGCGCAAGCGAAGAACGGCTCCGTCTCGCCATGAGTGCTGCAAATCAAGGGTGGTTCGATGTCGATCTGCGATCTGGGAAGGTGGTCGTCAGCCCGGAATATATCAGGATGATTGGCTTCGATAAGGATGAATTTATAACCGATCTGCCGACTTGGCTAGAGAATATCCATCCTGACGACCGTGATGCAGTCGCTGCTAACTTCCAAGCATGCGTCCAGAACGGTGGGCCGTCATCGATGGAGTATCGCCGTCTAACAAAATGTGGTGATTGGAAGTGGATTCAATCCATCGGCAAGATTGTGCAATGGGATGCAGACCAGCGTGCCATCCGGATGATCGGAATCCATGCTGACATTACCGATCGCAAGCATATGGAAGATGCTATGCGCATTACCGCTAGTGTGTTCGATAATACACAGGATGCCATTCTGATCACCGATGCAAATAATGTCATTATTGAAGTGAATCCGGCTTTCACCCGCATCACCGGCTACAGTCACGAGGAGGTGATCGGTAAAAATCCAAATTTCCTAAGTTCGGGGCGCCAGGACAATGCCTTTTTCGCCCGTATGTGGCAATCTCTGAATCAGGAAAGATCTTGGCGCGGGGAGATATGGAATCGGCGCAAGTCCGGCGAAGTTTATGCGGAACTGATCTCGATCTCAGCCATCTGCGACAATGGTGGCAAGGTGCTGCGCTATGTGGCCGTATTTTCTGACATCAGCCATCTCAAGGCGCACGAGGCCGAACTGAACCTAGCTGCCAATTACGATGCACTAACAGGCATTCCTAACCGGATATTGCTGGCTGACCGCATGAAACAGGCAATCGCACAAACGGCGCGAGAGCAGAACATGATGGCAATCTGCTATCTCGATCTCGACGGCTTCAAACCTATCAACGACACCATGGGACACGATGCGGGTGACAAGGTATTGGTCGAAGTTGCCAAGCGTATCGAGAACACCATACGCGGTGGGGACACCGTTGCACGTATAGGTGGAGACGAGTTCGTGGTATTGCTGCTTAGTCTGGAGAAGGGCGAAGAATTCTTAACGATCCTTAATCGCCTCCTCGCAGCAATAGCACATCCGATCACCATCAAAAACAAGTCGCTTACGATAAGCGCCAGCATCGGGGTCAGCATCTATCCGCTGGATGACGAAGACCCGGATACGCTATTGCGCCATGCAGACCAAGCCATGTATGTAGCAAAGCAATCAGGCAAGGACCGTTTCCATATTTACGATCCTGCACCTGATCGACGCGCACGTGACCAGCACGCATTCCTGAAAAGCATCCGCCACGCTCTGGAGCAAGGACAGTTTGAACTGTACTATCAGCCCAAGATCAACTTGCGCACGAAAGAGTTGATTGGCGCTGAAGCCTTGATCCGCTGGCGGCATCCTGAGCGTGGTCTGCTTCTCCCTGCGGAGTTCCTTCATCACATAGAGAACACCGATCTGGACATTGAAGTCGGAGATTGGGTGACCGCTAAAGCACTCGCCCAGATGAATCACTGGCGAAGTACAGGGCTGGACATCGAGGTCAGCATCAACATCTCAGGCTATCATCTGGAATCACCCCATTTTGTAGAACGCCTGCAACAGCAGCTCGCGCATTACCCGGACATGCCGGTGGGCAAACTTCAGATCGAAGTGCTGGAAACGGTAGCGCTCAACGACATCGCCATTGTGAGAGGAATCATCGAGTCGTGCCGCGAGATCGGGGTTCGATTTGCCCTGGATGATTTCGGCACCGGTTATTCCTCATTGTCTTACCTGAGTGGCCTGCCGGTTGACGTGCTCAAGATAGACCAGTCCTTCGTGCGGGATATGCTGGAAGATAATGGGGACAAGACAATAGTTCAGGGCATCATCGCCCTGGCGCGGGCATTTGGTCGTCAGACTGTGGCTGAAGGAATTGAGACTGAGGAACATTACCAATTACTGATCGACATGGGCTGCGAGTTAGGTCAAGGCTATTACATCGCCCGTCCGATGCCGGCTGATAAACTGATGAGCTGGCGGGGCGGATGATTCCAGTCCTGGTATAAAACTCCAGGTGAAAAAAGTATCGGCGAGAAATGGATTTCCAGCCTTTATCATTAACGATCTGACTGAATGGATATTTTGTGAACCCCCCAAAAAACCTGCGGCAAACGCTCAATAAACTTGACTGTCTGCCTGCGATCCCAAGCATCGCACAGAAAATCCTATCGCTAAAAATAGCTACCGACGCAGGCGAGAGAGCCCTTCTCGAATTGATCAAAAACGACCCGCCCATTCTGTCCAAGATAGTCGGCTTGTCCAATTCTCCGTTGTTTGGCACAGGGCGAAAAATCCTGATGCTGAAAGATGCGGCAACATTGCTTGGGAGCAAGCGTGTCAAGATGATCGCGCTGAGTTTCGCCATGATGTCCTTCATATCAAGAAAATCGGAAACTCTGCTCAATATCGATTTCTTGTGGAAACACAGCCTAGCTGTTGCCATGACGATGGACACTCTTGCTCGCTTCATGCCGAATGATCGCAGCCCCTCAGAGGAGGAAATCTATCTCGCCGGATTGTTGCACGACATCGGTTTCCTGGTGCTGGATTACATTGACGCGCAGCTCAGTAATCAACTTCATACCCGTCTTGCCGCCGAACCTGGATGCCCTGTGGAAGAAATTGAAGCGGAAATGCTGGAGATGAATCACTCCGAACTGGGAGCTGAACTGGGACGCCACTGGAATTTGCCGGAACCTATCATTGCCGTGATGCGTTACCACCACAACCCAAACGACGAACGAGCAGCAGTCGGACAGCCGCTTGTTGCCATGGCTAATCTGGCAGAAAAACTACTACCTACCTTGGGTATTGCTGAATCGGTACAGACATATATTGCCGCTGAAGAGTGGCTAGCCTTGGGTATTGATCCACTCAAGGGGGATGAGATCAGGGCTAAGGTTCAAGAACATGCCAAGCAAGTGGCAGCTATGAATTTCTGACAATAGGGCCGCTGCCGTACGGGTCATTGATGTCGAATGTTGATCTGCAAAATTGGTTGCCAGAAAGCGATCAGGTGTAAATCAACTGTAACGAACGAGTTAATTTCAGCGGTGTTGAATGGCTGCTGCTTGGGGGTAGTTTTTTCATATGAATTAACGAGTGGATACATTAATAATTTGCGGAAAGTATATTCAGGGGGGCACTTAATTTTTCACGCGCTCATAAAAATATCGAAAACACCCCATCATAAAATAATTCAATTATTGCTGACCTAATTCGTAGGATGAAAAATCTTACTGTTCAAGTATTCTGTATATATACCGATATGAGTTTTACCCCAGTAATATAGGATGTTCCCAAAATGGTGGCGACTCTGATTGCCACCATAAAATGAAAGGAAAAATCTTGTTTGCCAATCTGACTTTAAAAAACAAATTGCTGATGCTGGAGCTTGTATCTTTTGTCATGCTCATGGGCATGGCTGTTTTCGGCTTGATCGAATTGCGTGGAGAGATGGTTGCGCAGAAAGAAAATGTCACCCGACTGAGTTCGGACATAGAAGTGATGGAAAACATCAATGCTTTGAATTCCGCTGTGATAAATGAAGCCAAGATTGCCAAAGATGTATGGTTGCGCGGAAATAATGCGGAAAAATTAAAAAAATATCGAGACGAATTCGTTGCAGTGCAGCATCGATTCGAAGAGCAGTATCGTGCTGCTGTGACGGGACTTAACAATCTGTCTGTTGGACATGCACAAGACTTCTCGGAATTTATCAGCAGTCTTGAAACATTGGCGCCAACACACAAGGAAATTTCCAACAAATATTTGGCTCAAATTGATGCGCATCGGGGCAACCCAACTGAATCCGATGCCAAGGTGGCAGGAATTGATCGCGAACTGACAAAGCAGATCAATGAACTGCGAGTTAAATTTGTTGAGTTCACCCAGAATAAAGCTAAAGAAAAGCTACTACTGGCAGAAGAAGATTATGCGCAACGCCGCAATATCATCATAGCCTTGGTGTTGATTGCATTGGTACTATCAGCGTTGCTCGCGACCGTCATTCTCCGCCAAGTCATGCGCCAACTCGGCGGAGACCCGAATGAAGTTACGGCAGTAGTTAACACCATGTCCTCCGGGGATTTCTCGCAACAACCTGTCAAGCAGCCCGTGCCGGGTAGTCTGTTGGCGAATGCTTACCAGATGCAGAATAAACTGCGTGAGATGATCACTGGAGTGATAAATCAGATTAGTGAAGTCGGCGACATGGCAGATAGTCTGGCGACCTCCGCCAAACAGATCGCCGAAAACGTCAATCACGAATCAGATTCCGTCTCCAGTATGGCTGCTGCCATCGAAGAATTGAGCGTATCCACCACACATATCAGCGATCAGGGGGCGAACGCCAAACGCATCTCCAACGACTCGCGCAGTTATGCGGAAGAAGGTGCAAAAGTGGTAAACAAGACCGTGACTGGCCTGTTGGAAACTGCGCGTGAGATCGAAACTGCGTCGGGAGAGGTCTCAAGATTGGGTGAAGATGCCTCACGCATCAGCGATGTGGTCAAAGTCATCAAGGAGATTGCCGATCAGACCAATCTTTTGGCGCTGAACGCAGCCATCGAAGCGGCACGGGCTGGTGAACAAGGCCGCGGTTTTGCCGTGGTAGCGGATGAAGTGCGCAAGCTCGCAGAACGCACGGCCAGTGCTACCAACGAAATTAACCAGATGTCAGCCAAGATTGGCGAAGTGGCCAGTCATGCCTTGGCTGGCATGGACAAGGTAGTGAAAACCACCCGGCAAGGAGTGGGCGATGCAGAAACTGCACAATCTTCAATCAAGAATATTCAAACAAGTTTTGGCGCAATGAGCAGTGTGATCGACGAGATCGCCCCCGCACTGGAGGAACAGAATGCGGCTGCGACTGAGTTGGCGAAGAGTACCGAGCGTGTATCCCAAATGTCGGAAGAGAATTCCGGAGCAGCTCAAAGCTTGCTGGGTCTGGCGAACGATCTGGAAAGCAAGGTTCATGAAATGCGTAATGCGGTTGAGGTGTTTAAAATCTAACACCATTATTCTGACTGGTTTGTTGGGTAGTCGGCTTGGTTGCCCGCGCCCAGCTCCCTCAGAGCCGTGCATTACAGGTGTGGTTTTCAACAGAATACGCACCCGCTAGTTATTTGCCCAGCAACGTTTTCCACAAGACCAATGCCGCCGAGGTGTCCAGTCTGCCATGTTCGATGCGGCAGGGCGTTTGGTTATTGAGGCGCATCTGGTGCTGCACGTGGCGTAGTTCGCGATATAGTGACCGCACTTGGTCGCAGGTTGCACTGTCAATCAATTTCAATTTTGCGGCGGTATCCAGTAGCGCTAGATTGCCGCTGTTTGCAGTGAGTTCGGGGTGTTGTGCTGCATGGGCGAGCACCAAAAATTGAACCATAAATTCGATATCGACCATGCCGCCGCTATCTTGTTTGATGTCGAACAGTGTAGTACGGTTTGGATGGCCGTCGTGCATTTTCTGGCGCATCTCAACGACTTCGTTGCGGAGTTTTTCGATGTCGCGTACTTGGCGTAGCACATCATTGCGGATGTAACCGAACTGCGTTCCCACTGCGCTATCTCCGGCGCAGAAGCGTGCCCGAGTCAATGCCTGATGTTCCCACACCCAAGCGCGATTGCGTTGATAGTCGGCGAAGGCTTCGATGGAGCTGACCAGCAAGCCGCTGTCGCCGTTGGGCCGCAGGCGCATATCCACTTCGTACAGGCGACCGGATGAGGTGTAACTGGAAAGCATGGTGTTGATACGTTGCCCGAGACGCGCGTAGTTTTCGCCTGCATCGGGATGGTCGTCGTTGTAGAGGAAAACCAGATCGAGATCCGAGGCGTAACCCAGTTCGCGTCCTCCCAGTTTGCCGTAAGCGATGATGGCGAACTGTGGCTGTTCGCGGTGTTTCTTTCGCGCATCGCGCCAGCATAAACGCAGCACGTGACGCAGGATGAGGTCGGCCAGATCGGACAGGTGGTCGCTGAGTTTTTCCAGCGGCAGCAGGCCTTGCAGATCCATGGCCAGCAGGTGGAAGGTCTGTGCCTGCTGGAACTGGCGCAGCGCGTCCATCTCGCGTTCGATGTCGCCGACATGCGCTGCCAGTTGCAAAGCGAGTTGCGTATCCAGCGCCGCCCAGTCCGGCGCGACATACAGCTCGCGGGTATCCAGTAACTCGTCGAGCAGGATGGGATGCTGCGTGAGATAGTCTCCCGCCCATGCGCTGGCCGCGAGCAGTCGCACCAGTCGCGGTTGTGCTTGCGGATATTCGGCGAGAAATGCGAGGTAGGAGGCGCGGCGCGCGATGGCTTCGAGAATGGCGAGCGTGCGGCGCAGCGCGTCGTCCTTGTTGTCGGTCGCAGCGCACAATTCAGTCAGCCGCGGCAGCAGTACATCCAATCGCTGACGGCTGCTGTCGGGCAATTGGCGGTAGCGGCTGCCGTTACGGAACTGCAACAAACTTTCGGCCAGATTGGCGCAGTCACCGAAACCGAGTGCGCTGAGCGCGGCTGCGAATTCTTCGACATTCGTGTCGTCGCGCCACCATGAGCTTTCGGTCTGTTCCTGTTTTTCGCCGAACACGCTGTCGAATTGCTGGCTGACGAATTCTCTGATCGGTGCCAGTTCGGCGAGCAAAGCAGCGTAATCGGCATAGCCCATGGCGCTGGCGATGATGGCTTGCTGTTCAGTATCTTCGGGCAACTCCTGCGTTTGCTGGTCGTTGAGGTATTGCAGGCGGTGTTCCAGATTGCGCAGGAAGATGTAGCTTAGATCCAGACGTGCCACGGCTTCCGCGCTCAGTTCACCGGCCAGCGCCAGTTGGTGCAACACCTGCTGCGTGGGGCGGATGCGCAGTGCGGCATCGCGTCCGCCGCGTATCAATTGAAATACCTGCGCGATGAATTCGATCTCGCGGATGCCGCCGCGTCCCAGCTTGATGTTGAGGTGGCGGTCGCGGCGCGCGACTTCGGCGCGGATCTGCGCGTGCAGTTTGCGCATGGAATCGAATGCGCCGAAATCAAGATATTTGCGGAACACGAATGGCTGCGCCAGCTTTTCCAGTTCGGCAGTGTAAGTGCTTTGTTGCGGGGCAATGACGCGCGCCTTGATCCACGCGTAGCGCTCCCATTCACGGCCTTGAGACATCAAATATTCTTCCAGTGCGGTGAAACTCATGCTGAGCGGGCCGCTGTCACCGTAGGGACGCAAGCGCATATCCACGCGGAACACGTAGCCGTCAGCGGTAAGGTCGTTGATGAGTGCGATCATCTTGCGCCCGACGCGGTTGAAAAACTCATGGTTGCTCAGGCGGCGCGCGCCGTTGGTCTCGCCGTCTTCGGGATAAACGAAGATCAGGTCGATGTCGGAAGAAACGTTCAGTTCGCCGCCGCCCAACTTGCCCATGCCGATCACCAACAGTTCTTGCTCCGCGCCGCTGTCGGAACCGATGGGTTGGCCGAATTGTTCAATCAACGCTTGCATGGCGAACTGTTGCGCGCGGCGCACGGCGATTTCCGCCAATGCCGTCATGCTGCGCATCACTTCGGCGAGACCGGAAAGTCCGTTCAAATCGCGCGTCAGCACATGCAGCATCACGCGCTTGCGCAACTGGCGCAAGGCGCGCGACAACTGCACTTCATCGCTCGCAGGCAACGCATTCGACCAAGCTTGCAGGATCTTTTCGTCGCACGGGATAAGGTAATGTTCGCGCAGCCAGAGCAGCAACTCCGGCTCGGCATCCAGCAAGCGCGTGAGATAGCGGCTGCAATGGCGGGTGTGGGGGAGGAGTCGGTCGAGTTCGGTCATAGGTTTTTTATTGGTGTGCTTATCCGAGTTCATCTGTGGCTCATTTCTTTTTCTAGGATAAAATGTGAGCAATTGCTCTTTGCGTCACTTTTATAGATTCTACATGCCTGCTAGCCCGTCTTTCCATCTTCATTTTTGTCGAATTCAGACATCATGCTGAAACCCGCGCTGCGTCACACCCGGCGCGGTATCAAGCGCCTGCTGCGTCTCGCCCTGCTATTTGTTCTGGTGGTAGCAGGGATGGGTGTCGGCGTGATGCTGACATTGCGCTACTGGGTGTTGCCGGATGTCGAACGTTATCATGAGGACATCACGGCGGCGGCAAGTATGGCCGTCGGACGTCCGGTGACCATCGCTCACATTGAGGCTGATTGGAACGGTTTGCGTCCGCGCCTGCTGCTGTCCGACGTGAAGATTCTCGACGAACGCGGTCAGACTGCACTGGAATTTCCGCAACTGCGCAACACCGTCGCCTGGACCACGCTGTTCACCGGAGAGTTGCGTTTTAACAGCCTTGAACTGGACAGTCCTAACCTGCTGATTCGCCGCGATGCGCAGGGGCGGCGCTATGTGGCGGGGATGCTGTCCGGCGAGCAGGCGGGTATGCAATCGGATGAGGCGGGATTGGATTGGTTGCTGCATCAATCGCGCATCGTGGTGCATGACGGTCGCGTGGTGTGGCAGGACGATATGCGCAACGCGCCGACGATCACTTTTGACCAGGTTGAAATGGTGATTGAAAATAGCGGCGATCATCACCGTTTTGCAGTGCGTGCTACTCCTCCGGCCAGCCTTTCTTCGCGCATCGACCTGCGCGGCGATCTACATGGTGCCAGCTTTACCAAACTGAAAAACTGGCGCGGCGAGGCGTTTGTGCAACTCGGCCGCATGGATGCATTGGCTTGGAACAAGTGGCTCAACCTGCCCGATGCTTTCAAGAGTGGGCAGGGAGCGTTAAGGGTTTGGCTGGGGATAGAACAAGGGCAGATCGTACGGGCGAATGCCGATGTCGATTTGCATGACGTGCGTGCACAATTTGCCGCCGATTTGCCGCAACTGGATATGCTCAGGTTGCGCGGTCGCTTCGGCTGGTGGCAGTCGGATGAAGGTTTTGAAGTGTCCGCGCGACGCTTGGCATTGCATATACACGACGGGTTGGAACTCCAGCCGACGGATTTGTTGCTGCGCATTTCTCCTAGGCAAAGTTACCGCTCCGCATCCGGCGAGATCAAGGCGAATGCCATTGAACTAGCTGATATCAACACCTTGCTGCAATATTTTCCGGTTGCGGGCAACACTAAAAAACGATTGCTGGAGTTGTCTCCACAGGGCCGGGTGAGCAACCTTCAGGCAAGCTGGCAGGGCGATACGGAGCACCTGGCGCGCTATCAAGTACATGCGCGGTTCGAGCGGGTCGGTCTGAAGCAAGTGGGAAGCCAACCCGGTTTTTCCGGCTTGAGCGGCGAGGTGGATGGCGGCGATAGCAATGGCGCATTACGTCTGGATAGTCGCGACCTGAATGTGCAGGCACCGGATTTCTTGGCGGAACCGTTGCAGTTTGATCATTTCTCGGGGAAACTGGACTGGCAGCGTAGCGGGCAAGGATGGGATCTGAAATTGAATAATGCGCAAGTGCGCAACGTCGATCTGGACGGGACGATTTTCGGCAATTATCAGACTGATGACGGTCCCGGCGTGGCGGACATTACCATCGATTTGTCGCGCGCTTCGGTGAACCATGCCGCGCGTTATATTCCCATGCATGCCTTTAATGACGCGACTTATCACTGGTTGCAAACGGGTTTGCAGGACGGTATGGCGAGTTCATTCAGGATGCGCGTGCGCGGCGATCTGCGCAACTTTCCCTTCCCGGACAGTAAACAAGGGCTGTTCAAACTGGAAGCGCAAGCCCACAATGTCGCTATCGAGTTCGATCCGGGATGGCCGCGTATCGAGCACGCGGCGGCGAATCTGCTGATTCAGGGCAGGCTGCTGGAAGTGCGCGCGCCATCGGCGATAACGTCGGGGGCCGCCTTGCAGAATGTAAGGGTGTTGCTGCCGGATACTCTGGCCAAGGAATTGGTGCTGCAGGTCAACGGCGAAGCGGCGGATGCCACGCAACACTGTCTGGATTACATCCGCCACAGCCCGGTGCGCGGTTATCTGGACGGTTATACCGACGACATCCAAGCAAGCGGCGATGGTCTTTTGAAACTGCATCTCGATGTTCCGTTAAGCGGCACAGCCCCGGCCAAAGTGGTTGGCAGCTACCAGTTTTTCAACAACGAAGTCAATCTCGCCAAACAAGTACCGCTCCTGAGTAATGCCAGCGGCACGCTGTCGTTCACCAACGATACTTTGCAAGCGACCGATCTTAAAGCGCGGGTTCTGGGCGGCCCGGCGAGCATTTCCCTGCGCAGCGAAGGCGATACCTTGCTCACCCAAGCTTCCGGCAAATTGAATGCCGACAACCTGCCGGCCAATTACACTTATCCCTTGCTGCGGCGTTTGCACGGAAAGGCTGATTGGACTGCACAGGTTAAAGTGAAAAATAAAATAGCGGATGTGCTGGTGACTTCCGATCTGCAAGGCCTGCAATCGACTCTGCCGCAGCCGTTCACCAAGGCGGCAACAGAGCGAGTGCCGCTGCGCTTCGAGCAGCAGGACATCACTTCGCGTCAGGATCAGTTCAAGTTGCAATATGGGGATTTGTTCCGTGCAGAACTAGCTCGTGTCGCTTCTGCGCAAGGAAAATGGAATATCAAGCGCGGCAGCATCCTGTTCGGCAAGGCCGAGGCCAAGCCGAGCACCGATGGTATTTTACTGGTGGGCGAATTGCCGAAATTTGCCTTGGAAGGTTGGAGCGGCTGGTCTGATTTGCCGGGCGGGGAAGGTGTTTTGCCCAACATCGCCGGGATCAATGTGACGGTGGATAAACTATATGGCTACGGCAACGCCGTACATCAGCTGAACATACGCGGCAGCGGGCGCAATGGTTTGATCAGCACCAGATTGTCTTCGCCAGAATTGAATGGCGATTTGATCTGGCAACCGCAAAACGAAGGTCGGCTATTGGTACGGCTGAAGAACGCAATGCTGGGTGCAGGGACAGATGAAATGACGCAGCCGCAAGCGACTCCGGTTGCGGTGATTAAAAATACAGCTGCCAGATTGTCGCTTCCCACGTTTGATGTGTCGATAGACAAACTAAGCTGGAAAGGCCGTCAATTAGGCAGTTTGGCGATGCTGATCAGCAGCGAGGACGGCGATGTATTGCTGAAGAAATTTCTGCTGACCAACCCGGACGGTGTGTTCAGCGCTACGGGAAAATGGAGTACTGCTCCGCAGCAGACACAGCTGCAAACGAAAATCGAGATCTCTGACGCAGGCAAAATTTTGGCACGCTCCGGCTATCCGGAAAGCCTCAGGGACGGCAGCGGTACGTTGGAATGTGCTCTGGAATGGAACGGTGCGCCGGATGAATTCAATTACGGCAGTCTGGATGGTAGTTTGCACCTGAAAACCGGCAAGGGAAGGTTCCTGCAAGTCAATCCGGGTGCGGCCAAATTGCTCGGGGTGTTGAGTCTGCAATCATTGCCCAAGCGTATCTCGCTGGACTTTACCGATGTGCTGAGTCCGGGCTTTGAATTCGACAGCATCGAGGGCGATGCCATGATCGAACATGGCTTGATCAAGAACGCCGATTTTAAAATGAGCGGAGCCGCCGCCAAGATCACCCTGAAAGGGCAAGTCGATCTGGAGCGCGAAACGCAACAACTCAAGGTGCGCGTGTTGCCCGCCATCGGGGATAACATATCCTTGCTGTCGTTTGCCGCAGGACCGGCGGTTGGGGTGGGTGTGTTGCTGGCCAATAAAATATTGAGTAATCCGCTCGATAAGCTGGTGTCGTTTGAATACAATGTCAGCGGAAGTTGGTCAGACCCCAATGTGGAGAAGGTCGGTCGAACCCAACCCGCGCCGATCAATGCTGCCGCTGGCGAATAAATTTGCAGCAAACGAATGTAATGTCCGAATAACCGAAACCTGGAAAGTCCACGAATCATGCCTTCACTCGAAAACGCGCAAACATACAGCGGCCCCAAGCTCAATAACTTCAAGGTGGCAGCGATCCAGATGGCCTCCGGCCCTAACGTTGAGGGCAATCTGCATGAGGCGCGACGCCTGATCGCGGATGCGGCAGCGCAGGGTGCCAAGCTGGTGGTGCTGCCGGAATTCTTTGCCATTATGGGCATGAAGAATCAGGATATGGTCAAAGTGCGCGAGCAAGCGGGGCAAGGCACGATCCAGAGTTTCATGAGCGAGATGGCGCGCATGCACCGGATATGGCTGATGGGTTCCATCCCGCTGGCGGCCAGCACGCCGGACAAAGTGCGCAACAGCCTGCTGGTGTTCGATGAACAGGGCAAGCAGGTCGCGCGCTACGACAAGATCCATTTGTTCAGCCTGACGCTGGGCAGCGAGCATTACAACGAAGCCAGCACCATCGAAGCGGGCGATAAAGTGGTAGTGGTTGATAGCCCGTTCGGGCGTATCGGTCTGGCGGTGTGTTACGACCTGCGCTTCCCCGAGATATTCCGCGCCATGCAGGATGTGAACATCATCGTGCTGCCCTCGGCGTTCACCGCCACTACCGGCAAGGTGCACTGGAAGCCGCTGGTGCGCGCACGCGCCATCGAAAATCTGTCCTACGTCATCGCTGCTGCACAGGGCGGCTACCACGTGAGCGGGCGTGAAACGCACGGTCACACCATGATCGTCGATCCGTGGGGTCGCATCGTGGATGAATTGCAACGCGGTTCCGGCGTGGTCATGGCCGATGTGGATATGAAATATCAAGCCAGCCTGCGCAATAGTCTGCCCGCGCTGTCGCACCGCATATTGTCTTGCGACAATGTGGACAAGGCATGAACAAAACTTCCATGCAGTTGGCACAACAGGCGCTGCTCACCGCGCACGGTCTGAGCGCGCAGCAATTACAGCAAGTGTTCGGCAAGATGATGACGCACCGTCTGGATTATGCCGACCTGTATTTTCAATATAGCCGCGCCGAGAGTTGGTCGCTGGAAGAAGGCATCGTCAAATCCGGCAGCTTCAGCATCGACCAGGGTGTCGGCGTGCGCGCGGTGAGCGGCGAGAAGACCGCCTTCGCCTATTCCGACGACATCAGTTTGAATGCGCTGGAAAGCGCCGCGCAAGCCACACGCGCCATCGCGCGCCAGGGCGGAAAACAACACGCTCCGCTGCTGAAAGCGGGCAGAACCAGCGATCTGTATCTGCCGCACGATCCTATCGCCACGCTGAAAGCTGAAGAAAAAGTCGCGCTGCTGGAACGTCTGGAACGCATCGCGCGCGCCCTCGATCCGCGCGTCACGCAAGTGATGGCGAGTCTGGCGGGCGAATATGACGTGGTGCTGGTGGCGCGCAGCGATGGTTTGCTCAATGCCGACATCCGCCCATTGGTGCGCCTGTCGCTGCAAGTAATCATGGAAGGCAACGGTAGACGCGAGCAAGGCTCGGCGGGCGGCGGCGGACGGTTCGGTTACGACTATTTCAGCGAAGAGATTTTGCAGCGCTATGCCAAGGAAGCCGTGCATCAGGCCAGCGTGGCGCTGGAAGCACGCCCCGCTCCGGCGGGTAATATGACCGTGGTGCTGGGCAGCGGCTGGCCCGGCATCCTGCTGCATGAAGCAGTGGGACACGGACTGGAAGGCGACTTCAATCGCAAAGGTAGTTCGGCCTTCTCCGGCCGCGTCGGCGAACAAGTCGCGGCCAAAGGCGTGACCGTGGTCGATGACGGCACCATCAAAGACCGGCGCGGCTCGCTCAATATGGACGACGAAGGCAACCCCACGCAGCGCACCGTGCTGATCGAAGACGGCATCTTGCGCGGTTACCTGCAAGACACACTGAACGCGCGTCTGATGGGCGTGGCGGTGACAGGCAATGCGCGGCGCGAATCGTTCGCCCACCTGCCCATCCCGCGCATGACCAACACCATGATGATGAACGGCGACAAGACGCGCGACGAGATCATCGCCTCGGTCAAGCACGGTTTGTATGCCGCCAACTTCGGCGGCGGACAGGTGGACATCACCAGCGGCAAATTCGTGTTCTCCACCACCGAAGCTTACATGATCGAAAACGGCAAAATCACCTACCCGGTGAAAGGCGCCACCCTCATCGGCAACGGCCCCGAAGCGCTGATGCGCGTGAGCATGGTCGGCAACGATCTGATGCTCGATCCTGGTGTCGGTACTTGCGGCAAGGAAGGGCAAAGCGTGCCGGTCGGCGTGGGTCAACCGACGGTGCGCATCGACGGCTTGACGGTGGGCGGCACGGCGTAATATTGGATTTGCAACTTGCTCGCAAGCCAGTAAATACGGCCATCTTCATCAAGTGAATCATGTAGAACGCCTATTGACGGGCATCTCCATGATGTCGATGTTCTGGTTCTGGCAGATGACGGTTGCCGCAGCACGACATAAAGCGTTTAATTCCATCCACAAAATCCGCTGCGCTGCGCAATCCCGATCCTGAAAAATTTTCCAAATGCCAATCTTGACTCTGACTCCCGCTGAACTTCGCCTCACCTTCGATCCGGCAACCCTCGGCTTCGCCGACACCTCCGAGATGCTGGAGTTTCCTTTGCCGTGGATCGGTCAGGAGCGTGCGGAAAAAGCAGCGCGCTTCGGGCTTGCCATGGAGCAAGCCGATTACAGCCTGTTCGTGCTGGGCGAAGTCGGCAGCGGACGTTCTTCATTGCTCAAGCGCGCCATGCAGGATGCAGCGGTGGGCAGGCCGGTGCCGCCTGACTTGTGCTATCTGCATAACTTCGACGCACCGGAAAGGCCGCTTGCGTTGCGCCTGCCTGCCGGACAGGGGCGCTTGCTGCGCCAGTTCATGGCGCAAATGACAAAGTCGTTGCAGACAGCCATTCCGCAGCGTCTGGACAGTCAGGAATTCAAGGTCGAAAGCGAACGCCTCGAAAAAAACTACAAGACGGAAGAAGCCAAGGTTTATGCCGTACTGGATGTCTTTGCCGAGGTGCGCAAGTTCACGCTGCACCGCGAAAGCGGACACTTGGTATTTACTTACCGCAATGAAAAAGGCCACACGCTGACCGAAGAGGAAGTGCTGGCCTTGCCCAAGGAGCGACGCACCGCAATCGATCAGGCCGAACAGGAACTGCGTGCGGAGATTAGCCGCTATTTTGAGAAAACCGCCGCGATGGAGCGCGTGAAGGATGAGGCGCTGGCTGCATTGCGCAGGCAAGTGGTGAAGCCGCTGCTGGAGCATGAATTGCAGCAGATACGCGCCGGTTTAAAGAAGCAGGTCAAGGATACGATCAAGCTCGGCGCTTACCTGGAGCGGGTCGAGCGTGATGTGCTCGACCATCTGGAAATGTTCGAGGTGCTGGACAGCGAGGACGATATTCGTGAGGAAGCGCTGGGCAAGGTGCTGTCGCGCTACCGCGTCAACCTGATCGTGGATAACGACGGCTTGACTGGCGCACCGGTAATCGTCGAAGACAACCCGTTGTTCCGTTTACTGTTCGGCAGCATCGAATACCAGTCGGAGAACGATGTGCTGGTGACGGATTTTTCGCGCATCCGTGGCGGCAGTTTGCACAAGGCGCACGGCGGTTTCCTGATGTTGCATCTGCGCGACTTGCTGGTCGATGGTCTGGTGTGGGAAAAATTGCGGCGCTTGTTGCGCAGCGGCAGGTTGCAGATCGAGGAGCCGGGCACGGCGTTCACGGCCATCGCCACGGTTTCGCTGGAACCCGAGGCGGTGGATGTGGATGTCAAAATCGTGTTGATCGGTTCGCGCGAACAGTATTACCAGTTGCAGGAAGAAGACCCGGAATTCGCGCGCCACTTCAGCGTCAAGGTGGACTTCGCCGAAAGTTTTACCGCAAACGCCGAGACGCGTCGCGCGATGGCGATCTTCGTGGCGCACACCTGCCAGCAGCAGGGGTTGGCGCATTTCACTGCGGCGGCGGTGGCGCGCCTGCTGGAGGATAGCCACCGCGAAGTGGATGACCAGTCGCGGCAAAGCGCGGTGCTGGCGCGCACAGAGGCGCTGGCGATGGAAAGCGCCGCGTTATGCCGCAAGCGCGGCGCGCGTCTGGTCGAGGCGGCGGATGTGGAGGAGGCACTGAGCGCGTATATCCAGCGCCACGATTACCCGGAACAGCGCTTGCAGGAAGCTTTCGCCGAGGGCGATTTGCTGATTGATGTGCAGGGCGAAAAAGTCGGGCAGCTCAACGGTCTGACGCAGATGGATATGGGCGATTTCCGTTTCGGTTTTCCGGTGCATGTCACCGCGCGCACCTATGCCGGAGAGGACGGTCTGGTCAACATCGAGCGCGAAGTGGAAATGTCCGGGCCCATCCACGACAAGGGCGTGTTCATTTTGCATAACTACCTGTCCGGCTTGTTCGTCCATAACACGCCGCTGGCGTTCAACGCTTCAATCGTGTTCGAACAGGAATATCACGGTGTGGAGGGCGACTCGGCTTCCTGTGCCGAGCTGTATGCGTTGCTCTCGTCGCTGTCCGGCGTGCCGCTCAAGCAGGGCATTGCGGTGACTGGCGCGGTCAATCAGCATGGCATTGTGTTGCCGGTGGGTGGCCTCAACGAAAAGATCGAGGGTTACTTCCGCGTCTGCGTTCAAGCGGGGCTGGACGGCAGCCATGGCGTGCTGATCCCGCAGCGCAACCGCCGCCACCTGATGTTGGCGCGCAATGTGGTCGAGGCGGTGGAGCAGGGTTTATTCCATGTTTACACGGCGGAACAGGTGAGCGATGGCATCGAGTTGCTCACCGGCATGCCCGCCGGTGAGGCTGACGATGCAGGCAATTATCCGCACGACAGCGTATTGGGATATGCGCAGAGAACCTTGCTGGCCTTCCGTCGTGCCTGTCAGGTAACCGAACACCCGAAGAGCGGATTGTGGCATTTGCGCTGAACACAAATCGTATTCAGCTTTCCATACTGGCCGAGGTGGTCTTTACTCGGTAGCCGTATCTTCGCTTCTGTTCGCGCGCTTTGCTTCATGTTTCTTGACATCGCCGCGCAGCTTGCGTGCATAGTCCTCCAGCTGGCGTTTAGCGGCGTCGAAGGCATCGCGCAAAGCCACATAGACATCTTCGGCATGGTCGCGGTTAACCACGATCTCGCCGCCGGCCACGCCGATATCAACGCGCACAGTGTATTGTTTGCCCTGATGATGGTGCTTATGCGGCATTTCGACCACCACCCGGCACGACATGATGTGGTCAAAGAACTCATCGAGTTTTGTTGCCTTTTCGCGAATGTGCTTTTCCAGTTCTTCTGAATGCGCAACATCGCGAATGGTGATTTGTAATGGTATCTGCATGAAATTCTCCTTTTTGCTGGTTATCTGTAAGTCCATCCGGATTGGCTTGTTAATCCGCCGCCTTGCTATCGTCGCTCAGTGCGACCAGGTTACCCGCAGCAGATTCTGTTCCGGGTTGTAGTGGAATTCCAATTCGCCGCGGTAGGCATGGTGCAACGCATCACCGATGCCGCGCGCCAAATGGATATCGGTCGTGGTTATCATGGTGCCATGCGCCGTTTTCTCGATGTCCATGATGCGCTGCAATGGGTGCGAAGCTTTTTCTTTGGCCTCATGGTGGCGTATCTGTTGCAGGATTTCCTCTTCGTGAGTAGCGAAAAAATCCCCGCTTATTGACACATATCCTGCCGGGAAATGATCGCGTATTCGATGACATGCCGGGCAGTATGTTTGATGCGCATCCTTGGGCTTGGCCAGCCATTGCCAGTGTCCGGCGTGGTACACCGCACCGCAATCCGGGCAGAGCGTGGGTTCCGGAAGTTTGCCCTTGGATTTATAGGCGTCGTGAATCTCCTCCTGCAACAATTGCTCGCGGCGGACGAGTTTGAATCCGGGTGGATGTGTTTGATGGGACATGGTGGACTCCTTGGTTAGCGGTTTCAAAACGGGCTTTGTGCCAGGTTGGTCGTTCCTTTATTTGTTCGTGTGCATGTGAACGGGAATCACGCGCGATCCGAATGGCTGTCCGAATTCACCGAAACGCCCGGCGATGGTTGTGCCACATTCCGGACATTCGCCATGCGGCGAGAGGTCATAGTGCAGGATCTCGTACCAGTCGCGCACCACCGTAGCGTGATGGCATTTCGGGCAGAAAGTAGTGTCGCCTTCCGCGTCATGCACGTTGCCGGTATAGACGTAATGCAGGCCGGCATCCAGCGCGATACGGCGAGCGTTGCGCAGTGTGTCAGACGGTGTCGGCGGTACATCCAGCATCTTCCACTCCGGTTTGAAAGCGGTGAAGTGTAGCGGTACATCCGGTCCCAGTTCCTTCGCAACCCATGCGCTCAGTGCCTTGATCTCAACATCCGAATCATTGTGGCCGGGGATGAGCAGGGTGGTGATTTCCAGCCAGCAGTCGGTGTCGTGGTGGACGTAGGCCAGGTTATCCAGCACCGGTTGCAGATGGCCGCCGCAAAGCTTGACGTAGAAGGCATCGCTGAAACTTTTGAGGTCGATATTGGCGGCGTCCATCTTGGCGTAGAACTCGCGCCGTGGCGCTTCGTGCAGATAGCCGGCGGTGACGGCGATGGTTTGGATGCCGAGCGCATGGCAGGCGTCGGCTGTGTCGAGTGCATATTCCAGAAAGACCACCGGGTCGTTGTAGGTGAAGGCCGCACTCTTGCTGCCGTATTTTTTTGCCGCACGGGCAATATCCTCCGGTGTGGCCTGATCCATGAGCCTATCCATGTCGCGCGACTTGGAGATATCCCAGTTCTGGCAAAACTTGCAGGCCAGATTGCATCCGGCAGTGCCGAAAGAAAATACGCTGGAGCCGGGATAAAAGTGGTTGAGCGGTTTTTTCTCGACCGGATCAATGCAGAAACCCGACGAGCGCCCGTAAGTGGTAAGCACCATCTGCCCATCCGCCATGCCGCGCACGAAGCAGGCGCCACGTTGACCTTCATGCAGCTTGCAATCGCGCGGACAGAGATCGCATTGGAGGCGACCATCTTCCAGCCTGTGCCAGTACTTTGCCGGGTGGCGCTCGGTGATGCTGATAGGTTCATCCATCATTCATTCCTTTCGTTGAATAGCACGCGTTCGTTATTACTTTCTATCTCAACTATACGGCGGAAGATAGTTATCATTTTGCTAAACAGTGATATTTTTACGGGAGCGGTTTTGATCAACACGCATGCTTGTTTTGCTAAATATCCATATCACCTGAATCCGGCTTCGCATCACTTTTCGGCAATTCGGCAACCATCGCGTCTGTGGTAAGAATCAGACTGGCAATCGAAGCAGCATTTTGCAGGGCCGTGCGCGTCACCTTGGTCGGGTCGAGGACACCCATTTCGATCAGGTCGCCATATTCCTCGGTGGCCGCGTTGTAGCCAAAGCTGCCTTTGCCTTCCAGCACCTTGTTCAGTACCACCGAAGGCTCACCGCCGGTGTTGGCGACGATCTGGCGCAAAGGTTCTTCCAGCGCCCGTAGCACGATTTGGATGCCGGCATCCTCCTCGCTGTTGTCGCCGTGCAGCGCGCTGATTGCCACCTTGGCGCGTAGCAACGCCACACCGCCGCCGGGCAGGATGCCTTCTTCGACTGCGGCACGGGTTGCATGCATCGCGTCTTCGATGCGGGTTTTCTTTTCTTTCATCCCTGTTTCGGTGGCCGCGCCGACCTTGATTAGCGCCACGCCACCCGCGAGCTTGGCGGCGCGTTCCAGCAATTTTTCCTTGTCATAACTGCTGGCCGCTTCCTCGGCCTGCTGGCGGATGTGTTTGATGCGGTTCCGAATTATTTCCGGATCCCCGGCACCGCTGATGAGCGTGGTGTCTTCCTTGCCCACTTCAATGCGCTTGGCTTGGCCGAGATTTTTCAGAGTGGCTTTTTCCAGCGTTAGGCCGATTTCCTCGGCGATTACCTCGCCTCCAGTGAGAATGGCGATGTCCTCCAGCATGGCACGGCGGCGGTCGCCGAACCCCGGTGCCTTTACGGCAACTGTCTTCAGGGTTCCACGCAGATTGTTGATTACCAGCGTTGCCAGCGCTTCGCCCTCGATATCCTCGGCGATGATGAGCAGCGGTTTTCCAGCTTTGGCGATCTGTTCCAGCACGGGCAACAGGTCGTGGATGTTGCCGATCTTCTTGTCGTGCAGAAGTATGTACGGATCATCCATGGTGGCGATCTGTTTCTCGGGATTGTTGATGAAGTAAGGCGAAAGATAGCCGCGGTCAAACTGCATTCCTTCCACCACTTCCAGCTCGTTTTGCAGACTTTTGCCATCCTCAATCGTAATCACGCCTTCCTTGCCGACCTTTTCCATGGCTTGGGCGATGATGTCGCCGACATCAGTATCGGCATTGGCGGAGATGGCGCCAACCTGCGAGATTTCCTTATTCGTCGTGCAGGGTTTGGAGATTTTTCGCAATTCATCGACAGTTGCAGCGACCGCCTTGTCGATGCCGCGCTTTAAGTCCATCGGGTTCATCCCTGCCGTGACGAACTTCATGCCCTCGCGCACGATGGCCTGTGCCAGTATGGTGGCAGTCGTGGTGCCGTCGCCAGCCACGTCGGATGTTTTGCTGGAGACCTCCCTTACCATCTGTGCGCCCATATTTTCGAACTTGTCCTTAAGCTCGATTTCCTTGGCTACGATGACACCAGAATTGGCAACAAGTGGCGGGCCGTAAGTGCGGTCGAGAATGACATTGCGACCGCGCGGCCCCAGCGTCACCTTGACCGCATCCGCCAGCACATTTACCCCCACAATGATCTTGGCGCGTGCGGCATCGTGGAACAAAACCTGTTTGGCTGACATTGGGAATCTCCAGAAATGTTATGTGCTGGTTTATTCAGCCTTCCACCACGCCTATGATGTCTTCTTCCCGCATGACGAGAAATTCAACCCCATCGATTTTGACGGACTGGCCTGCATACTTGCCGAACAGCACTTTATCGCCAACTTTGACATCGGGCGGGCGCACTTTCCCATCTTTCAGTATTTCTCCCGGACCAACGGCGACGACCTCACCCTGATCCGGCTTTTCTGAAGCCGCATCCAGGATTACGATACCGGATGCGGTTTTGTGCGCGCTTTCCTGCCGTTTCACCAGCACGCGATCATGCAATGGACGGAGATTCATCATGTGCGAAGCAGCAGTTATGAAATGGAAATCTCTTTGCGCGCTGAGCCGGGTTTTTTGGGCAAGGTCAGTTCGAGCACGCCGTCGGCATATTTGGCTTGGACTTTACCTTGATCCACCTCTTCAGCCAGACTGAAGCTGCGTGAGGCCATGCCGTAACTGCGCTCGCTACGGATCACGCGTTCGCCTTCCTTTTCTTCCTTTTCCTGCTTGATTTCAGCGCTGATGGAAATGCGGTTGCCTTCGATGGAAACATGGATGTCATCCTTGCTCACGCCGGGTATTTCCGCCTTGATCTTATACATGCCGTCCGCTTCCTTGACGTCCATCTTTATCTGCGGCTCGATGTTCAATCCTTCTCGCAGGAGCGGGCGCATCAGAGATCGTTTAAACATGTCGTCCATGTCAAAGAACGGATCGAAACGCGTGAGCAACGGTTCAACACGGGCAAGTTCGGTGAAGGGGTCGAAACGAGTGATGTTGTTCATGATTTTTCTCCTTGTGGAAATGAATCGCATTAAGTAAATGCTTCGGCTAAGCAACCTGAATGTTGGATGCTTGCTTGCCCTTGGGACCTTGTGTCACTTCAAAGCTGATCTTTTGACCTTCTTTGAGCGACTTAAAACCGGGCGTGTTGATTGCGGAAAAGTGCGCGAACAACTCAGCGCTGCCGTCATCGGGAGTAACAAATCCAAAACCCTTGGCGTCGTTGAACCATTTAACTGTACCTGTTGCCATGTGACTATCTCCTTGTTGATAAAACCTTGATGCGCCCCTGCGTGCACTTGCTTTATGACACTTTGACTTCAATTGACTTGGGTTTTGCCTTGGCCGATTTGGGCAGGGTGACGTTGAGCATGCCATCCTTGAATTCTGCTTTCACGGCGGATTCATCGGCATCATCGGGTACGCGAAAGCTGCGCATGAAGCTGCCGTAGTTACATTCGACCCGGTGAAACTTTTTGCCCTTCTCTTCCTTTTCCTGTTTGCGTTCGCCCTGAATGGTGAGCATGCCGTCCTGAACGGTGACTTTTACATCGTCTTTATTCACGCCGGGCACTTCGCCCTTGATCAAATAAGCTGCGTCCGTTTCACTGATGTCGACGGAAGGCATCCAGTCCGCCACCGCCAGCATGTCGTTATCCGAGGCAGTGCGAGCGGAAGTGCGCCCGAAGATGCGATTCAAACGACTGCTAACATCTTCCAGCTCGCGGAAGGGATCCCATTTGATTAGATTCATGATAGCGCTCCTTTTTTTGCTGCTTCAAAACAATCCCCGCGCCAGCTACAGCCGAGCTGATCGCACTCGCCGTCAGAGGCGGTGGCGAAACAATCGAAGTTGCCTTCGTGGACTTGTATTGATTTAATCAGTTCAGTCTTTGAAAGTTTGCCAGGATTGATATTTCGTGTTTTGGCGATGCTGCATATTTCCGCGAGTTTCATGGTAGCTCTCCTTAATTTTTGTATCGAAAAATGATCAAATTTAAATATTCGTCGTCAACTTGCAGGCTGGCAGCTGGGTTCTTGCGGCTAGGGAAGCGTGATGCCGGCAAGGTGCCACGCTGTTCTAGAATTGCAACCATCCCGGCGGTAATAGCGGTAGTTCACGATGAAGCGGGTGAAATTGGCAAAAGTGTGCAACATGATTGATCCTTTCTATTTTTCCGGACCCTGTTGTTAGCTTCCGGCAACAGCACAGCCGTAGCCACAATCCAGCAGATAACTCGAAGCAGTATTCCAACCTTCAATTTGTTTGAATAAAACTACTGATCAAAATTGTGAGTTTGAATATAGGCAGCGCGGTATGGAGAAACGTAGCCTGAATTCCAGTTTTCATGAGTGGATTTGGCTGAATTATTTTTATCTGTATCTTGCTGATTCAAAGAAATATTACATGTCTCAATTTCTTTCAGAGCAAGTTCGACTTCATCGGGTTGTGTGAGACAGGGACTCATGATATTTCCTTTCAATAGTTCAAAGAAATTGCATGCGACAAAGCTAATTCGCTTAAGGCAGGCTGAGTTGATTCAATAATTGCAGTTCAGACTTGATGAAGTTGCCTGAAGAGAAATTAACAATAGGGGAGTGAAGTTACAGTAGTGCGATGGGGAAATACATACGGGGAAATACATACGGGGAAATACATGTCTTGGATAAAACACTAGCTACAGTTGAAGCAGGTTGTGGCGATTGAACCGTTTTAGTCGCACCCGAAAATTGCTTTCAGGATGGTTTGCCGCAACAATCGCTTTCAGCAACGTCGAACGGCACTAACGGGCGCTCAATATAAAAATTACGCAACCGCCAAATATCAGCAAGATTTGTGAGGGATTTGGCGTTTAGCCAGCTTATTGGTTCATCTTGATGAATCCAGAAGTAGCGAAATCCATGGTGCTAACATGATTTGAAAACCATTCACCTATCACTTTTTCCAGCCAGACGCGCAGTACAACAACATCGCGCTGTAGCTTCCATCGTTCGATTTGCGAGGCCATGTCGGCCAGTACATTGTCATGTTCATGTTTGTGCATGGGGTAGGGCGGAAATTGGGTTGCTTGCATCTGCCGTTCTTCTTCGGCGAAGTGTTGGACGGTGTGTGAATGCAATTCGTCGAGCAGGGTATCCACCTCTGCAATGGGGGATTTCAAGGTCAATAGTCCGAGCAGTTTTTCGCGCAAGGAGACAAACTCAGCATGGTCGCGGTTCATGAATTCGAGTATGACTTGTGGGTAGTCCAGCATGGTTATTCCTTAATTATCCGGTGGGTTTCAAAAGGGCATCTCACGGTATAATCCGCAGCCTATGCAGATTCTACGCGGACTTTATTCCCCAGACAAAAATCCTGTCGCGCTCACCATCGGAAATTTCGATGGAGTGCATCTCGGCCATCAGGCGTTGCTCAACGAGTTGCGTGCGGTCGCGCAGCCGCGCGGACTGCAAACGGCGGTGGTGATTTTCGAGCCGCACCCGCGCGAGTTCTTTTCTCCACAGCAAGCACCGGCGCGGCTCACCAGTTTGCGCGAAAAGCTGGAGTTGTTCCGCACGATGGGTGTGGATCGTGTGCATGTATGCCGCTTCAATGCATTGTTCGCAAAGAAGAGCGCGGAGGCTTTTATTCTTGCGCTGCACGAGAAATTGCATGCGAAATTTGTCTTGATCGGCGACGACTTTCGTTTCGGCAGCGGGCGCGTCGGTGATTTTGCCTTGATGCAAAAGATTGGCGCACAAGAAGGCTTCGAGGTGCAGGCAGTGCACAGTATTTTGCATGACGGCGTGCGCGTATCCAGCACGGCGATACGCGCGGCGCTGGCGGCGGGGCAGATGCGCATGGCGCGCGAATATCTGGGGCGTCCCTATAGCATCAGCGGACTTGTGGTGCATGGCGATGCCATGGGGCGCAAGCTGGGTTTTCCCACGGCAAATATCCAGATGAAACACAATCTGGCTCCGCTAAAGGGTATTTTTGTGGTGTTGGCACATGCCGAGGGTTTGGGTGTGTTGCAAGGCGTGGCTAGTCTGGGCATACGCCCGACGCTGAAGCATGATGCCAAGCCGGTGCTGGAGGTGCATCTGTTCGAATTCGCGCAGCAGATTTACTGCAAGCATCTGCGCGTGGAGTTTCTGCAGAAATTGCGCGATGAACAGAAGTTTAATGGACTGGAAGCGCTGACGCGGCAGATCGCGTTGGATGTTGAAAATGCAAAGCAATGGTTTATAGAACATGAGTGAAGACAAAAAGAAATATCCGCTGAATCTCCCCGACACCACGTTCCCCATGCGCGGTGACCTGGCCAAGCGCGAGCCGCTGATGCTGGCGCAATGGCAGGCGCAGCAGCGTTACCAGCGCATCCGTGCTGTGAGCAAGGGACGCAAACAATTCATCCTGCACGACGGCCCGCCTTACGCCAACGGCGATATTCACATCGGCCATGCGGTGAACAAGGTGTTGAAGGACATCATCATCAAGAGCAAGACCTTGAGCGGTTTCGACGCGCCTTACGTGCCGGGCTGGGATTGCCACGGCTTGCCCATCGAATTGCAAGTGGAAAAGAAACACGGCAAGGCGATTCCCGCTTCGCAATTTCGCGAGCTGTGCCGCGAATACGCATCGGCTCAAGTCGAGCGCCAGAAGAAGGATTTCATCCGCCTCGGCGTGCTGGGTGATTGGGATAGGCCGTACCTGACCATGGATTTTCAAGTCGAGGCCGACATCATTCGCGCGCTCGGCAAGATCAACGAACGCGGTTATCTGTACCAGGGGCGCAAGCCGGTGAACTGGTGTCTGGATTGCCAGTCGGCCTTGGCCGAAGCGGAAGTGGAGTACGAAGACAAAGTCTCGCAAGCGATCGACGTTGGTTTTGAGGTGAAGGATAAACACGCGGTGGAGAAGGCGTTCGGCGTGTCGCTGCCGGGCAGCGCCAAAGTGTTTGCAGTGATCTGGACCACCACGCCGTGGACGCTGCCTGCCAACCAGGCGGTGAGCGTGCATCCGACATTGCAATACGATCTGATCAAGACCGACAAGGGTTATCTGATCCTGGCGTTCGATCTGGCCACTGCCTGTTTGAGCCGTTACCAGTTAGGCGGAAGCAACGACAGAGGCGACGGCATCGCCGCCACTTGCTACGGCGCAGCGCTGGAAGGCCTACCATTGCAACACCCATTCTACGAGCGCATCGTGCCCATCATCTGCGGCGAGCATGTCACGCTGGAAGCGGGTACCGGCCTGGTGCATACCGCACCGGCGCACGGCGTGGACGACTATGTGGTCGGACAAAGATACAACCTGCCGAACGAGAATCCGGTGGGCGACGATGGCAAGTTCATTTCCACCACACCTGCTGTCGGCGGCACGCCATTGGCCGGTGTGTTCGTGTGGAAGGCCAACGACATTGTGCTGCAAGCGATGGAAGCGAGCGGGCACTTGCTGCATCAGGAAAAAGTCAAACACAGCTACCCGCATTGCTGGCGCCACAAGACCCCGATCATTTTCCGTTCCACGCCGCAGTGGTTCATCGGCATGGAGCAGGGTGATGAAAAATCGCTGCGCGTGTTGGCGAACAAGGCAGTTGAGCAGACGCAATTCTTCCCGTCATGGGGACGCGCCCGCCTCGAAGCAATGATCAAGAATCGTCCCGACTGGTGCGTGTCGCGCCAGCGCAACTGGGGTGTGCCGATGCCGTTCTTCGTGCACAAGGAAACCATGGCATTGCATCCGCGCACGCCGGAGCTGCTGGAGCAGGTTGCCAAGCTGGTCGAGCAGTCGGGCATCGAGGCGTGGTTTAGTCTGAACAGCGCCGATCTGCTGGGTGAGGATGCAGCGCACTACCGCAAACTCTCTGACACGCTGGATGTGTGGTTCGATTCGGGTGCGACGCACTATACCGTGCTGGCGAAACGTGAAGGGCTGCGCTCGCCCGCTGATCTGTATCTGGAAGGTTCCGACCAGCATAGAGGCTGGTTTCAGTCTTCGTTGCTTACCGGCTGCGCCATCAATGGTCGCGCGCCTTACGATGCGTTGCTCACCCACGGCTTCGTGGTGGATGGTCACGGCCACAAGATGTCCAAATCCAAGGGCAATGTGATCGCACCGCAGAAGATTCTGGACACATTGGGCGCGGATATTCTGCGCTTGTGGGCGGCTTCCACCGACTATTCCGGCGAACTGACCATCTCTGATGAGATTCTCAAGCGCGTAGTGGAAAGCTACCGCCGCATCCGCAACACGCTGCGTTTCCTGCTGGCCAATATCGCCGACTTCGATGTAAAACGCGATGCCATGCCTGTCGGGCAATGGCTGGAGATCGACCGCTATGCGCTGGCGCTGACGCAGAAGTTGCAGGACGAAGTGTGCGGCGATTACGAGCGTTACGAGTTCCACTTCGGCGTGCAGAAATTGCTCGCGTTCTGCTCGGAAGATTTGGGCGGTTTCTATCTGGATATTTTGAAAGACCGCCTCTATACCGCAGGCGAGAATTCCACAGCACGTCGCTCGGCGCAGAATGCGCTGTATCACATCACCCAGTCGCTGGCGCGCTTGATCGCGCCGATCTTGAGCTTCACCGGCGAAGAAGTGTGGGCGGTGTTGAACGGCAAAGATAGCGAGAGCGTGTTCGAACAACTTTGGTATGAGTTGCCGGATTCAGGCTTGGATGGTGCGGCGGTGAGCGCATGGAGTGACATCCGTGCCGTGCGCGAACAGGTGAACAAGAAGCTGGAAGAGCAGCGCGCAACCAGCACCATCGGTTCTGCATTGCAGGCCGAAGTGGATGTGTATGCGCCGCAGGAAACTTTCGATCTGCTGTCGCGGCTGGGCGACGATCTGCGGCTGGTGTTCATCACCTCGCGCGCCAAGGTGCATCTGCGCGCGGGCGAACTGGAGATCAAGGTCACACCGAGCGCGCATGCTAAGTGCGAGCGTTGCTGGCACTATCGCGCTGATGTAGGCAGCGATGTTGCGCATCCGACGCTGTGCGGACGTTGCGTGAGCAACCTGTTCGGCAAAGGCGAGGCGCGTCGTTATGCTTAATCGCTGGTTGCTGATTTCGGTAGTCGTCATCGTGCTCGACCAGTTGAGCAAAGCCGCAATCACCAGTCATTTCATCTATGGCGAAAGTTACGCGGTGACCTCTTTCTTCAATCTGGTGCTGGCGCATAACACTGGGGCAGCGTTCAGTTTTTTGCGTGACGCGGGCGGCATGCAGCGCTGGTTGTTCAGCGGCATTGCCATCGTCGCTTCGGTGTGGATAGTCTGGCTGCTGCGCAAACATCAATCGCAAAAATTGTTCAGCTTTGCGCTGGCTTTCATTCTCGGCGGCGCGCTGGGCAATCTGATCGACCGCATTCAATTCGGCTACGTGGTGGACTTTCTCGATTTCTACTGGGGCAGCTATCACTTCGCCGCGTTCAATCTGGCCGACTCCGCCATCACCTGCGGTGCGGCGTTGCTGATCCTGGACAGTTTTTCAAGGAAGACATAGCCGGGCTGCACACCATACCTCACGGAAACGCCCGTCAATAGGCGATCTACAATGTGTGTTGCGTGGAGATGTCCGTGTTTATTGGCTTGGCATTAAGTTCTGTCTGACAAACGGAGAGAGGGAAAGACAATGGAGCTGCTACTCGCTAACCCGCGCGGATTCTGCGCCGGCGTGGATCGCGCCATCGAGATCGTGGAGCGTGCGCTGGCTTTACACGGCGCGCCGATCTACGTGCGGCACGAAGTGGTGCACAACAAATTCGTGGTGGATGGCTTGAAAGCCAAGGGCGCAATTTTCATCGAAGACCTGGCTGATGTGCCGCCCGGCAGCATCCTCATCTTCAGTGCGCACGGCGTGTCGCAAGCGGTGCAGCGCGAAGCCGAGGCGCGCAATCTCACGGTGTACGATGCGACCTGTCCGTTGGTCACCAAAGTGCATATCCAGGTCTCGCGTATGCACCAGCGCGGACAGGAAATCATCATGATCGGACACAAAGGCCACCCCGAAGTGGAAGGCACCATGGGGCAGACCGACAGCGGCATGTACTTGGTGGAGACTGTTGCCGATGTGCAGAACTTGCAGGTGCAAAACGAGAACCACCTGACCTATGTAACGCAGACCACCCTGTCGGTGGATGATGCCGGCATCATCATTGCCGCGCTCAAGACACGCTTCCCACTGATCAACGAACCGAGGAAAGACGACATCTGTTACGCCACGCAGAATCGTCAGGACGCGGTGAAGATGCTGGCCAAACAATGCGACCTGGTCATCGTGGTCGGCTCGCCCAACAGTTCCAACTCCAACCGCCTGCGCGAAGTTGCACGCAACCTCAATATCCCTGCCTATCTCGTCGATAACGCCAGTGAACTTAAACCGGAATGGCTGCAAGACAAGCAGCGCGTGGGCATCACTGCCGGTGCATCTGCCCCGGCAGTGCTGGTGCAGCAAGTCATCATGCGGCTAAAAGAACTGGGAGCGGATCATGTGCGTGAAGCGGATGGGATTCGGGAGAATGTGGTGTTTCCGTTGCCGAAGGCCCTGACCCAGATAATTCAATAGAGGGTGACGGATGAATGGTACGGTGATACCTGCACTTGTTAAGTCAGTCGTTCATGGCGAGCGTAAAACGTGCAGGTAAACTTTCGGGGTAACAAAGTCCCGTTTACTCAACCGCCCGAATATCCGAGACCGCGAATCCATCAATCTCGGCACCGCTTGCATCAACTTCGCGAAATTTAACCGGCAGCAAACGATATTCAAGTCCCAGCCAGATTTCAAAATAGCCTTCGTTGTCACCATGTATTTTGCGCAAATGCAAGGCGCGCAACTTCCCGAATGGAGTATCTATATTTTCCGTAAGGCCAATCTCGATCTGATAATTTTCAA
Organism: uncultured Gallionellaceae bacterium; assembly: GCA_903847155.1. Taxonomy (GTDB): domain Bacteria; phylum Pseudomonadota; class Gammaproteobacteria; order Burkholderiales; family Gallionellaceae; genus Sideroxyarcus. The sequence continues at coordinate 58,431 of CAINCU010000015.1, read as the reverse complement.
GATGTGTGCTGTCACTGACGGGAAGCGGGATGATTTCACTATCCATATGCAGTTGTGAAAGCTGATACATAAAGCTCAGGCTGTCTTGGGTATCCGCGGGCAATTCGGCTTTGCCGCCGGATGAATATCGTAGTTGCTTTGTATTCCAGTTAAAAGTTGTACGACGATTTCCTCCCGCCTTCTTGCCGACAGTATTTTCCTCGAAATACTCGGGCTGCAGCCCCTGCGAGCCTATTTTTCCATAACTGGTCTGGGTTAACTGCGCGCTATTCAACAAGCCTGTCAGTCCGGCCAACTGCTGTGTAGATCGCAGAATATATTGCTCTCCCTCAACATCCAGTTGCTGGTGAAGCACGCCAACCCTTGAGGCATCTGCACCTTGATATACCACATAGCTGATCTGCACCTGCTTGGGAAGCTGATGGGATGTCGCCGACTTCTCCATTCTCTTCGCCTGCTTTGCCATCTGGGGCGCTGACGCGGGAGCTGCGCCATTATCCAGACTGATTGCGGAGCGCTCGGGTTCTAACCTTTCAGCCGGAACTGCCATGGATTCTGTCCGGGATTCCAGTCTCACCGTTAGCGCTGGCAATTGCGCCTTGAAGTGCGGTAAATGGAAATAGGGTAACCACAAAAAAGAGGCATGCAGCAACACAGAAAATACGATGGCAAATGCGATACGGGAGGCCGGCGTTCGAAAGGCGGGAAGCATGGTGCGCAAGGTAAAGGGCATGTTGCCGTGCAAGATTAAATAATGAACATCTCTAATTATTCGTCACACCGGCGCTGCGTGTGTTGTTGGGGCTTTAGCCCCTTACAACCACGGCGTACCCCTTGCGGGTGCAGGCCGGTGTCCAGTAGAAATATAGGTGCAGCACAACGCACTGACGTAACGGCATTTTAAATAAAACCGCTGGATTCCGGCCTTCGCCGGAATGACGGAATTTGAATTATTAGATGTGCCCTAATTGCTAAGTTAGAAAACCCTGCGACAAAGAAAAGCGAGCTGATTTATTCGCTGCCCAGCCGCCAACCCGCATTTTTGTGCAGGCAGGGGCTGTCAGGATACATGCAGTCGGCAACTACTGAGTTAGTTCGCGCCACGAAGTGCGCCGTGTGCCACTACCGCCGCTACCGATGGCAACGTTGGAGGTCACGGTGGATCCTTCCGAGGTGCGGGTCAACTCAACGATGGCTCCGGTTGGCAGACTGACGTAAACCAGGTCGGTGCCGAAATGCGAGGCATCCAGTTGGGTGGAGATTACACCGTCAGCTGAAGTGGAGACGGCTCCGCCAGTGCGGTAATCAAGAAACCATCTGAAACTGTAGCCAAGCACAGTGCAGGCGACCCCTGTTTTCGGGGTGTTAGATACAAAGCCCAAGGTGCCGAGCGCGAGTACCGGGTTAGTGTTGTCGCGTTCGCCGCTGTCAGGCAAGTCAACGTACCATCCCGACTGAGTGCTGAAGCTCACTGGATTGTTGGTACTGGTACGTACCGGCAGGCCTTGCGCGCAAATCGAGCTGGGAGCCGTGACCGGGCAAATCGTGTTGGTCGCGGTTTGCTGGACAAAGCAGTTTGTTGAAAGGAAAGCAGGGGAGACGTTACAGGTTGCAGCGCGCGGATTGCTGTAGATAGCAGTGGCAGCAACGCTGGTTGTAGCAAGCGTGTCTTTGAGGGCATACATGGTCTGAACCTGAGTGTCTGTCAGATCGGTGTTTCCAAGCAGCTTGCCGGTGCCGACAAAAATGACCAACTGATTGCTGACGATGCCAACCTCAGGCCGGGTTGTAATCGGTTGCACGTTGCCGGAAGCATCCTTCAGCGTGGCAAGCAGTTGTGCTTCGTAATTAGAAGAGGATGAACCCACATTGTTGTTGATATCAAAGCGCCACACGTTGCCTAGCATGTCTCCACCATAGACTTCCAGTGCAGTATTGTCGGTTGTCGGATCCAGTACCCGCGCACTGATGCGTCCCAATCCGCTCGGCGTCGTGGTGGAGCCCACACCGGTGCTGATGGTGCGGATAAGCGCACCGGAATAGGCATTCAGCACATACAATCTGCCAACGCCATCACCGCCCGCACCGTCAGCGTTGGGTATGTTGTTATAACCGGAGGTGACCAACACGACCCAGGTTCCATCAGCTAGCTTGGCGATCTGAGGATTACCAAAGGTATACCCCATGTTCGCATCGGAGAATTCCCATAGCGCTTTGGGATTGACCGGATCGGTCACATCCAGAGCGTAATAGCCGCGTCCTCCCAGATTCATGCCACCGACCATGATGGTTTTCCATTCGTTTGTAGCGCAGGTTAAGCTTGGCGCACTCGGGCATACATCACCCGTAACCGGCGTGCCGTCCACAAAGTAACGATGCTGAGTCGCATAGTTCTTGTCGGCTAGTTTGTAAAGATTGGGCAAGACCAGCGACGGAATATAAGCCCAAGCTTCATCGCCAGCCCCATCCCCCGGCGTAACGGTGGTTCCGCCAGCATTGATGGCATGCAGCATGCCGTCGTTGGCGGCGGCATAAACCATACCGGGGCGCGACGTTTTGGCGGCCACAAAATTGGAGTAATTGGTATCGCCATACGTATACTGGGCTTGCTTCACATAAGCAACCTTCGCATTGACGATATCCCCCAGAATGTGGGCGCGCACATGGTAGTAAGTCGTCAGATCAGACAAAGGCCCCTCATTGCTACGATCACCGCGCAAGAAATTCACCAGATTGCTGCCGGCAGCGGTGGTTTGGTCTGCACTACTCAGGCAATAACTCCCGGAAGCGCAGAACTGCGTCAACCCCGAGATATAGCCTGCGCCGAAGTAAGCTTTTTGAGCGACGGTCAGGTTGGCGTAGGTGAACGATTTGAGGTAATTGCTGTTCAGTGAGCCCATGTCACCGCCATACGTCGTTGCCGACGGGTTGAACGTGTAGATATTGCGCGAACCGCCATTGGCAGAGGCCGCAGCCAGCGTATCCAGTGCACCCTGTGCTTTCCAGTCAGTGGCGACAGATACTGCACCAGAGGATAAGTCGATCTGCTGACGAACCAATTCGCCCGTCCAGTCCACTGATTTGAAAGTTGAATTGAACACGAAGTTGTCACCCAGACTGGCGTTGGGGTTGCTGGTGGCCGCTGCCGCCGACGCGCCGGTACGAGCCTCGATGCTGGTTAATGCAGTGGTCAGACTGGCCGCCAGGGAACTGGAATTGCGCGCGCTGAAATAGTAACCGCGTCCGTTTACCGCCGCGTGCCATAAGTCGTCGATATTTTCAATGGCACCCGAACTGGGTGTCGGCCAATTGCAGATCGTATTCGCGGACTGCCATGAACAGATCGTTGAGCCGTTGGCAGTTGCTCCTTTCAAAACGCTGCAAAAATCGCCGTCAGCCGCCGGGTCGCAGGCGGTGGTCAGGGTTGTGTAGCTATCCGCGCCGGTCATTCTGCCGCGCGCACCCAGCCCCAGCGTGAACGTCGTCAAATGCTGATATTTGGCCGGATCCTGATCGGAACTCGGCACGTTATTTGAGCATACGTTTGTGTGGCCGTCTGCGGCAGTGCAATTGCCCAGAGATTGGTCACGCAGATCGGTGACGTAGTAGTACTCAGCCACGTCGGCCAGGGTGTTGGAAGTGCCGGGTCCAGCGGGAGTACAACTAGTGGCGGTGTAACTGTTGCTGGAACTTGCTGCTGCTGCCGTGCAGGAAGCAACAGGAGTCGGGCCGAGCACTGTGGTATTGCAGGTCGTGGTTGTGTAGCTATTGCCTGATGTTGGACTGATGGCTGTGCAGGAGGCCACCGCAGTCGGACCGGTTAAGTCTGTATTGCACGAAATGGTCTGGCCGCCGCTGGTGCTTGCCGTGCATGTGCCCGGCGCCACATACACAAAGGTGGGAGGTGGGGTTTGGCATTGCACTGAAGTTGCTGTGGTGTAGTTCGGCGTAACGGATTTCGACACGGGTGCGCAGGTGGCGGTGTTGACCCAGGCGCCATCTGCGTATTGGCACTGCGAGGTATAGCCGCTGGCATCGGGCGTTGTCGTTGCATTGCACGAAGGGACATTGGCGTAGTTGCTGGTAACGACGGCCTGGCATTGCACGGGATTCTGCACGGAATAGCTTGTCGGTCCAGCGGATGCCGTAACCGCAGTACACGAGTTTGCCCCGAACCAACCTCCCAAACTGTATTGGCACTGGACGGGGTTCTGTACAGTGTAGTTCGTAGGCCCGGCGGATGCTGCTACCACAGTGCATGAACTTGCATTAACCCAACTGCCAGGGACGTACTGGCATTGACTTGCCGTGTATATCGAATAGGGCGAGCTGCCGGATTGCGCGGCGACAGTGCATGAAGCGATATTTGTCCATCCTGACCAGACAGAATAAGGGCATTTCTTGGTCGAGGCGTTATAAACCGTGGTATCGGCAGTCGCCGTTGTTTGACCCGACGGGGTACAGGAAGAAGCTGTGTTGGTTGGTGTGGTCCAAGCTGCATATGAACATTGTTTGGGTGATGCCTGATAAACCGTGGTATCGGCAGTCGCTGTAGTTTGATTTTGGTAGGTACAAGACGCAGCTGTGGCAGGGGTAGTCCACGAACCGTATGAACATTGTTTGGGTGATGCCTGATACGCAGTGCCATCGGTAGTCGCTGTAGTCTGATTTAAGTAGGTACAAGACGCAGCTGTGGCAGGGGTAGTCCATGAGCCGTATGAGCAGATTGAACCGGTCTTATACGTTGTGCCATCGGTCGTTGCAGAGGCAGCGCTTTGGTAGGTACAAGAACTGGTAGATGTTGCAGCACTCCAGCCGCCAGTGTACGCACACTGCGTGGCAGTGAGTTGGGTTGTGTTATTTGGTGTGGCAGATGGATTCTGATAGGTACAAGTCGACACCGTGGTCGGCGTGCCGGCAGTATAAGTACAACTGCTATAGACATAACCGCCGTCGGTATTCGATGAGGTGTATGAGCTGCTGCCTGAAATGGTCGCACCTGTGTTGCATTTAGTGGTGACGTTTTGCACCAGTGTCGATGACGGAACGACCACCGCGCATTGGTTTTTCGGAGTTGAGCTGCTGGGGATGCAAGCAGTATTTGGTATCCAGTTGGTAGTAGCAATGCCGTTTGCCGGAGCTGTGCCACAAGTAGATGAACTGTGCGCACAGGACATCAGCACTTTGGAGACTGTTCCTTGCAAAGTTTTAGTGGTGGATTGCAGGGTCTTGGTGCTTGCAAACAATGGGCTGGTGCTTGCCATCAACGGGCTGGTGCTTGCCATCAACGGGCTGGTGCTTGCCATCAACGGGCTGGTGCTGACCTGCAAGGTACTGGTCTGTGTTTGCAATTGCGAAGTCAGGCTTTGCAATTGATCTGTTTTCTTTTGCAATTGCGTAGTCTGTTGCTGCAGCGTGCTGGTCTGTGTCTGCAGATGTTGTGTTCCCTGCGAATCCCGGCTGGTGCTTTGCGTGATCTGGGTTGTCGTTTTTGTGGCAAGCGTATAGCCGTCATTCAGCGGGCGAGGTTCGAGACCGTCTTGCTGGCCGACGGTGGTGTTGTTGAGTTGGTAAGTGGTGCTACCGTTCCAGTAGCCGTCGGTGGACAGGATGACGTAATTCTGCTGACAGGAGTACTGCATCGGGTCTGCAGGTGTGATGCCGTTCAGTGAGGCAGTCGTGGTGGTAGAGGTAAACGAAGTTGCGGTGAAGGTCATGCCGCCGCCATCGTTGCTGACGACCGGCGCACGCACGATCGGCGTGTAGGCCGATGGCGGGCCGTAGATAGTGATAACGTTGCCTGATACAGTGGAACCATAGTCGGTGACCACCATGGCGTTGATCTGATCGTTGATATTTGACGCAACCTGGCTGGTGGTGGTTGCGGGAATAACAGAGGAATCGTTCATCAATTCAACGCCGCCCACGGTAATGCTGTCCACAGAAGTGCTGCCGCTGCCACCCACAGTGATGGTGGCCTTATAGGTGGTGACATTGCCGAATTTGTGTGCGTACAACTGCCCGACATGGGACAACGCTTCGCGCAACGGAGTCGAGTTGCCGGGGTTGGAGGCATACAGCTTGGTGTACCACTTGTCCTTCTGGCAGGTGCCGGAACCCACCGTGCAGCCGCCACTAAAATCAGCGATATCCACGATGTCGGGGGAGACATTGTTGTTCATGGTCATGAACCCCACCCGCTTGTTGTCGGTGATCGCTGAGAATGCCAGACCTACTCCGCTTTTCATGGTCTGCATGCGTGTGCTGTAGTAGCTGTACCAGTTTGCGAAGTTCTGCAATTTGGCAGGCGTGCTTTCCGGGAAGGCTTTGGTGGTCAGTGACATGCAGGGGGTGGGGGTGCAGGTGATGCCGGAGACAGGGATGTTTGGCGTATAAGTTGACGCCGATGTCGGGGCTGTGATGGTGACGACGTTACTGGCAACGGTAGCGGAATAACCAGTCGCACTGATCTTGTTTTTGATGTCAGTGGCCAAGCCAGTGGTGGTGGTACCAGTGGCATTAGCGGACAGTAACTGCACGCCGTTCACTGTGATGCTGCTGACTGTAGTTCCAGAGATAGTGGGGAAGTTTGTTTGGGTGTACGTCATGGAACTGCTACTAGTGTACAAAACCAGAGTCAGCGTGGCTGCCGAAGCGGCCGGGCCGTTGATCGTGATGGTGCTGCCTGACACAGTGGCGCTATATCCAGACACGGTGCAGTTGCCGGTAGCGGAACTTGTGCAATTGTTGATCGTGGAAGCAATATTGCTGGCAACCGTGCTGGTAGTGCTTGAAGAGCTGGAGCGTCCGCTCATGATCTGACCACCACCGGTACCGCTCACCGTGATAGAGCTGACTCTGGCGCTGCTTGCCGCAGTAATTGTGATGGTAGCGTTACCACTGCCACTACTACCCGAGACGGTAATAGTAGTGGTCGGGACGGAGGCCAAGCGGGATAAGGTGAATACTGCACTGCCTGGCGTAGAGCCGATAGCGCTGTTGCATTCCTGATAGTACGTACTGCTGGTGTTGAGGATATTCTGTTGCGCTTCAGTGTTCTGCGCTCCCGTATAGGTGTAGTAGTACGCAGGGCCGGTGTAACTGGTGTAGCCGCTGGCGCCAGTGCCGCTGCCGCCGGTAAAGTTGGTGTTCAGATTAACGGTTCCAGAGCCGGTGTTATATCCATCTCTCCATGCGGCGGTGAAGGTGGCGTTGGGATAAGTGGTGCCGTCGGATTTTACCGGTAGTGGATAGTTGAAAGCGGGATCGTAAAAGACACCGTTGCACTGATTGCTGTTGAAGCCATATTTGCCGGCAAAATTCTTGGCATTGTCAGGCATGTAATCCCAGTCCATGCTGCCGGAGTCGTCCAACATGAACATCACATTAGGTTTGGCTATTACGGAAGTACCTCCGGTTACCATCGGATCGGTGGAAATATCCGTGAGGCCTGCCTGAGCAGAAGTGGCGACCGTACAGCAAACGATAATGGCGCCACATATTTGTCTAAGGACTTGGCTGGTATTCATGAGAACCTCCTTGAGCAACGCTCGAATTACATTGCAACGACGGCTTGTACGTAGCTTTTTGTACCGCGCGGGCCGTCTATTCGTGAAGTGATGCGGTAGTAGATCTGTCCGCTGTAATTCAGGACCACATAGCCCGAAGTCTGGCTGCTGGTAGCCCCGCCGACGTTGGATATGGTCGAGCCGGAACAGCGAGGACTGGGGGTCTGTTGATTCGGGTCACCTGAGAGTTCGCACATGCGGTCAATGGTGTAGTGAATAGTGTTGCCAGCCGCATCGGTTGTCACCGTTTTTTTCTGGCAGGTTCCCAAGGCATTCCACCACGACTCCCATGACTGACCGGCAGTTGGATCCACGCGGTTGGCAGTGTAGGCGTTGCAATCAAGCAGACTGTTGTGGTCGGTAAATAGATATGCTCCGGAGTTTTTGGTTTCCAGCCAGGTTACGGCGGCTTCGGTACCTATGTCACTGGAGTGCATGGCCGCTTGCTGAAAGGCCAGATTGCCGGCGATGACGTTGGAGGTATCCACCGAGCGAACCAGTGCGATGCCTGCCAAGGTTATCGCCACCAGCACGATCAGCGCGATCATCAAAGTTACGCCTTGCTGACGGGCGCGCAGAGTTATAGGTTTGATTAACATCCCGGCACCACTCCTTGCATGGTTATGTTGCGCATGGGAACCACGGTCTCCAACACCTTGTAACGGTAATTTTTCCAGTTCGCAAATGAGCTCAGGTCAATCGGGGCGGCCGCGCTTCCAGCCCAGGTTGGAGCTGCTGTAGTGACACTTGAGCCAATGCTGCCGCGTGCAACGAGAGCAATGCGCACTGCTGAAATTCTCGCCCAGTCGCAAGTGTAGGTGGACGAAGCGGAGGAGGGTGTGGTCTGGTCATAGGTATCGACTATGCCAACCATGGGCCCCACCGTGGTATCTCGTCCGTATTGAGCTTTCAAGCTGACGATGTTTCCGGCAATGGGAATCCAGGCTGCCTCGTTGGCAGTGTTGATCGCGGCGAGAGTCGGGGAGCTGCAATTGTTCACCATATAGTCGCAAACCGCCAGATTGCCGTTGCGCACGGCATAGACCAACACGGTGGGCGATTGGCCGAGGTTATAGAGCACCGGGGTGATGCCGGGAGAAGTATTGGTAGTCATGACGGTTGCTACGCCTGCGACGGCAGTTACATTGACATCGCCTGGGGTAACGACTTGGATGGTATCCAGGTTGAGTGAGCAGGGTGTCTGGCGTGATGCATATTGAGCGATAACCTGATCGCCGACGGTGTAAGAGGGTTGCGTCTGTACTGTATAGACATTTGGGGTTATCGGCTGCGCTGTGATGGCATCCCCTTCTTCGGGGCCGTTGCTGTTGCCGTAAACCACCATGATGGAGTCGGTGTTGGTATCCCGCCCGTAGCCGGGAATGGAGGTTGGGTTGATGGTTACCGGCCCGATGGCATTTAGCGTTGCGCCAGGCCGCAGCAGTATGTTGCACCCAAGCAGTCGCTGTGCGTCGATGCCGTAGCCGGCCTGCCGAATGTCGCGCTCTATGCCGTAGACCGCAATGGCTCCGGAGTTCTGCGCATCATCGCTGCCGGACGTGGTGCGCTTCTGGCTTTCAAATGTGGAGAGCATTTGCAGCATGACGAGGATGCCGATCAACCCGAGAGTCATGCCGACCATGACATCTATCAGGCTGAAGCCAGTCTGTATTTTACGGTCTCTGTGTTTGCAGGAAAGCGTCGACAAGTCGGTCTCCTAGAGGATTTGCGCTGTGGCAATGTAGCAATGGGCGGCAGAAGGATTGGTTACACCATTGCACATTGTGGTGGTGGAACCAGATTCGCTGGGCGATTTCCAGAACAGGCGGATGGTCACCAAGCTGCTGGAGTTTGTTGCCGGAGCTGTCGGTATCACGGCGCTGACAGATATGGTGGGCTGGTTTGCTGGTATGCCGGCAACGCCGGGCAGAGCTGCTGCCACACCACTGGCCCATGCGGTATACGCACTGCCATTGGTGCCACCGCCCCCCTGAAAATTGGTTTGTAGCGCTGCCGGGGTGCGATTGCTCACCCACATCTGTCCAATCACCTGGTTCGCCAGCATGCTGGCATCAGAACGATATTTTGCGTCGCTGGACAGCTTTACCGATGCGGCTTGCAAACCGATCATTGCGATGACGCCAACGGAGAAGATCAGAATGGCGATCAGCGCCTCCAGTAGCATCGAGCCTTGTTGACGGAATGGTGTAAGTGCAAAGTGTTTCATCGCTATGTCCTCAGCAGCCTTTTGGGTTGCTTGCCAGTGTGAATGCCGGGTCGCACATACGTATCAGTCCGGCCGAAGTTACGACCACGCGCAGTGGCGTTCCCCCAGAAGCACCGGAAATGTTTATTTGAACGTTATTACCCAGGGCTATGCTGGCGGGGTTTACCCGCCCTAATCCAGTGAAGGTTATCTGCCCGGTGTAAACGGCGGCGGATGCTCCAGATTCGCTCGATGCTATGGTGCTGCCTGCGCCCTCTGCACCCGATTTTGTCTGAATAATGCGCGGAGTGGGATTATTGACGGCATCGTCCACCGGGAAAGCTGAGTTGAGTCGCGCGCCGTTGCATGCTCCAGTCGGAGTATCCAGGCTAACCACCCAGTTGGTGCCTGATGTGGAGAACGCGCAACTGCTATCCAGCGATGTCGTGAGCTGAAAGCTTGCCGCGGTATTCAAATGCACGGCCTCGGAGCGCGCAAGTTGCAGGCCGTTCTGAATCGAGTCCGCAGCAGTGCGGATTTTGCCGTTTTGTATCCAGATGTTCAGGGCGGGTGCACCTATGGCCATCAGTATGCCGATAATCGACAAGGTGACCAGCAGTTCGATCATGCTGAAACCATACTGTGGCTGCCGCAGGTTTAGCATGCTCCCCCCTGTTTGGTGATCCAGCAGGAGGGGCTGGTGGCTATCCAGCTAGAGTCCGCCGGAGCTATGATGCTAGTCGTTTTTATGTTGCTTTGGTCTATGGTGTAACTGAATCCAAGCATGGAACCCTTGCCCGTAGCGGTGATGGTATAGGTGCTGGCAGCGGCTGTTCCTGCACCTGTGCATTGAAAATCGAAATAAGAGTCTCTGGTATCGAGGTCACAAGCAGGGCCGTTCAAGTAGCTGTGGTTGTCCTGATAGAGCTGCTCCATCGCTACGCGCTTGACGGAAAGGTTGGCTGTGGCATCGGGAATCCTGCCCCGGGTTAAGTAGTTGTTGTATGAGGGCAGTGCGACCACGGATAGAATCCCCACGATGGCGATCACGATCATGAGCTCGACCAATGTAAATCCGCTTTGAGTTTTCATGCTTTCTCCCCGAATAGAATATTTTGCGTTTTCGGAATCTAATCCAAAGTCGTGGCAAAATAAAATGTAATCAGATGGAAGGTTATTTTGCCAAGATGGACGGCAATACCGCCTCCAGTCCTGAATTGGCAGATAACCTGTGATATTACGCAACCTCAGATTTAATCTGTGGTATTTGAAGTGCGCTTGGTCAAAGCATGATGTTTACACGTAAGTCTTTGGCGGCAATGGGTGGTAATGAAAAATCATAGTGAAATAATCATAATCGGTAGTGGCGCGCTGGGGTTGGCAACCGCGCAGTCCTTGCTGCAACAAGGCGCTGGCGTGACGGTATTGGAACGCGGTGCCGTCGGGCAGGAATCTTCGTGGGCGGGTGGCGGAATTTTGTCACCGTTGTGTCCCTGGGATTATCCTGATGAGGTAATGCGTTTGGCGCTGCGCAGCATGGCGTTGTTTGGCGGCTTTGCCGAGCATCTGTACCATGCAACCGGTATTGATCCAGAGTATCAGCGGTGCGGCATGCTGGTGTTGCCGCCGTTCAATGTGAATGTGGCGCTGCCATGGTGTGCAGCGCACGGGCTGAAGGTGGAACAGTGCGGCGATGGTTTACTGTTGCCGGAGGTCGCGCAAGTGCGCAATCCGCGCCTGTTGCAGGCTTTGCGTGTGCGGGTCGGGCAACTTGGCGGGCGCATTGTCGAGCAGTGCGAGGTCAAACAAATTGTGGCAGAAGCGGGACGGGTGACGCACTTGGCGACGACGCAGGGCGATTTTATTGCCTATAGTTACATCGTGACCGCCGGGGCGTGGAGCAAGGTGTTGTTGGGCGAGCACGCCTTGCATGCTGATATCAAGCCGATACGCGGGCAGATGTTACTGTTCAAATTCGACGCACCGCCGTTGCCGCACATCGTTTTAGAAAATGACTTGTATTTGATTCCGCGCCGTGACGGGCATCTGCTGGTGGGCAGCACGCGCGAGGATGTCGGCTTCGACAAAAGTACCACCGATGCAGCGCGTGCGATGTTGTTGCAACGCGCATCGTTGCTCTTGCCAGCGCTGGCCGACATGCCTGTGGTCAAGCATTGGGCTGGGTTGCGCCCCGCTTCTCCCGCCAATATTCCCACCATCGGACGCCATCCGCATCTGCCAAATCTGTACATCAACAGCGGTCATTTCCGTTACGGCGTGACCATGGCTCCCGCAAGTGTGGAAGTGTTGTTGAATGAGCTCAATGGTGCGTCGCAAACGTTCGATGTAAAGCCCTATCGTTGGACTTGAGGCCACCTCTAAAAATCCAAATTTTAGTTACGACATAACCTAAAGGTTAGTCTTCACTGAAACTGCGTTTTGTCGCAATACTGCGTTGCTCTCAAAAAATTACTCCTTACATATCCTAAATATATGCTGCGTCGCAATTTTTTGTTCGCGCCTTGTCTTGCTTAGAACTTTGAATTTTTAGAGGTAGCCTTAATGCGCAGCGTCCGCTTATAATCCGCGCCGAAATGCCGATGTAGCTCAGTTGGTAGAGCAACGCACTCGTAACGCGTAGGTCAGAGGTTCGATTCCCCTCATCGGCACCATTTCTCATGTCATTCAGCAGCGAACAGTCAGGAGCAGTAATGACTTTCCCGCAACTCGGTAGCATTTCTTCAGCATATAAAAAAATCGTAGTCGCTGTATTGGTCGGCTTCGCGCTGGTTGCGGCATTCATGTTTTTTACACGGAGCAAACCGCTGCCGGTGGTGCTGCAGACGGTCGCATTTGGCAATGTCGAAGCTTCCGTGAGCAACACCCGCGCCGGGACAGTGATGGCTTGTCGTCGCGCCAAGATGTCGCCATCGGCGGGCGGGCAGATTGCGAAATTGCGTGTGAAAAAAGGCGAGCGAGTGCGCAAGGGGCAGGTGCTGCTGGAACTGTGGGATGAAGACCTGCATGCGCAGGAACGCTTGGCGCAGGAGCAGTTGCAGACATCCAGGACGCGGGTGCAGGAAGTATGCACACTGGCCGAGGCGGCGCAACGCGAAGCGGTGCGCTCGCAAGAGTTGAAAGACAAGGGCTTCATTTCTTCGCAACTGCTGGACCGTGCCGTGAGTGATGCGGCTTCGCGCAAGGCATCCTGCCAAGCGGCGCGCGGCGACATCGAGCAGAGCAAGTCGCGCATCGCGCTGGCACGCGCCGGTCTGGATCGCATGGTATTGCGCGCGCCGTTTGCCGGAGTGGTGGCGGACATCAGCGGCGAATTGGGCGAATTCGCCACGCCGTCACCGCCCGGTATTTTGACCATCCCCACCATTGATCTGATCGACGACAGTTGCATGTATGTGAGCGCGCCGATCGACGAAGTGGATGCGTCCAAACTCAAGGTCGGGCAGCGCAGCCGCATCACGCTGGATGCTGTCAAAGGACACACCTTCCCCGGCAAAGTGCGGCGCATCGCGCCTTATGTGCTCGATCTGGAAAAGCAGGCGCGCACAGTCGAAGCGGAAGTTGAGTTCGACAAGCTCGGCAAGAAAGACAATCTGCTGGTGGGTTACAGTGCCGATGTCGAGATCATGTATGACATGCGTGCCAGTGTGTTGCGTATCCCGATGCAAGCCTTGCTGGAAGGCAATCGCGTATTGCTGTATGGCAAAGACGGCGTGCTGGAAGAGCGCACGGTGACCACCGGCTTGACCAATTGGGAATTCGCGGAAGTGACTTCGGGATTGAAAGAAGGCGACCGCATCGTGATGTCGCTGGATCGCGCCGGGGTGAAGGCGGGCGTGCGCGTCGTGCCGGAAGAAACCAAACCAGCAAAATGATCGAACTGCAAAATGTTTGCCGCACCTTTACTGTCGGCGACCAGCAAGTCGCCGCGTTGCGCGACATCAATTTGCGTCTCGATACCAGCGAATATGTATCCATCATGGGGCCGTCCGGCTCCGGCAAATCCACATTGCTCAATCTACTCGGTTTGCTTGACCGGCCTTCTTCCGGCACCTATCTGCTGGATGACGGCAACGTCACCGATCTAAGCGATGAGCAGCAGGCGCAAGTGCGCCGCGAAAAGATCGGTTTCGTGTTCCAGTCCTTTCATCTCGTGCCGCGTCTGACTGCGGCGCAGAACGTAGAGTTGCCGATGATCCTCGCGGGCATCCCGGCAGAGGAGCGCAAAGCGCGCGTGCAGGTGCTGATGCAGAACTACGGTTTGGCGGCACGCGCCGACCACAGACCCGATCAACTCTCCGGCGGACAGCGCCAGCGCGTGGCCATCGCCCGCGCCACGGTGATGAACCCCAGTGTTTTGCTGGCGGATGAACCGACCGGCAATCTGGATCGCCACACCGGCTGGGAGGTGTTGCAATTACTGGAAGGTCTGATGGAGCGGGGCATCACGCTGGTGGTGGTGACCCACGATGCGGAGATCGGCGCGCGCGCCAGGCGCCAGATCCACATGCTGGACGGGCGCATCCTTTCCGATGAACAGCACGAGAAATGAATTTCACCGACACCCTGCAATTCGCCTTCGGCAGTCTGCGTGGCAGTCCGACGCGCACCTTGTTGATGATGCTGGCGATGTCCATCGGCGTTGCGGCAGTGGTGGTGCTCACCGCATTAGGTGAAGGCGCGCGTCTCTACGTTATCAATCAGTTCGCCTCGCTCGGCACCAATCTGGTCATCGTGCTGCCCGGCCGAACCGAAACGGCAGGCATTGGTCCCGGCATGCTGCTCGGGCAGATACCGCGCGAAATCTCGCTGGACGATGCCGAAGCGCTGCTGCGCAGTCGTGCAGTCAGGCGCATCGCGCCGCTGACTGTTGGCTCTGCCTCACTTTCGCGCGGCGCATTGAACCGCGAGGTGGTGGTGCTCGGCTCCACCTCGGATCTGCTGGAAGTGCGCCACATGAACATCGGCATCGGCAAATTTCTGCCTGCGGGCGACATCCACGAAAGTGCTTCGGTGTGCGTGCTGGGCGAACAGATGAAAAATGAATTGTTTGGCAACGAGCAGGCCGTGGGGCAATGGGTGCGTTTGGGCGACCGGCGTTTCCGCGTCATCGGCGTGCTGGCCTCGCAAGGCGAATCCATGGGCATGCGCACCGACGAATTGGTGATTGTGCCGGTGGCTTCCGCGCACCAATTGTTCAATACCTCCGGTTTGTTCCGCATTCTGGTCGAGGCCAAGAACCGTGAAAGTATCGAAGATGCCAAGCACGATGCCGAGCAGATCATGTTCCAGCGCCACAGCGGCGAGAAGGATGTGACGGTCATCACGCAGGATGCTGTGCTCGCCACCTTCGACCGTATCCTCACCGCGTTGACTATGGCCGTCGGTGGCATCGCCGCAATCAGTCTAGCGGTGGCGGGCGTGCTCATCATGAACGTGATGCTGATTGCCGTGGCACAGCGCGTGAAAGAGATCGGCCTGCTCAAGGCGCTGGGCGCTCCGGGCAAACAGATCCGCATGCTGTTCTTCGCCGAAGCGGCGCTGCTCTCTACAGTGGGCAGTATTGCGGGTCTGGCGCTGGGCTATGGCGGCAGCATGGTCATAGCGCACATCTACCCCAGCCTGCCGGTGTCACCGCCGTGGTGGGCGGTGCTCGCGGCTTGCGGCACGGCGCTGGGCACGGGTATCCTGTTCAGCGTGTGGCCCGCACGACGGGCGGCGCGGCTTGATCCGGTGGCTGCGTTGGCGGGGCGATGATGAAAGCAACTGCATCTTCAAGCCACGTCATTCCGGCGCAGGACGGAATCCAGCTAATTGAACACGCGCCGCGAAGCGGCACAAAATCCAACTGCATGTTGAATAAACGCACTGGATTCCGGCCTGCGCCGGAATGACGAAAAATGTACTTCCGCGACTTTCTCACCCTCACTACTTCCAGTTTTCTTAACTCGCGCATGCGCAGCTTCCTTACCGGGCTGGGCATCGCTATCGGCATCGCGGCGGTGATCCTGCTCACTTCCATCGGCGAAGGCTTGCACCAGTTTGTGCTGGCCGAGTTCTCCGAATTTGGCACCAACCTCATCACTGTGCAGCCTGGCAAGACGCAAACGCAAGGTAGCAACGTCGGGGTGATCGGCTCGATCAGGCAGTTGACGCTGGACGATGCGGAGGCATTGCGCCACTTGCCTTATGTCGAGAACGTCAATCCCGGTTTGATGGGCAACGCCGAATTGAAAGCCAACGGCAAGTCGCGGCGCACTACCGTGTTTGGCGAAGGTCGTAATTTTTCCTCGGCGTTCACCATGAAAGTGCAGAGCGGCAGCTTCTGGACCGACGAGGATAACGAACAGGCGCGCGCGCTCGTTGTGCTCGGCACCAAAGTACGGCAGGAACTTTTCAGCGGGCAGAACCCGCTCGGTCAGTACCTGCGCATCGGTGGTCAACGTTACCGCGTGATCGGCGTGATGGAATCGAAAGGGCAGATACTCGGCATGGACATGGACGATGCCGTGTTCATCCCGGCGGCGCGCGGCATGGAACTGTTCAATCGCCCCGGCCTGATGGAAATCAATGTCAGCTATCGCGCCGATGTCGATGCAAAAACGGTGACGCGCATCATCACCGAACGCCTGAAAGAGTTGCACGGACGCGAAGATTTCACCACCATTTCGCAAGAGCAGGCGCTCGAAGTGCTCAGCTCCGTGCTCAATGTCATTACCTTTGCCGTTGGCGCGTTGGGCGGCATCTCGCTGCTGGTCGGTGCTGTCGGCATCCTCACCATCATGACCATGGCCGTCACCGAACGCACCGCCGAGATCGGCCTGTTGCGGGCGTTGGGCGCACGCGAGAAACAAGTGCTGATGTTGTTCCTGGGCGAAGCCATCATGCTCTCCGCGCTGGGCGGCGTGCTGGGGCTGGTCATCGGCATCGGTGTCGCGCAGGGATTGCATCTGCTGATTCCCGCGCTGCCTGTGCATACGCCGTGGCTGTATGCGGCGCTGGCGGAATTGACTGCGGTTACGATAGGACTTGCAGCGGGGGTTGCTCCTGCTATGAGAGCGGCACGGCTTGATCCGGTGGAGGCGCTGCATGCGGAATAACTCGTGCGACATCTTCTGCGCCGTAGTCGATAACTACGGCGATATCGGTGTGTGCTGGCGTTTGGCACGGCAGTTGGCGAACGAGCATGGTGTGAGCGTGCGGCTGTGGGTGGATGATCTGCGCAGTTTCGGCAAGTTGTGTCTGGAGTTGGATGCGGAGTTGGATGAGCAGCGTTGTCGTGGGGTGGAGGTATTGAAGTGGGATGCCGATTCTTTCTCCCCTCACCCCCAGCCCCTCTCCCGCCTGCGGGCGAGGGGAGTTGCTGACTTGGTGATTGAGGCGTTCGCTTGCCGCTTGCCGCAATCCTATGTCGAAGCAATGGCGGCGCGTGAGCCCAAACCGGTGTGGCTGAACCTTGAGTACCTCTCGGCGGAAGAATGGGTGGAGGGTTGCCATAAGCTGGCGTCGCCGCATCCGACGCTGCCGTTGACCAAGTATTTTTTCTTTCCCGGCTTTACTGAAAAAACCGGCGGCCTGTTGCTGGAGCGTGATCTGTTGGAGCGGCGCGATGCGTTCCAGTCCGATGGCTTGGCGCAGGAAAAATACTGGCGCAGTCTGGGCGTTCCGGAAAGAGTTGCGGGTGAGTTGCGTGTGTCCATGTTCAGCTATGAGAACGAAGCGATGGAGGAATTGCTGCGAGTCTGGGCACGCGGCACGCAGCCCGTTACGACGTTGTTGCCGGAGGGGCGTTCTTTGCCGCAGGTGGCGGCGTTCTTCGGGCACGCTGCTGGCCAGGCTGGTGACACCTGGCAGCGCGGCAAGCTGCGCGTGCATGTGCTGCCGTTCGTCGAACAGGAGTGCTACGACGAGTTGCTGTGGGCGTGCGACGTTAACTTTGTGCGCGGTGAGGATTCCTGCGTGCGTGCGCAATGGGCGGCCAAGCCCTTCATCTGGCACATCTATCCGCAGCACGACGGAGTGCATCTGGAGAAGCTGGAGGCGTTGCGGGTGCGTTATACGGAGGGTTTGCAGTCTGAAATCGCTCAGGCAGTTGGAGATTTATGGCTGGCCTGGAATGGCGGACAGGACATTGCCCTAGCGTGGCCGCGCTTTGTGACGCAGTGCGAGGTATTGAAAGCGCATGGCGCGGAATGGGCACGGCGGCTGGCAGCCAATAACCTCGCATTGAATTTGCTGGATTTTTACCGCCAACTTGCTTGACCCGAATATTCCATAAATTGATGCGAGTCCTCGCTAGTCTTTTGATTGATATGAAAGATTCTACTCAGTCGGGTGTATGAATCACTACACCACTCCTTCCTAAAACTTCCCTATCAATCAAAATCCTGCGCGATCCCCTCGCAAATTTATGGAATATTCGGGTAGAATCCGCGCCTTGAATTTTGAGGGGCAGTAAATCATGAAAACAGCACAAGAACTCCGCGCCGGTAACGTGATCAATGTTAGCGGCGAGCCGATGGTTATTTTGAAAGCCGAATACAGCCGTTCCGGTCGTAACGGCTCCGTGGTCAAAATGAAGATGAAGAATTTGCTGACCAGTTCCGCCAAGGAATGGGTGTATGCAGCCGACGACAAGTTTGAGCAGATCATCCTCGATCGCAAGGAAGTGACCTACTCCTATTTTGCTGATCCGATGTATGTGTTCATGGATGGCGAATATAACCAATACGAGATCGAAGCCGAATGTATGGGCGATGCGCTTAATTACATTGAGGACGGTATGCCTTGCGAAGTGGTGTTCTACAACGATAAAGCCATCTCGGTAGAGTTGCCCAATACCATCGTTCGCCAAGTGATCTACACCGAGCCAGCGGTGCGCGGTGACACTTCAGGCAAGGTGATGAAGCCTGCCAAACTCAACACCGGTTTTGAGTTGCCCGTATCGGCGTTCATTGAAATCGGCGACAAGATCGAAATCGACACCCGCACCAACGAGTTCAAGAAACGCGCGAACTAAGTCTGTTTAACGAGGCAATAAAAAAGAGCCGCTGCACAGCGGCTCTTTTTTTTCCGGTCATTTCGGCTCAGGCCGGAATTCGTCGGTTTCTGCAAAATGCACTATCGTGGTAAGCCAATAAATACGGCGATCTCCATCAAGTACAAGATGCAGATTGCCTATTAACGGGTGTCTCCATGCGGGTACAAAAATAAAACGCCATGTTGCGGCCAAGAATCATGCGCGGAATTACAGCTTCTCTACGCTATACACCACCGCCAGCTTGTGCGTTTCGCCCGCTGCCAGTGTGACTACATTCTCCCTGGCATTGCCGCTTTCCACGCACACCATACCGCGATGGCCATCCTTGCCGAAGTCGCCCATCTTGTCGGCTTTCTCCGTCCACGGGTTCCACACCACAGTGGAGTTGCTGCCTTGCTTGGCGATATGGATGGCGCGTTTCAAGCCTTTATCTTCGATTACGCATTCGGCAGTTGTGCTGACGTAGACGCGATCCACTTCGCTTTCGATGACGATGCCGTCCTGTTGAGTAAAGCGGGCGAAGTCTTTTACCTTGTCCAAGTACTCGCACTGCTCCAGACCGCGAATGGTCATTTGTGCGACATCGCTGATGTGGAAATATGTGTGTAGCGCTTCGCCGAGTTCGAATGATTCTTTGCCGGTATTGGTGGTGACGAGTTCGACGCGCAACGCTTTGCCAACCGTTACTTCCAGTTGTACGGTGGATTCATGCGGCCATTGTGCGCGCGTGGTGTCGTTTTCGATCAAGCCGAAACTCAGGAAAGTCGAACCGTCTGCCAAGGCTTTGGTTTCCAGAACTTCCCACGGCACAGTGCGCGCGTAGCCGTGTCCAGGCAGTTTACTGTCGTTCTTGTGCGGACCGAACCACGGCCAGCAGATCGGCACGCCGCCGCGTATGGATTTGCCAGGGGCGAATTTGGCGAGCTTGGACAGCCAGATCACCGGCTGTTCGCCATTGGGTTGGAAAGTGGCGATGTGCGCGCCTTGCAAGGCGATGCTGGCGGTGGCATGCGCATTGTTGATCTCCGCGAATATCAGTCCGCTGTCCACTTCGATGAATTGCAGATGATTGGCGATGGCAAAATTATGGTTAAGCGCGTTCAAAGTCATGTGTGTCGTTCCAGATAAAAAAATTTAGTCGGTGGGCGGGGAGGTTTTTAGAATTTCTTCCAGTGTGGTGAGTCCGGCAGCGATCTTTTGCGCACCGGAAATGCGCAGCGGTTTCATGCCTTCGCGGCTGGCTTGTTCACGCAGCGCGGCAATGTTGGTTTCGCCAGTGATGATCTTGCGCAGTTCCGGCGACATCAGCAAAATTTCGTAGATACCGATACGCCCGGAATAACCGGTCATGCGGCATTCCAGACAGCCTTGCGCGCGTTGCAACTGCGGCGGACGGGCAGCCTTCCACGGCGCGACCAGATGATCCCAAAGTTCGTTGTCACTCTCTTGCATGGCTTGCGGTTGTTTGCAGTGCGGGCACAACGTGCGCACCAAGCGCTGCGCCATGATGCCTAGCAGTGTGGCATTTAGCAGATAGGACGGCACGCCCAGATCAAGCAGGCGGGTGATGGCGGAAGGTGCGTCGTTGGTGTGCAAAGTGGAGAGTACCAAGTGGCCGGTGAGTGCGGCCTGGATCGCCATGTCGGCAGTTTCCAGATCGCGAATCTCGCCCACCATGATAATGTCCGGATCTTGCCGCATCAACGCGCGCACTCCTTCGGCGAAGCCCAGATCCAGCCCTTGTTGAATCTGCATCTGGTTGAACGCCGGCTCCACCATTTCGATGGGATCTTCCAGCGTGCATACATTCACTTCCGGCGTCGCCAGACTTTTGAGCGTGGAATACAGCGTGGTGGTTTTGCCCGAGCCGGTGGGGCCCGTGACCAGAATGATGCCGTTGGGTTTGCTGGTCATCAGTTCCCAGCGCGCGCGGTCGTCTTCGGAAAAACCCAGCTCGGAAAAATCGCGCACCAATACTTCCGGGTCGAAAATACGCATCACCAATTTCTCGCCAAAAGCGGTGGGCAGCGTAGAGAGACGCAGTTCGATCTCCTGTCCATTTTCGGTGCGCGTTTTGACGCGACCATCCTGTGGACGGCGCTTTTCCATCAAATCCATACGCCCCAGCAGCTTGATGCGGCTGGTCATTGCGGTGATCACGGACATCGGCAGTTGATGCACCTGATGCAGCACGCCGTCGATACGGAAGCGCACAATGCCGAGTTCGCGTCTGGGCTCAATGTGGATGTCCGAGGCGCGCTGATCGAAGGCGTATTGCCACAGCCAGTCCACGATATGCACGATGTGCTGGTCGTTGGCATCGAACTGCTTGCTGGTCTTGCCAAGATCGACCAACTGCTCGAACGAAGACAGACTGGAAGAATCGGGTGTTGCTTTGGTCGCGCTCTTTACCGAACGCGCCAGATTGTAAAACTCAACCAGATAGCGGCTGATGTCGAGAGGCGAAGCAATCACGCGGCGGATGCTCTTGCGCGAAATCTGTTTGAGCATGGACTCCCAGTCGCGCAAGAACGGCTCGGCAGTCGCCACCACCAACTCGCTGCCATCCATGCGCACCGGCATGATGGCGAAACGCGTTGCATATTCGATCGACATCATGTCGCTCATGTTGGCGAAGTCGATCTTTAACGGGTCGATGTGCAGGTATTCCAAGCCGACTCTTTTCGCCAGCCACTCGGTCAGCGCATCCAATGTCATGATGCGCTGCGGCGGCAGTTGCGATTTCCAGCTTTTTTCGGAGATAGTTACCAGTGGATGCACATCCTGCCGGTGAATGCGCCGCTCGGTGATCAGCGCATCGGCCTCGGCGCGCCCGACCATGCCGTCAGCGACCAGCATATCCAGCACTTCAGCAAGTTTTATTTTGTGTTCTGGGTCGTTTTGAGCAGCCATATTCACGCCTTGAAGGTGGTTTGGCGGACTATACCGTTATCGGGCGGGTGCTTCAATAAACTTGGATGCAAGCTCGTGACATCTTCGGCGTGATCCACAAAAAAGCCCACCCTGATGGATGAGCTTTAACTGTCTATTGCGGCGGGGTGATTGAATCCGAAACGCGCAATGGCTTTTTGCCACTTGTTATGTAAATGGGTTGCGAAATAGCACAAAGTCGCGATCCAAAGATATTCAAGGTGTTTTAGCTGCGCGTTTTCAAGTCAACTTAAATTTTAAAATGGCTTACCAAATTACGCAGAACGCTGACCTGTCGCTCCATGTGGTCCGTGGCTTCCGCATTTTTCTGGATTGACGACCTGTTCGCTTCAGTCATTTGGGCAATTTTTTCCACGTTCTGCGCTATTTCGTGGCTGGCCATTTTTTGCTCATTCACGGACTGGGCAATATTGTCCATGCTCTCGGTTGACTGGGATACCGCCTGATTTGTATCGCTCAGTGCTACGGCAACGTTTTCAAGATGATCCATACTAGCTTGTAATAATTTCTGGCTATTCTGGATAGCGTCTGCCACAGCAGAAGATTGTGAGCCGAGCGTTATCGTGACCTTATCGATTTGTCTTGCAGATTCCGCCGATTTCTCAGCCAGTTTACGCACTTCGTCCGCCACTACGGCAAACCCGCGCCCTTGCTCGCCTGCACGCGCGGCCTCAATCGCAGCATTGAGTGCCAGCAAATTGGTCTGTTTCGCAATGTCCTTGACCTGCTGTGTCATGTTGGTAATGGCTTCCGTGCTGTGGATGAATTCAGACACCGATGAGGCGAATTCATCCACGGAAGACTCAACCATGGAGATTACTCCAATCAATTCAGACAAACTTTCGTTGCCATTTTTTGTATGTTCCATTCCATTTCTGGAAATCTGTTTTGCATGGTCGGCATTTTCCGCGACTGCGCTCATACTTGTGACCATCTCTTCAAACGCCGCTGCCATTGATTCCGTCGCCTCGCTCTGAAGCTCTGAAGATTTCAGAACTTGGCGCGACGAAGTAGCGACCTGCTGTGCGTCTTGGGTTAGCTTGTCTGCGCTTTGGAGAGCTCCGCCGATAATGTCCTTAAGGCTGCCTTGCATGTGCTTCATGGCAACCAACATGCTGGAATTGTCACCAGTTCGAGTTAGAATTTCTCCCGCCAGATTGCCATTGTCGATTTGTTTGGCGATGTCGATGACGTAAGCCGGCTCGCCCCCAAGTTGTCTGAGTAGGCGGCTGACTATCCTGCCGATAACGAAAAACAATATGATTTGCAGGACTATTTGGCCAATCCAGATCAAGGTATTCACCCTCTTGATATTGGATATATCGTCCTTGATGTCGAGGGTGACGCTGGCAGCGCCGAGGGTAGCGCCTTCTTCTACACCGTGGCATTTAAGGCAATTGGTGGTGCGAAAGTTCTTTGAAGCTATGAATGGCACTACGGTTCTTAGCGATGCTTCGTTGCTGTCTATCGTTATCTTCGACTCAGTTTTTCCGCTGGAGAGGACGATGCGATCAATATCGTCCATGACGCGCTCCTGAGGTAGGCCGCTCCCATACTCATCCTCGATTCCCTTGGCGCGGATGACCCGCATTTCCTTGATTCCTTCAGAGGCGCCCATTTTTTGGATGAACAGTGCGCGGCTCTCCTTATTGCTGATGACATCGTCTTTACCTATCTTGGTAATCATCAAGGTATTCAAGCCATTGATGGCACCATCCGCCACGGTTTTCGACCGTTCCTGGGCGGCGCTTAGGGCTTGCCGCTCAAATTGGGCCGATATCCATTGCTGTGCGCAGGTAAGTATGACGATCAGGAATCCTTGGATCAAAATCTGCAACTTCAGTTGCAGTGTTAGCTTCTCCCACCATTTGGCAATACCGTCCATATTTTTAATCCTTTACTGGCAGCAATATTAAATTGTCATTAATGTAATACATTTGACATACACCGTAACAAAATCGGTTGCACAGAATTTTGTTGGCATACCTGCTAGGCTAATCGAAACATTAATTTTGAGTCCAACGAGAAGAGGTAATTAACTCCCTTAGTTTATTGCTTAAAATTGCATTTACTTGCATTCAACGAGTTAAATTATTGCTATCGGTTGCCGGATTCATTCTGATAGTGAAACGTAAATTTCTACTTAATGATGAGGAAAGTAAACTGCAAGCTCCTGCTATCTATTTGGCCTGTAGGTACGGGTCGAGCAGTGATCGCTGAACAGCAGGGTGAATGGGCTAGGACAGATCATATAGAGACATTTATCCGCCGTCCCAACAATCTATTATGCATATGCGGGCAGACAAACTTATGAGGCTGGCAATGAATCGATCGATTGGCGCGAGTCTGCACGCATCACTATTTTAAATAGTACGGACCGATTAGTTAGTCTAATATCTGTTCAGCCTTAAATCAAAAAAGACGGTAATTCGAGATGATAGATAACCCGTTACGCGGTCGGTTCAATGCATGGTTTCTCGCCGCACTTGATGGCTACATGCATTGGAAATACGCCGACATAAAATCGGTGCTGTTCAAACACGCGACTTCGGTCGTTGTGGAACTCGGCCCAGGTCCCGGTGCTAACCTTCGTTACCTGCCTAGGGGCACCAAGCTTATTGCGATCGAGCCAAATCGACATATGCACCCATTGCTTCAAAGACGCGCGAAGCAGTACGGAATCGACTTGGATCTGCGTGAGCTAACCGGCGAGCGTCTTGATCTTTCATCTGCATCCGTAGATTTTGTGCTCAGTTCTCTCGTGCTATGTACGGTTGAAAATCCGGAGCAAGTTATTGCAGAGGTACTGCGAGTACTTAAACCAGGCGGGCATTTCGTGTGCGTAGAGCATGTTGCGGCTCCAACGGGTTCCGCAAACCAGCGCTTGCAGCATGTAATCAGACGACCGTGGAAATGGCTTTTCGAGGGATGTGACTTGTGTCGAGATACAGGGGCAACGCTACGATCCTCTGGTTTCTCGAAAGTTGAAGTCAAACCACTCCAGTTACCCACGATGTTTATACCAATACGACACCAAATTACGGCAATATGCGTCAAATGAATCCACGGTAGAACGTACGTAAATTTCCACTACTATCGCTAAGCCGTAAAGCGATTCGACTAATGGAGCCTTTTCAGTACTGATGTCTGTAACAGCTAAACACTATGATAATTAGTAGCAAATTAAGCATATTGTTCGTGTGCATGGGCAATATTTGTCGTTCACCAACTGCCGAAACAGTGTTTCGTGCGCGTGTCGAGGAAGTGGGTCTGGCGCAAACCATTCTGATTGATTCGGCTGGCACCCATGGTTATCACATTGGCGCACCACCGGATGCGCGCACCCAACGCGCCGCCAAGCTGCGTGGTTACGACATGAGTGCTTTGCGCGGGCGGAAGGTCGAAGTGTTGGACTTTAACCGCTTCAATTATGTGTTGGCGATGGATAACGCCAATCTTTCCATTCTGCAGCATTTGCGTCCGCTCGATGCCGAGAGCCATCTCGACTTGTTTCTGAAATATGCCAAACGCCATGATGAGCTGGAAGTACCCGATCCCTATTACGACGGGGCGGATAGTTTCGAGCGTGTGCTGGATATGGTTGAGGATGCGGCTGAAGGGCTGCTGGATCACATACGCAAGACCCATCTTTGAACATCCATACTCTCAATCCAGCTTGCTGATCACGAAACGGTGTTTTCCTGAGGACGTGCGCTCAATTTCCGCAGGGTAGTGGATTTCCAGAACCATTTCATCAGCGACTTCCGCGCGAATTCTTGCTTGCAGGTTTTTTTCTGTTTCCCGGTTGAGGGGGTTGGAGGTGACCAGTTGCAGGATGATTTTGTCTAGTGTTTCCTGGATGAAGCAATATTGGCGAATGTCTTTCAGGCTATCCAGCAGCAGGCGGTTGAAGTAAGACGGATGAACACGCTTGCCGTGACGCGTGCGGATCAGGTCGTTACTGCGACACAGTCCCATTTCCATCAAAGGGAAAGGCGAGCCGCACGCGCAATCGCCTTCAAGGAGGCGGCCTGAATCGCCGTTCTCGTAGCGGATGAAGGGCATGGCACGGTTGGTCAATGAGGTAAGGACGATCCGTTCTTCGCCGTCAATTGGGCAGGATTCAAGGTGCACCATGTCAGTAAAGACGTGCAGGTTGCCGTGTCGGCATTCGCAGGCGATGTTGGGGATTTCGCGGCTGCCATACTGGTTGAAGACCTTGCAGCGAAATACCCGCTCCATCAATTCGCGCTGCCAGCCGTAGAGGACTTCGGCGGTGGAATAAACGCCGATCAAGGTGCCGGGCACGGTCAGTCGGTTGTCGTCGATGAAACGGGCGAGTTCGGCGAGGATAGAGGCGTAGCCTTGCAGCAGAACGGGGCG
Source organism: uncultured Gallionellaceae bacterium (assembly GCA_903847155.1). Taxonomy (GTDB): domain Bacteria; phylum Pseudomonadota; class Gammaproteobacteria; order Burkholderiales; family Gallionellaceae; genus Sideroxyarcus. Next base: position 32,264 of record CAINCU010000015.1, on the reverse strand, counting down.
GTAGCTGTGGATCGTTTCCACCCATTGGCGCAATTGCGCTTCGCTGTGCTGGTAGGCGGGGATGGTTTGTTCGGCGGCGATGAAGTCGCGCAGACGTTGCGTTACGCTGCTGCCGCTGATGTCCTGGCGGGCGCCCCAGAAATTGAGGATCTTCTGGCCGGGGCGCCAGCCCGATCCCATATAACCGCGACACATGCCGGCACGCATCAATTGGCTCTTGTGCTCGTCGTAGTAAAACGACAACGGCACGCCGGTGGAACCGCCAGTGCTGCCGGTCTTCAGCAGCGATTTGTCGAGATCCCGTGTCACCATGGCATCGCGATGGCGGATGATTTCATCCTTACGCAGGATGGGCAGCGATGCCGGATCGAGGTCGGATAACGCTGCGTATTTTTCGTGGTAGTACGGCGTATGGTCGTAGGCAAAGCGGATGATGCCGTCCAGTTCGCGCGCCTGTTTGGCTAGCAGTTGCGCGCGGCTCAGCGTCTGGTTGTGCAGCAATTCGTCGAGCAGGCGGAACCGCTCGCGGTGCAGGCGGCGGTGCAGGGCGTGTTTGAGACGGTGGCTCATGTTACGGACGGACAGGACTCAGCGGGCAAGACGAGCCAGCGTTTCCAGCCAGACGGTGCAGTCTTGCGGATAGCGCAGGATGGCGCTGGCGATCTCGTCGAGACGCTGCGCGCGCAGCTCGGGTGCTTGCATGGCAGTATAGGATTGTTCGCCGAAATTGCGCGCGATGTTGGCGACGAAAGCATCGAAGCCGACGCGCGCGGCGGCGTGATCCGGCTCGCGGTTCCACCAGTTATCCGGCGCGTGCAGGATAGCCGTGAGTTCATCGAGTTTTTCCGCGATAAGTTGACGCCGCTGGTTGTACAGGTCGCACAGGTGGCGATAGGTGGCTTGCAGCGTTTCGACGATTTGCGCGCGCAACGGCAGTTGCGCCGGGAAACCGAGGTCAGCGAGTTTCTCGATGGTGAACAACATCACGTCGCCGTAAAACTGCCGCTCGAATTCGCCGGAGAGGTCGATCTCCTCCGCCACCGCAGCGACGCCCGCCCTGAATTCGGTCTGGCCGCTATCGCGCACGGTGCGCCGGTGCAGCATCGGCAGATTGGCCGAGACGAAGGCATCGGGAATTTCCGCGCGCACGATGCGCCCCAGCACCGGCCCCGCCATGCGCAGGCGCAGCGACGCGAACGGGATGAAATAGCGTAGCGCCTCGGGTTTGAAAATGTAATTTCCGGTATAGACGGTGCGCGCCTGACGCACTCCGGCGAGCGTGTTCTCGTGGCGGTAATAAGTGCTGCGCGTGGGATGTTCGCCGTAAAAGAAGCGCTGCAAACGCGCGGAAAAATCGGCGAAACAGTCGCCATTGTTATGCGGCCCCGTCAGCGTGCAGCGGTAGCGATACGCCGCGCTGCTGGCCGCAAAGCCGAATAATCCGGCCATGTCGTGGTAGGAAGCATCGTCGCCGCGCATGCCGTGGTCGTCGTGAAACTGGCAAGTGTCCGCTGGAGATGCGCTGGCAATTAGGCGCAGGAATGCGATGACATCATCCAGGAAATTTCCCGCCATCACGGCAGGCGACACCGGCGGGTCGCCCACCACCTTGCCGGTGAGCATGGTCGCGCCGCTGCGGGTGAATACCTGATCCAGATAATAAAAAAAGTTCGTGGCAAAAATCTCCCGGTCTCCGGCGGGGCCGGGAATTCTGACCTGGAATTCCTGGTCGCTGTCGATAAAGTAAAACAGCGCGCGCGCGTCCGCATCGGCCATCCGGTTGAGTTTGAGGTAGGTGATGTTGCGCATCAGCGACGCGCCTTTGTGGGAAAAGTCGCTGCGCCCGTCCGTGCCCACGATGCCGCTCAGCGCTTGCCGTTCCGCATCATTCAAGGCGGCCAGCACTGCAAGCTGTTCTTCCAGACCGAAATAATCGACGTCGATTCCAGCCTCGTTATAACGCTCCGCGATGCTGCGATTGGTGGCAATGTGCTCCGCTGCTTGGCTGTCGTCGGCGATGATCACCGCCAGCTTGCGATAGCGGCCATCGGCCAGCCCGCCATAGGCGTAGGTACGACACAAGATGAGCAGGCTTTCCAGGCAGTTGCTCAGGTGCAACGGACGGTCGGCAACGGGGATCACCACGACAAAACGGTAGCGCGGGTCGTCGCCTTGCTGTGCAATCATCTGTTCCATCAGGCGGAAAGCCGCTTGGTACGTCTCCAGCAGCGGGCTGTCGATGTCCGGCGTGGCGCCCCACATTGCCTGCTCGATGACCGGTATCAGCGCGCGTGTTGCATCGAGCAGAGCTGCAAGCTCGGCATCGGCGGGCTCCAGTTTCTCGCCTGCAAGCAGGCGCAATACTGTATCCGTCGCCGTGCCGCTGGACGGTGAAGCCAGCAATGCCCTCAGCGTTTCAACGCCGGGAGTCATAATTGGGGAAAGCGTTCTTGTCGATCACGATCTCGATCAGGTTAATGGCGTTGACCAGGTCGTAACTGGAGAACAGCGTATCCAAATCGCTTTCGTTGTCGATGCGCAGGTGCGCAATGCCGAACGATTGGGCGAGGAAGTGGAAATCCGGGTTGACGAAATCGCAGTCGATGAAGCGCTGGCCGTAACTCTTGTGCTGCGTCTTGCGGATCAGCCCCATGCTGGCGTTGTTGAATACCACCACATTGAGCGGAAGCGCGTAATTCACTGCGGTCATGATTTCCATGCAACACATCTGGAAACCGCCGTCGCCGAGAATGGCGAAGGTCGGCTTGTTTTCGGCAAAGCGCGCACCGATGGCCGCCGGGATGGCATGCCCCAGCGAAGAGATGCCGGAGTTCGGGAAATAGCGGTTGCCGCCCGACACCTTGAAAAAATTCTGGGCAAAGATGATGTTGTCGTCGAAGATCATTGCACCTTCAGGGAAATGCGCTTGCAGCCTGGCGAAGAATTTTTCCGGCAACGCGAATTTCGCGTGCGGTACTACGGTATGCAGTTCTGCCGAGCCTTGCCGCAGCTTTTTGGAGAATTCATGAAAGTGGTTGAGTTGCTTGGCGCGCGTCCCGTTGGCCTCGACCTTGTTCAGCATTTCCATCAGAGCTTCGCGGATGTCCGCGTAAATGGCCACGTCCGCTTTGAACACCTTTTCCAGTTGTTCGGGATCGTGGTCGATCTGCACCACCGTCTTGTTCGCCAGCAGTTGCTCGTCCCACAGGTAGCTGGTGCGCTCGTTAAAACCGGTGCCCAGAAAAATCAGCATGTCGGCGTGATCGACAATGTAACGCAAGGCGTTGCCGTTCGAGGTGACGCCCAGACTGCCAAGCGACAGCGCCGCCGTTTCGCCAAGCACGCCCTTGCCCTTGAGGCTGGTGGCCACCGGAATGCCCAGCCGGGTACTGAATTGCGCCAGCGCTTCCTGCGCCTCCGACTGGATGCAGCCGTAGCCTGCCACAATCACCGGATGTTGCGCTTGTTCGAGCAGCGCCAGCAGCGCATCCACGACGGGTGGGCGGCTGTCGCGGGATGGCGTTCTGTGCCGGGCGACGACGCGCTCCAGCAGCGCTTCCTCGATCATTTCCTTCTGCACGTTGTAGGGGAAGCTGAGCAAGACCGGGCCGGAATTGGCGGAGAGCAGGATTTTTGAAGACTGGTTGAGCACATTCACCAGATAATCGCTGCGCTCGACGATGCGGTTATAGCGGGTCAGTCCTTTGAACAGCGCGGCCTGGTCGATGCTGCCCCCTTCGCCGGAACTTTCCTGCAAGCCGCCTTTGCCGAAAATGTAGGTGGAAGTTTCCCCGGTGATGACCAGCACGGGCAGCTTGTCCGCGTAGGCGTTGGCAATGCCGGTCACCAGATTGGTTGCGCCGGGGCCGGCGGTGGTGATGCAGGCGCCGATCTTGCCCGTGACGCGGGCATAACCGCCCGCCATGAATGCCGCACCTTGCTCATGCTTGACCAGCACGCTTTTGATGCTTGAATCGTAGATACCGTCGTAGACTGGCAGGATATGGGCACCGGGCATGCCGAAAATATATTCGATGCCCAAACGCTCCATATATCTGACGATAAACTCGCTAACCGGAATCTTCATCCGGTATTTCTCGGAAAGGACGGGCGAGGCTTTGCACCCGTAAGGTAATGAACATGAAGCTGCATAAGTTGATTGGCTTGGTTGATTCAGTTTTCCAACGCGGCATTAGATGTATTTTTTTGTGCCGGGGTGTGAAGTTTAGCCGTTTACACACCTCGGTCAAGTGAATGGTGCTCCACGAGCTAATGTTCGTGTACCATTTTCATGTTGGGGAAATGATTTTCAGAAATGTGGTAGTCAGCGAAAGGGGTTGCACAAATTGAAACAGGAATTGTTGAAGAAAATCCATTCCCGCAAAGCCATCGTAGGCATTATCGGTCTTGGATATGTTGGTCTGCCCTTGGCGCTACGGTTTGTGGAGGCAGGTTTTCAGGTTGTCGGGTTTGATATCGATGTGATGAAAGTTGAAACGCTCAATCATGGAGAAAGTTACATCAAGCACATTGCCTCAGAGAAAGTGACAACTATGTGCAACACGGGGAGATTCGAGGCGACCAACGATTTCTCGCGAGCCGCTATAACAGATGCACTAATTCTCTGCGTGCCTACTCCGCTGGGTACGCATCAGGAGCCCGATCTTTCTTTCATCATCACAACTCTCGAATCCCTTCTTCCCCATCTGCGTCAAGGCCAGTTGGTCAGTCTGGAGAGCACCACTTATCCGGGTACAACTGAAGAGGAGTTGCGACCCCGGATTGAAAATTGCGGACATTGCATTGGGGAAGATATTTTTCTGGTTTTTTCACCGGAACGCGAAGATCCTGGCAATCCATCCTTCACCACCATGACGATTCCCAAGATCGTGGGCGGATCAACTTCGGCATGCCTGGAAGTCGGGAATGCATTGTATGGGAGCGTGATCGAAAGGGTTGTTCCGGTTTCTAGTACAAAAGTCGCAGAAATGAGCAAGCTGCTGGAGAACATCTACCGGGCGGTGAACATCGGGCTGGTTAATGAACTGAAGATTGTTTCCGACCGCATGGGGATTGATATATGGGAAGTGGTCGATGCGGCTGCGACCAAGCCGTTTGGTTTTACCCCGTTCTACCCCGGCCCTGGCTTGGGCGGGCACTGTATTCCGATAGACCCGTTTTACCTGACGTGGAAATCTAAGGAATACGGCGTTGATACACACTTTATTGAGCTTGCCGGGCAAATCAATACGCGCATGCCGGAATGGGTTGTCGGCAAAGTCATGGACGCACTCAACGATCAGAAAAAGGCATTGAATGGAGCCAAAATTCTGGTGTTGGGAATTGCTTACAAAAAAAATATTGACGATATGCGGGAATCTCCGGCGGTCAAATTGATGGAGTTGCTTACAGCCAAAGGAGCGCTGGTTTCCTATAGCGATCCGCACGTTCCGGTGTTTCCGAAAATGCGCAATCATTACTTTGACCTTAGATCGGTGGATCCCTCCATTGAGCTTCTTGCCGATATGGACTGCGTACTTGTCGCCACTGACCATGATATTTTTGACTATGAAAGTATCCGGAAAAATAGCGTATTAGTGGTGGATACGCGTGGACGGTACCGCCAGATTTTTAGCAATGTAGTTAGGGCATAAGTCAGAGAAAATCATTCAGGGCAAATCTGATGTTTGAGAAAGAAAAGCCCAGTTCAATTTCGACTGGGCTTTATCAGGTGCTATGTGGTGGAGGCGGCGGGAATTGAACCCGCGTCCGCAAGTCCTCTACAGGCAGTTCTACATACTTAGTCCAGTTATTTAATTTTATCCGGCAGACGCCAACCGACAGGCTGCTACTGGACGAGTTACCTAAATTTAATGTTATACAAAGTTACCCTGCACAACACGATTCCGTGTAAATGACCTCACTCATCGCGGCCTTACGGCCTTGAGCCCCTCCACGGACAGCAGGGTGTGAGGTCTAACCGGTTAAGCGGCTAGAGCGTACTTTTCGTCGTTTGCGACTATTGGTTTTCCAGCTGATTTACGAGGTGGCGGGTCCTCGGTATGCCCTACGCTGCTTTGCAACCCACGTCGAAGCCAGGTCGCCCCCGGTTCGGTTTGCTACTAAGCGGTATGGATTGTAACAGTTTTACTTGGGCTTGCTATTTTGCAGATGGCGCACGAAGTGGCGGTCGGCCTTGGTGGCGTGCGATGCAAACCAGTCGAGCAGCACCAACTCGGTGCGGAAGGCAAGGTAACGCATATCCTCAGTATGAGCCCGTGTTCTCTTTTCCAGTTCGGCCAGATTTTCCATGAAGCGCTTGTGTTCCTGGGCGTGGCTGATAGCGAACGGATAATTATGGCTGCGCATCAATTCCTCTTCATGCGGGAAGAGGTTATTGGCGTGCTGGGTTATGAAGGGAAAGATGCTTTCGAATTTAGCACAGTTGTTTTGCTTGATCTGCATGGTGAGCACATTGACCCGTTCCATCAATTCGCGGTTAGCGTTGTCGATCTCTTTCAAACCGGTGATGTTTTCGTCTTTCCACTCCAGTCCGGTATCCAGTTCGCCTGTGCTGAGGTGATGTCCGGTGGCCTGATATTCGTAACAACGCTCCAGATAGATGAGCACGGGGAAATCGTCCGGCGCAATTTCAATGCAGTGTTTGAGCAGTGGGATGGCGAGTCCGACATCCTTCATGTGGTAATAGGCGACGGCCTTTTCGAATATGGGTAGGCTGTTCTTTTTGTTGGTGCGAATTTCTTCCTCATCGTTATCGAACACTTCGTAGATGGAGAGCGGCTGCGACTTGCCTTTTACGCGGATGCGGTCGAGGAAGCGTATCGAAAACTTGCTGGGATCGGTAAGGTCATAGAGGGTGTTCTGGCTGATGATGAGCGGCGAGTGGTAGGTTTTGGTCGCCCCTTCCAGCCGCGCGGTCAGGTTTACCGCATCGCCGATTACGGTGCTGTCCATACGGTTGACACCGCCCACCGTGCCGATCATTACCATTCCGGTGTTGAGCCCGATGCCGATGTGGATAGGCTCATATTCGGCGCGTTTGCGTCCGTTGTTGTAAAAAACCAATCGTTCCAACATGGCGATGGCGCCGCTTACAGCATCATCCGCGCCCTTTTCGAACAGCGCCATGATGGCATCCCCGATATATTTGTCGATGATGCCGTGATGGCGGCTGATAACCGGTTCCATCTGGCTGAGGTACGAGTTGATGAACGCGAAATTCTCGGCGGGGGTCATGGATTCGGACAGCGGGGTGAAATTGCGAATGTCCGAGAACATGATGGTCATTTTGCGTTCGATCTGGTCGCCCAATTTCACATCCACGATACTTTTGACTTCAAGCAGGTTTAGCAACTGATGCGGAATCAAACGGCCGTATGCGGCTTCGGTTTGTTGCAGCAAGTTGAGCGCTTGCTGATGGGCGACAATGACTTTGTTCAAGATATCCTGAATGTCCTCCTGAATGGGGACTTCGCGGACGATTTTCACGCTATTTTTGGGATATGGACTCATGCGCTCAGGCAAGAATCGGTGAGTAAATGATACAGGCGATCACGGCGTCAGGTAACGCAATAAGGCAAAGGGAGTTTGTACGCTGCCCGCAGCGGGCCAGGCAGATGTGTTTGAGGCCGGATCAAGATAGCCATAGTTGGCAATGATTCCAATCATGCCCGCTGCTTGGGCGGCTTGCATATCGCGCAGATCATCGCCCAGATAGAGGCAACGTGCGGCGTTCACGCCCATGAGTTCGGCGGCGTGCAGTAACGGCATCGGATGCGGCTTGGCTTGTTCGCAAGTATCGCCGCTCACCAGACAGGCCGCGCGTTTGGCATAGCCCAACTTCTCCATCAGCGGTACGGTGAAACGGTGTGGCTTATTGGTGACGATGCCCCAGGGTAAATCACGTTGTTCCAGTTCAGCGACCAATGCCGACATGCCGGAGAACAGGTGGGTGCGGTCGCAGATGTGCGCTTCGTAATGCTGCAGGAAATCATTCCGTGCATCATCGTAGTCCGGTGCGCCCGGCTCGATTCCCAGACCCAGTTTAAGCAGGCCGGGAGAGCCGTGCGATGCCTGCGGGCGAATCGTCGCCAACGGCAATGTAGGCAGTCCGCGCAGAGCCAGCACATGGTTCAGCGCCTCGCCAAGGTCGGGCGCGGTATCGGCAAAAGTGCCGTCTAAATCAAAAAGGACTGCCTCAATCACGTTGGCATGCCACCATATAGTTGACGCTGGTGTCGCTGCCCAAAGAGTAGCTCTTGTCCAGCGGGTTGTAGCTCATACCCGTCACATCCGACACGTTCAATCCCGCATTGCGACTCCATTGCGCCAGCTCGGAAGGTTTGATGAATTTGGAGTAATCGTGCGTACCGCGTGGCAGCAGATTTAACACATACTCCGCGCCGATGATGGCGAACAGATATGACTTCGGATTGCGGTTGAGCGTGGAGAAAAACACATGGCCGCCCGGCTTCACTAACTGGGCGCAAGCCGCCACCACCGCAGCGGGATCGGGCACATGCTCCAGCATCTCCATGCACGTCACCACGTCGTAATGGGCGGGGCGCTCGGCAGCCAACTCCTCTACCGCTACCTTGCGATATTCCACCTGCTTGCCGCTTTCCAGCAGATGCAGCTTGGCCACTTGCAGCGACTTGTCGGCGAGGTCGATGCCCGTCACCTGCGCACCCAGTCCCGCCATGCTCTCGGTCAGTATGCCGCCGCCGCAACCCACATCCAGTACTGTCTTGCCGGAAAGCTCCGCAATGCGGTCGATGTAACCCAGTCGCAAAGGATTGATCTCGTGCAAGGGTTTGAACTCGCTGTTCACGTCCCACCACTTGTGCGCGAGTTGCGAGAATTTTTCGATTTCGACTGGATCAGCATTGGACATGATGTTTGGCAGCAAAGAAAAGAGATTGCGTGGAATGTAGCAAAACCACGGGGAATTAAAAAGCCCGTATTGATAATTCAGGAACCCGTACCTTGATGAAACAATCGGCCACATGCATATTTCGGACTGTCGTTTCCCCTTTATCAAACCCGGATAATCCATTCAAGCTGACAATACTCATTAGGAGCGGCTAAAGAAAACAACAACCGCCAGCAAACTGTCCTGGTTAAATCCAGCGGTGATCAAAAAAGTGAAACAGCGATGTTTAAAGAATCGTTAGTCGCCAAAGTGGAATATGCTAATCCCGCAAGCCAATAAACACGGGCATGTTCGCGATATGTGTTTGTAGATCGCCTATTGACGGGCATTTCGGAGAACTCTCTATTTTAAATGGACAGTTATGCCGCTGTCATCCCCAAAGCTCCGGCAATATTTAGCGCCCGGTTTCCCTATAAATTAACTTGTGCTTCTTGCTGCGTATAAGCGCTTTGTGTAACGCCAAGCACCCGATATGGGTGGGTAGGCTGCGGGGTAAGTGGCTGTGCTAGAATGCGCCCTTCGATTTTGTACCACCTCAGCTCATAAATAGGTCGCTCATGGAACAACAATTCGCCAAAGAAACTTTGCCTGTCAGCCTTGAAGAAGAGATGCGCAAGTCGTATCTGGACTATGCGATGAGTGTGATCGTGGGCCGAGCGCTGCCGGATGTGCGCGACGGTCTGAAGCCGGTGCATAGGCGCGTGTTGTTTGCCATGCATGAGTTGTCCAACGATTGGAACCGCGCTTACAAGAAATCTGCGCGTATCGTCGGCGATGTGATCGGTAAGTACCACCCGCACGGCGACACTGCGGTGTATGACACTATCGTGCGTATGGCGCAGCCTTTCTCTTTGCGTTACACGCTGGTGGATGGTCAGGGTAACTTCGGTTCGGTGGACGGCGATAACGCGGCGGCGATGCGTTATACCGAGATTCGTATGGCGAAGATCGCGCATGAGTTGCTGGCCGATCTGGATAAAGAGACCGTGGATTTTGGGCCTAACTACGACGGTTCGGAAAACGAGCCGCTGGTGTTCCCTTCGCGCTTCCCCAATCTGCTGGTGAACGGTTCTTCCGGTATCGCGGTGGGTATGGCGACCAATATTCCGCCGCACAATATGAGCGAAGTAGTGGATGCGTGTCTCGCCTTGTTGCGCGAGCCGGAGATGGATATCGAACAATTGATCGAACTGGTTCCTGCGCCGGACTTCCCGACCGCCGGTTTCATCTACGGTTTGGCAGGTGTGAAGGAAGGCTACCGCACCGGACGCGGTCGGGTGGTGATGCGCGGGCGCACGCATTTTGAGGACATCGGCAAGGGGGATCGTCAGGCGATCATCATCGACGAGCTGCCGTATCAGGTGAACAAGGCCAATCTGCTGATCAAGATCGGCGAGTTGGTGCGCGAGAAGAAGATTGAGGGTATCACCGAGATTCGCGACGAGTCGGATAAGTCCGGTATGCGTGCGGTGATCGAATTGCGTCGCGGCGAAATGCCGGAGGTCGTGCTCAATCATCTGTTCAAGCAAACCCAGTTGCAGGACAGCTTCGGTATGAATATGGTGGCCATCATTGACGGCCAGCCCAAGCTGCTCAACCTTAAGGAAATCATCGAAGCGTTCCTGCGCCACCGCCGCGAAGTGGTTACGCGCCGTACCATTTTCGAGCTGCGCAAAGCGCGCGAACGCGGCCACATTCTGGAAGGCTTGGCGGTCGCGCTGTCCAATGTGGACGAGATCATCGCGCTCATCAAAGCCGCGCCGACTCCTGCCGATGCCAAGCGCGACTTGATGGCGCGCTCGTGGCGTTCGTCGCTGGTGGAAGATATGTTGAGCCGCGTTAGCAACGCGTCGCGCCCCGATGGTTTGGCTTCTGAATTCGGTCTGGTGGGCACGGGCAATGATCGCGGTTACTTCCTGTCCGATGCGCAAACCCAGGCGATTCTGGAATTGCGTTTGCAGCGTTTAACTGGTCTGGAGCAAGACAAGATCGTCGGCGAATACCGCGAAGTGATGGACAAGATCACCGACCTGCTGGACATCCTTGCCAAGCCAGCGCGTGTCACGCAAATCATTAGCGACGAACTGGTGACGATACGTTCACAGTTTGGCGACAAGCGCCGCAGTGAGATCGTCACCCACACTCAAGACATGAGCATGGAAGACCTGATCGCGCCGGAAGACGTGGTGGTAACCATGTCGCACGGCGGCTACATGAAGGCGCAGAAGCTGGACGAATACCGCGCGCAAAAACGCGGCGGACGCGGCAAGCAAGCCGCGCCGACCAAGGAAGACGATTTCGTCGATAACCTGTTCATCGCCAATACCCACGACTACATCCTGTGCTTCTCCAATCGCGGTCGCGTGTATTGGCTCAAGGTGTACGACGTGCCGCAGGGCACGCGCATCAGTCGCGGCAAACCGATCGTCAACTTGTTGCCGCTGGAAGCGGGCGAGAAGATCAACGCCATTCTGCCGGTCAAGCAATTCTCCGATGACCAGTTCATCTTTTTCGCCACCACCGACGGTACGGTGAAGAAGACACCGCTGTCCGACTTCGCCAACCCGCGCAAGGCCGGCATCATCGCCATTAATCTGGACGAAAACGACTTCCTCATCGGCGTGGCGATCACCGACGGTAAGCATGACATCATGCTGTTCTCCGATGAAGGCAAGGCGGTGCGTTTCGACGAGAACGATGTGCGTTCGATGGGCCGTGTGACACGCGGTGTGCGCGGCATGAATCTGTCCAAGGGCGGCAAAGTGATTGCCTTGCTGGTGGCAGGCGACGAGACGCAAACAGTGCTGACCGCCACCGAAAACGGCTTCGGTAAACGCACGCCGATTTCCGAATACACCCGCCACGGACGCGGCACGCAAGGCATGATCGCCATCCAGACTTCCGAGCGTAACGGCAAAGTGGTGGCGGCGACGCTGGTCACTACCGAAGACGAGATCATGCTGATCGGCACCAGCGGTGTACTGATCCGCACCCGCGTCAAGGAAATCCGCGAGATGAGCCGCGCCACGCAAGGCGTGACGCTGATGAATATGGACAAGGGCGAGAAGTTGGCCGGCCTGAGCCGGATTGCCGAAACCGAAGAAGAGGAAGCCGAGTAAATGACGATTTTCAATTTCAGCGCAGGCCCGGCAGTGTTGCCGAAAGAGGTGTTACAACAGGCGCAGGCCGAATTCCTTGATTGGCACGGCACTGGCATGTCGGTGATGGAGATGTCGCATCGCGGCAAGGAATTCATGAGCATCGCGGCACAGGCTGAGGCAGATTTGCGCGAGTTGATGAACATTCCGAAGAATTATAAAACGCTGTTTCTGCAAGGCGGCGCGCATCTGCAATTCTCCATGATTCCGCTGAATCTGCTGCGCGGCAAACTGTCCGCCGACTATGTGAATACCGGCGAATGGTCGAAGAAGGCCATGGATGAAGCAAAGAAATTTTGCTACGTGAACGAAGTGGCCAGCAATGCGGACAAGAAGGCGAGCTATGTGCCGGACTTCAAGTCGTGGAAGCTGGACAAGGATGCGGCCTATGTGCATTACACGACCAACGAGACTATCGGTGGTGTGGAGTTCAGTTGGGTTCCCGATGTGGGCAAGGTGCCGCTAGTGGCGGATATGTCGTCCAACATCCTGTCGCGTCCTTATGATGTTTCAAAATTCGGCTTGATCTATGCCGGTGCGCAGAAGAATATCGGCCCAGCAGGGTTGGCGCTGGTGATCGTGCGCGAAGATTTGTTGGGGCATGCGCCTAAAGGTTTGCCGACCATGCTGGATTTCAAGGTGCATGCCGATGCCGATTCGATGTACAACACGCCGCCCACTTATGGTATGTACATGGCGGGTCTGGTGTTCCAATGGCTGAAGAAGAACGGCGGCGTGGCACAAATGGAAAAGGCCAATATCGCCAAAGCCAAGCTGCTGTATGACACGATTGATGCCAGCAACGGTTTCTATCATTGTCCGGTGAACAAGCCCGACCGTTCGCGTATGAATGTGCCGTTTACTACACAAGATGCGGCAGTCGATGCCGAGTTCATCAAGCAGGCGGAAGCGCGTGGCTTACTGCAACTTAAAGGCCACCGCCTGACCGGCGGCATGCGTGCCTCTATCTACAACGCCATGACGATGGCGGGTGTGCAGGCGCTGGCGGACTTCATGGGTGAGTTCGCCCGGCGCAAGGGTTGAGCGGCTTATGTCAGCAGAACTGAAAAAATTCCGCGAGCAGATCGACCGCATCGACGACGAGTTGTTGCGTCTGTTTAACGAACGCGCCAAGCTGGCACAGCAGATCGGCCATGCCAAGGGCAACGGCGCGGTGCTGCGTCCCGAGCGCGAAGCGCAAGTGCTGCAACGCATGGCGCAGGGGAACACGGGGCCGCTGCCAGAGCAAGGTGTGATCCAGTTGTTTACCGAAGTCATGTCGCAATGCCGTGCGCTGGAAGCGCCGTTGCGCGTGGCTTATCTTGGCCCGCACGGCACGTTCAGCGAGGCGGCTGCGTTCCAGCGTTTCGGTCAGGCTACCGAAGGTTTGCCCGCCGATTCCATCGATGCTGTATTCAGCGCTGTGGACAGCGGGGCGGCGAACTACGGTCTGGTGCCGGTGGAGAATTCCACCGAAGGTGCAATCGGACGCACGCTGGATTTGCTGCTGAACAGCAATCTCAAGATTTGCGGCGAGGTGTTGTTGCAAGTGCATCAATGCGTGTTGTCAAATGAGAATGATTTATCGCTGATCCGCAAGGTGTATTCGCATCCACAATCATTCGGGCAATGCCAGGGTTGGCTGAATGTGCATCTGCCGCGTGCCGAACGCATCACGGCATCTAGCAATGCCGACGCGGCGCGTCTGGCAGCTGAAGAATCGTTTGCGGCGGCAGTCGCCAGCGCTCAGGCGGGAGAACATTTCAAACTTAAAGTGCTGGTGCCGAACATCGAAGACGATGCGCGAAATACCACACGTTTTCTGGTTATTGGGAAACAGGATGTGGCTGCATCCGGCAAGGATAAAACCTCTCTGGCAATGTCCTCCGTGAATCGTCCTGGTGCGATGCACGACCTGCTTACACCGTTTGCCAACCACGGCGTTTCGATGACCAAGATGGAATCGCGCCCGAGCCGCACCGGGTTGTGGGAATACGTGTTCTATGTCGATATCGAAGGCCATCAGTCCGATGCCAAAGTCGCCGCTGCGTTGACGCAACTTAAGCAGATCGCGGCTTTCGTCAAGGTGCTGGGTTCTTACCCGGTCGCTGTTTAATCGTTTTTATCAAGCAGGGTTTTAAATGAATTACTGTGATTTGGCACCATCCTATATTCGCGCCATTGCGCCGTATCAACCGGGTAAACCAATCTCCGAGCTGGAGCGCGAGCTGGGCATCACCGGCATCGTCAAGCTGGCCTCGAACGAGAATCCGCTGGGTGCAAGTCCTGCTGCGGTTGCTGCGATGCAGGAAGCGATCAAGAGCATCGCGCTATATCCCGATGGCAATGGCTTCGAGCTGAAGGACTCGCTGGTCAAACGTTACGGCGTGCCGCACGCCAACATCACGTTGGGTAACGGCAGCAACGATCTGCTGGAACTCGCGGCGCGCGCTTTCCTCACGCCCGGCGACAAGGTGGTTTATTCAGCGCATGCGTTTGCGGTGTATGCGTTGGCGACACAGGCGGTCGGTGCGACAGGCATCAGTGTGCCCGCTGCCGCAGGTTTCGGACACGATCTACCCGCGATGCAAAAAGCGGCCAAAGAAAATAAGGCGAAGATAGTGTTCGTTGCCAACCCGAATAATCCGACCGGCACGTTCCTGAGCGCCGATGATTTGCTGGCTTTCATGCGCGGCCTGCCGCCGGAAATTCTGGTGGTGCTGGACGAGGCATACAACGAATATTTGCCGGAAGACAAACGCTATGACAGCGTGAGTTGGCTGAAAGAATTCCCCAATCTCATCATCTCGCGCACCTTCTCTAAAGCATATGGCCTCGCGGGTTTGCGCGTGGGTTATGCGCTGGCGCACGAGCAGGTGACGGACATGATGAATCGCGTGCGCCAGCCGTTCAACGTCAACAGCGTGGCGCAGGCGGCGGCAGTGGCGGCGTTGCGCGATACTTCTTTCGTCAAGAAAACATTCGAGCTGAATCGGCGTGGCATGGTTCAGATCACCGACGGTTTGACCAGACTGGGGCTGGAATACATTCCCTCGTTTGGCAACTTCGTCGCGTTCCGCATCGGCGGCGCCACAGCGATGTACCGACGCTTACTTGAACTGGGTGTGATTGTACGCCCGATAGCCAACTACGATATGCCGGACTGGTTGCGCGTGAGCATCGGTCTGGAAAGTGAAAATGCAAAATTTTTGTCGGCACTTGAAAAAGCCATCAATCAACAATTGAACGGAGAGAACAAATGATTATCGTAATGGGCAGAGAAATCACCGATGCGCAAATCAATACGGTGGTAAAAAAGATTGAGTCGGCCGGATTGAAAGCCAATGTTTCGCGCGGTGTGGAGCGCACGGTGATCGGCGCCATCGGCGACGAACGCAAGCTGGAAGCGGAGATGTTCACCTCGCTTCCGGGCGTGGAATCGGCGATGCACATTGCCAAACAATACAAGATCGTGTCGCGCGAATCGCACAAGCAGAACACCATCGTCGAGATCGGCGGCGTCCCTGTCGGCGGCAATCAGATCCAGATCATCGCCGGTCCTTGCTCGGTGGAGACGCCAGAACAGATGGACTTGTCGGCGCAGTTTACGCATGAAGCGGGTTGCCGTTTGATGCGCGGCGGTGCGTTCAAACCGCGCACCAGTCCTTACGCTTTCCAAGGGCACGGCGTGGAAGGTCTGGCTATGTTCCGCAAGGCGGCAGAAAAATACAAACTTCCTATCGTTACCGAGTTGATGGACGCACGCCAACTGGATGCATTCCTGGAATACGACGTCGATGCAATCCAGATCGGCACGCGCAACATGCAAAATTTCGACCTGCTCAAGGCGGTGGGCAAGGTCAACAAACCGGTTATTCTCAAGCGCGGCATGTCGGCCACCATCAGCGAATGGCTGATGTCGGCGGAATACATCGCGGCGGGCGGCAACCACAATATTATCTTCTGCGAACGCGGCATTCGCACGTTTGAAACAGCCTACCGCAATGTGCTGGACGTCACCGCCATTGCCGTATTGAAGAAAGAAACCCACCTGCCGGTGATCGTGGACCCTTCGCATGCGGGCGGCAAAGCATGGATGGTTCCCGCACTGTCGCAGGCTGCCATCGCTGCCGGAGCCGACGGCCTGCTGGTCGAAATGCATCCCAGCCCATGCGATGCATGGTGCGATGCTGATCAGGCACTGACACCGCAAGAGTTGAAGAAGTTGATGGGTACACTGGGTGCGATTGCCGGGGCGATTGGGCGGACTCTCTGAGTTATGCAGCCTGCCTTTCGCAAAGTCGTAATCTTCGGTGTCGGTCTGATCGGGGGCTCGTTCTCGCTGGCTTTACGCAAGGCGGGAGCTGTCTCTGAGGTTGTCGGTTTTGGGCGTAGTACGGCAACGCTGGAGCAGGCCAGGCAGTTAGGCATTCTGGATCGTATCGGGGCAGATGTTGCGCTCGAAATATGTGATGCTGATATTGTGTTGCTGGCAACGCCGGTGGCACAGATGTCTGAGTTGTTCACACGCATCGCTCCGCATTTGGGGGCTCATACGCTGGTAACGGATGGCGGTAGCACCAAGGGCGATGTGGTGGCTGCGGCGCGCGCACATCTCGGCAACAAGCTGGCTCAGTTCATTCCGGCGCATCCCATTGCGGGTGCGGAGAAAAGTGGTGCGGCGGCGGCACTGGCCGATCTATATCAGGGTAAAAAAGTGGTACTGACGCCGCTGTCAGAGAATGCAAAAGAATCCGTGGCGCGAGTGCGCAAAGCGTGGGAATTGTGCGGCGCAGTGGTGAGCGAACTAACACCGCAACAGCACGATGAAGTATTCGCCGCCGTGAGCCATTTGCCGCACCTGCTATCGTTCGCGCTGGTGCATGACTTGGCGCAACGCGACAACCGCGAGCAACTGCTGTCCTTCGCCGCCAGCGGCTTCCGCGATTTCACCCGCATCGCCGCTAGCTCGCCGGAAATGTGGCGCGACATCAGCCTCGCCAATCGCGAAGCCTTGCTGCATGAAGTGAAACGATACGCTGACGAACTCTATGTCGTGTATCAGGCGCTGGAAAACAACGACGCTGCTAAGCTGGAAGAGATTTTCAGTCTGGCGCGCGAAGTGCGCAGTGCCTGGACGCAACAATAACTACACCTTATCAAAGCATGTCTCAATACGAATCTATTGATCTCCCTCCCTTAATGTCTGCGCACGGTACTGTGCGCTTACCCGGCTCCAAGAGCATTTCCAATCGAGTATTGTTGTTGGCTGCATTGGCGCAAGGCACGACCACTGTGCGCGATTTGCTGCAATCGGACGATACCGAGCGCATGCTGGATGCGTTGCGCATCTTGGGAGTTGAGGTGGAAGCGCTGGGTAACAACGCTTATCGCGTCACGGGTTGTGGCGGAGTCTTTCCAAACAAGAATGCCAAGCTGTTTTTGGGTAACGCAGGCACGGCGTTCCGCCCGCTGACTGCTGCGCTGGCTTTGTCTGGCGGCAGTTATGAGTTGTCAGGTGTGCCGCGCATGCATGAGCGTCCCATCGGCGACTTGGTGGATGCGTTGCGCCAACTCGGCGCGGACATTCACTATCTGGGCAATGAAGGTTTTCCTCCGTTACAAATATCACCTGCCAAGCTGGCAGGTGATACCGCGCAAGTTCGCGGTGATGTTTCCAGTCAATTCCTCACCGGTTTGTTGATGGCGTTGCCGTTGCTGAAGCGTACGGTGAAGGTCGAAGTGGTGGGTGAGTTGATCTCCAAACCTTATATCGAGATCACGCTAGCGATGATGGCGCGCTTTGGTGTACAGGTTGTTCGGGATGGCTGGCGCAGCTTTACGTTGATGGCAGGCAGTTGCTATGTTTCGCCCAAAGAAATTTATGTCGAAGGCGATGCATCGTCCGCTTCATATTTCCTTACGGCTGGTGCGATTGGCCACGGTCCGCTGCGTGTCGAAGGTGTCGGCAAAACCAGTGTGCAGGGCGATGTGCGTTTTGCTGAAGCGCTGGAAAAGATGGGCGCAGTGATTGTGATGGGCGACAACTGGATCGAGGCGCGCGCGCCAGCCAGCGGCAAGCTGCAAGCCATCGATTTGGACTGCAACCATATTCCCGATGCAGCAATGACGCTGGCAGTGGCGGCGCTGTTCGCCGACGGTACGACCACGTTGCGTAACATCGCCAGTTGGCGCGTGAAAGAAACTGACCGCATCGCGGCGATGGCAACCGAGTTGCGCAAGGTGGGCGCGACAGTGGAAGAGGGTGCGGACTTCATTCGCATTACGCCGCCCGTTTCTTGCTCCTCAATCCACAATCCTCAATCCGGTATTGACACCTACGACGATCACCGCATGGCGATGTGTTTCTCGCTGGCTGCATTCGGTGGTGCGGGTGTGCGCATCAACGACCCGAAATGTGTGGCAAAAACCTTCCCGGATTATTTCAAAATGTTTGTACAAGTCACTCAATCCGTTCCTGTCATCGCCATCGATGGCCCTTCCGCATCCGGCAAGGGCACCGTGGCGCAACGCATAGCGACGGCGCTGGGTATGAATTATCTGGACAGTGGTGCGCTGTATCGTCTGCTGGGATTGGCGGCGCAGAAGCGCGGCATCGCGCTGGATGCGGAAGAACAGTTGGCAACATTGGCGGGGCAGGTTGATATTCGCTTTGAAGGCGCGGACATAAGGCTGGATGGCGCGCAGGTGGGCGACGAGTTGCGTACCGAGGAAGCAGGCTCAGCGGCCTCCAAAGTTGCCGCTTTGCCCATGGTGCGTGCAGCTTTGCTCGATAAACAACGGGCATTCCGTCGTGCGCCGGGGCTGGTGGCGGACGGGCGCGATATGGCATCGGTAGTGTTCCCGGATTCGGTGTTGAAGATATTTTTGACGGCCAGCGCCGAGGCGCGCGCGGAACGCCGATATAAGCAGTTGAAAGAGAAAGGGATGAGTGCTAATATCGCCGCCCTTTTGCAGGATATACAAGCGCGCGACGAGCGAGATACTCAGCGTAGCGCAGCTCCTCTGCAACAGGCGCAAGGTGCGAGCTTGTTGGATACGACTCCTCTGAACATCGAGCAGGCGGTTCAGGAAGTGCTAAGCCGCTACCGCGCGTTGGAGTCCAAATAGAGCCTTTCTGTTTGGGTTGACTAACTAACCCCCGCTCACAACGGGTTTTGTCCTGAAAGTAAATCGAAAATGAACGCAGTAGCCGATATGGAAAGTTTTGCCTCCCTGTTTGAAGAGAGTTTGACCCGCAAAGAAATGCGCGCGGGTGAATTGATCACCGCCCAAGTCGTTCGCGTCGAGCAGAACGTGGTCGTGGTAAATGCCGGACTGAAATCCGAAAGTTATATCCCCGTTGAAGAATTCAAAGATGCAGCGGGCAACATCGAAGTTAAAGCAGGCGATTTCACTACCGTCGCTATCGAGTCGCTGGAAAACGGCTACGGCGAAACGCGCTTGTCGCGTGAAAAAGCCAAGCGCTTGGCAGCCTGGATCGATCTGGAACAAGCGATGGAAGAAGGTCGCATTGTTGAAGGTTATGTCAGCGGCAAGGTCAAGGGCGGTTTGACTGCCATGGTGAACGGCATCCGTGCATTCCTGCCCGGTTCGCTGGTGGATACACGTCCGGTCAAGGACACCACGCCATATGAAAACAAGACCATGGAGCTCAAGGTCATCAAGCTGGATCGCAAGCGCAACAACGTGGTGGTATCGCGCCGCGCTGTGCTGGAAGCGACTCAAGGCGCTGACCGCGAATCTCTGCTGGAAAATCTGAAAGAAGGCGCAATCGTCAAGGGTATCGTCAAGAACATCACCGACTACGGTGCATTCGTTGACTTGGGCGGTATCGACGGCCTGTTGCACATCACCGACCTGGCATGGCGTCGCGTGAAGCACCCGTCCGAAGTGTTGACAGTGGGCGACGAAGTCGAAGCCAAGATCCTCAAGTTCGATCAAGAGAAGAACCGCGTTTCCCTGGGCATCAAGCAAATGGGCGACGATCCGTGGAATGGTCTGGCACGTCGCTACCCGCAAGGCACACGCCTGTTCGGCAAGGTGACCAACCTGACCGACTACGGTTCTTTCGTGGAAATCGAGCAAGGCATCGAAGGTCTGGTACACGTTTCCGAAATGGATTGGACCAACAAGAACGTGCATCCGTCCAAAGTAGTTTCTTTGGGTGACGAAGTCGAAGTGATGATTCTTGAAATCGACGAAGCACGCCGCCGCATCTCCTTGGGTATGAAGCAGTGCAAGTCCAATCCTTGGGACGACTTCGCACTCAACCACAAGAAGGGCGACAAAGTTAAGGGCGCGATCAAGTCCATCACCGACTTCGGCGTGTTCATCGGTCTGGATGGCGGTATCGACGGTCTGGTACATCTGTCCGATCTGTCCTGGAGCACACCGGGCGAAGAAGCTGTGCGCAACTACAAGAAGGGCGACGAAATGGAAGCCGTGGTGTTGGCCATTGATGTCGAGCGCGAGCGCATTTCTCTGGGTATCAAGCAACTGGAAGGTGACCCGTTCGGTGGCTACGTCTCAGGCCATGACAAGGGTGCAATAGTTACCGGTACGGTAAAATCGCTGGATGCCAAGGGCGCAGTAATATTGCTGGACGGCGATGTGGAAGCCTATCTGAAGGCATCCGAAGTATCTGCTGATCGCGTGGAAGACATTCGCGGTCACCTGAAAGAGGGTGACACCGTCAAGGCAGTCATCATCAACGTGGATCGCAAGAATCGTGGCATCAACCTGTCCATTAAAGCACTGGACAAGGCAGACACGGCAGCGGCGATGCAGAAGTTTGCAGCAGAAAACACCAGCTCTGCGGGTACCACCAATCTAGGTGCGTTGCTCAAGGCGAAGCTGGATTCCAGTAAGGCTGAAGCACAATAACAAGGAGGGACGATGACCCGTTCTGATCTTATCGCCAAGCTTGCGGAGCGTTACACGCAATTGCTGGGCAAGGATGCCGAGCTGGCGGTTAAGGTGATCTTGGACAGCATGTCGGCGACCTTGTCGCGTGGCGGTCGTATCGAGATACGCGGCTTTGGCAGCTTTACCTTGAACTACCGTCCGCCGCGCGTGGGGCGCAACCCCAAGTCTGGAGGCAAGGTGCAGGTGCCCGCCAAATACGTACCTCACTTTAAGGCGGGAAAAGAGCTGCGTGAACGGGTTGACTATCCCACTGCTTGATGTAATTTAATGTAATTCGATTGGCGGCCTGTCGCGAGATGTGCCGCCAATTTTTTTGCTGTTCATGTTATCGTTGCGCACCGTTTTATTCGCCAATATTAAAGTCATCATGCGATACCTGATCTGGTCACTACGCGTCGTGCTGTTCCTGCTATTACTGGGTTTTGCGGTGAAGAACGACCAACCCGTCGTGCTACGCTATTTCTTCGGTTACGAATGGTCAACATCGCTGGTTGTCGTGTTGTTGTGCTTTTTTACACTGGGTATTGTCATGGGGCTGCTGGCGATGTTTGCCACGCTGTTCCGCCAGCGTCGTGAACTTGCTGATGTTAAGCGCGAACTAAAATTAAAAAATAAGCTGTCAGAAATTGATTCCCAGCATGACTCCATTCAACCTTCAGAAATACTGACTTAATGGAATTTGAACCGTGGATGTTGCTGGTTTTCCCCCTGTTTTTCGGCATGGGTTGGCTGGCGGCGCGCATTGACATCAAGGAGTTGCTTACTGAGTCCAGTGCGTTGCCGCGCTCGTATTTTCAAGGGCTGAATTACCTGCTCAACGAACAGCAGGATCAAGCCATCGAAGCCTTCATCGAGGTGGTCAAGGTCGATCCGCAAACGGTTGAATTGCACTTTGCATTGGGCAGTCTGTTTCGTCGTCGCGGTGAAGTGGATAGAGCCATCCGCATGCACCTCAATCTGGTCGAGCGTGCTGATCTGGATGAGGAAAAAAAGCAGCAGGCCTTATTCGAGTTGGCACAGGACTATTTGAAGGCGGGTATTCTGGATCGTGCCGAAGCTGCTTTCCATGAGCTGCACGGCACGTCTTATGAAAAACAAGCGCTGGATTTTCTGTTAGAGATTTACCAGAAAGAACAGGATTGGCTGAAGGCGATCAACATTAGCCAACAACTTACCGCATTGACCGGAATATCTCACGGTCAGGAAGCTGCATTTTTCTTTTGTGAGCTGGCGGCAAAAGAGCTGTCGCAAAAACAAACCGATGCTGCCGTAGTGCATCTGGAGCAGGCAATGACCGCCAATCCGCGTGGCGTACGTGCCAGCATTATGCAGGGCGACATTGAACTTGAAGCAGGACACGCGCCGCGCGCAATCGCAATCTGGAAACAGATCGAGCAACAGGATGCGCAGTATTTGCCGTTGGTGGCGGAGCGCTTGCTAAACGCCTATCGCCAAAGCGGCGATGAAACGATTGGAGTTGCTTTGTTGCAAACTTATCTGCAACAGTATCCCTCACTCGACTTGATGAACGTGCTGTTCGGTGTTGTAGTGCAGCGCGATGGTGCGGAAGCGGCCTACTTGATGGTACGCAACGAACTGAAACGCAATCCGACTTTGCTCGGTCTGGACAAGTTGCTGGAGGCGCAATTGCTGGAGACTACTAATGAACGTCGTGCCGATATCGAGTTGGTAAAAAATCTTATTCATAACCGCACGCGCGGATTGGCGATGTATCGCTGCAAGCACTGCGGATTCAAGGCGCGCCAGTTTTATTGGCACTGCCCGGCTTGCCACAGTTGGGAAAGTTATTCGCCCAAGCGCAGCGAAGAGAATGGTCTGACCGTATGAACGATCGCAAAATCATCGTTGCCCTCGACTACCCGCAAGCCGCGCCTGCGCTGGCGTTGGTGCAACGGCTAGAGCCGTCGCTGTGCCGCCTCAAAGTGGGCAAGGAATTATTCACTGCCGCCGGGCCTCAGTTGGTCGAGCAGTTGCAACAGCGCGGCTTCGAAGTATTTCTCGACCTCAAGTTTCACGACATTCCCAACACCACGGCGCAAGCCTGCAAAGCCGCAGCAGCGCTCGGCGTGTGGATGGTGAATGTGCATGCGCTGGGCGGCAAACGCATGCTGGATGCGGCGCGCGAGGCATTGGCGAATAACGAACGACGCCCAAAATTGATTGCGGTGACTGTGCTCACCAGCATGGCGCAGGAAGATTTGCGTGGCATCGGCATCAACGACAGCCCGGCGCAGATGGTGTCACGCCTTGCGCAACTGGCGCACGACAGCGGTCTGGACGGTGTGGTGTGTTCCGCGCAGGAAGCGCCTACTCTGCGCCAGCAATGCGGCAAGGAATTTTGTCTGGTCACGCCAGGCATCCGTCCGGCCAATGCGGCAGCAAACGATCAGTCACGCATCATGACGCCGCGTGCGGCGCTGCAAGCGGGTTCCAGCTATCTGGTGATCGGCAGGCCGATCACGCAAGCAGCCGATCCATTACTAGCTTTGCAAGAAATCATTAAGGAAACAGGAGACATGGCATGAAGCTGCCATCATTTGAGAAAGCAAGAATATTGGTGGTGGGCGATGTGATGCTGGATCGCTACTGGTTCGGCGATGTCACGCGCATTTCGCCGGAAGCACCGGTGCCGGTGCTGAAAGTCAGCAAAGTGGAAGAGCGTCCCGGCGGCGCGGCCAATGTGGCGCGCAACATCGCCTCGCTGGGTGCGCATTGCACCTTATTGTCGGTGGTCGGCGCAGACGAGGCGGGCGATTGCCTGCAACGTTTACTGACTGAACAGGGCGGCGTGGAAGCCTTGTTGCATCGCGATGCCAGCATCTCTACCATCGTCAAGCTGCGCGCCATCGCGCGCCAGCAACAACTGCTGCGCATCGATTTCGAGACACCGCCCAGCCATGAAGTATTGCAAGCCAAACTGGCCGACTTCAAAGAAAAATTGCCGTTCTGCGATGTGGTGTTGCTGTCCGATTACGGCAAGGGCGGACTGGCGCATATCGCCGAGATGATCCGTCTGGCGCGTGCTGCAGGCAAACCGGTGCTGGTTGATCCCAAAGGCGACGACTATGCGCGCTATAGTGGCGCGACCCTGCTCACGCCAAATCGCAGCGAATTCCGCGAAGTGGCGGGCAACTGGAAGAACGAAGCAGAACTGAATGCCAAGGCACAGAAACTGCGCGCCGAATTGAAACTAGATGCGCTGCTGGTTACACGCAGCGAAGAAGGTATGTCATTATTCCGCGAACAGGATGTGTTGCACGAACCAACGCATGCACGCGAAGTGTTCGACGTGAGCGGAGCGGGCGATACCGTCATTGCCACGCTGGCGGTGATGCTGGCGAGCGGCGCGGACATGGGCGAAGCAGTACACATCGCCAACCGCGCGGCGGGCGTGGTAGTGGGCAAGCTGGGCACGGCGGTGGTGAGCCGTGATGAAATTATTCAGGATATGAAGAATCAGGATTGAGGAGCGGGGATTGGGGATTGAGTAAATTCAAAACCCACTTCAATTCCTCATGTGATTGCGTTCTTTGTAAATTTGCAAGCGGCGATGGAAACGGCTTAAACTCGAAAGCCCATGAAGCTCACTTACAGACAACACGCAGTGAAACGAATGCACGAACGCTGCAAATCGGAAGAAGAAGTCGAGCATGCAGTTGCCGACGGAATCATCATTGAAAGCTATCCAAATGACGCGCCGTTTTCAAGCGCATTGTTACTTGGATATGCAGGAAATAAAGCAGTGCATGTGGTCTATGCAGATGATGTCGAGGAAGACACGAGAATCATCATTACGGTCTATGAACCCGACCTAAAGATCTGGTGCGAAGACTTGAAGACAAGGAGGCAAAAATGAAATGCCCTATTTGTAAACACGGAAACACACACGCGGGAATTGCCAGTATCACGCTTGAACGTGAAGGAAGCACAATGGTGTTCAAAAGAGTCCCGGCAGAAATTTGCGAAAACTGTGGCGAGGTGTATCACGATGCAAAGGTCACCCGTTCGTTATTACTGCAAGCTGACCAAGCGGCAAAAGGCGGCGTTGAAATCGACGTTAGACGATATGCTGCCGCTTAATCAGACCTCACCTAATATTTGGAGAAATATATGTACTACGTAGTCACTGGAGCAGCAGGTTTCATCGGTTCGAATCTGGTCAAGGCGCTGAACGAGCGCGGCGAGACCAACATCATCGCGGTCGACAATCTGAAGAACAATACAGACAAGTTCAGGAATCTCACCGATTGCGATATCGCCGATTACATGGACAAGCAAGACTTCATCGCCAAACTGCAAGAAGGTTCATTCGACGGCATCCTGACGGCGGTACTGCACGAGGGCGCGTGTTCCGACACCATGGAAAAAGACGGGCGCTACATGATGGAAAACAACTATCGTTACTCGCTGGAGATTTTGAACCACTGCCAGAACGAGGAAGTGCCTTTCCTGTATGCTTCCTCCGCTTCGGTATATGGTGGTGGCGGTGTGTTCAAGGAAAGCCGCGAGTTTGAATCGCCGCTGAACGTTTATGCCTATTCCAAATTCCTGTTCGACCAGGTGGTACGCCGCCGCTGGGCGGATCGTTCCTCGCAGATCGTCGGCTTCCGCTACTTCAACGTTTACGGAAAACGCGAGCAACACAAGGGGCGCATGGCTTCGGTGGCGTACCACTTCTTCCATCAATATCGTGCCGACGGTTTCGTAAAACTGTTCGAGGGTTGCGACGGTTATGCCAACGGCGGCCAGTTGCGCGATTTCGTTTCGATTGAGGACGTGGTCAAGGTCAATATGTATTTTCTCGACCATCCGAATAAATCCGGCATCTTCAATCTCGGCACCGGCAACTCGCAAAGCTTCAACGACGTGGCCGTGGCTACCATCAACACCTTGCGTGCGGACAAGGGCGAAAGCGTGCTGACGCTGGAGCAGATGCTGCAGCAACAGATTATCCGCTACATCGCCTTCCCGGATGCTTTGCGCGGCAAGTATCAAAGTTACACCCAGGCCGATATGGCGGCCATGCGCGAGGTCGGTTATGCGGAGCCGTTCCTGACAGTAGAGCAGGGCACGGCGCGCTATGTGAATTACATGCTGGAGAAGTAACGGTCGCCTCTAAAAATTCAAAGTTCTAAGCAAGACAAGGCGCGAGCAAAAAATTACGACGCGGCATATATGGAATATGTAAGGAGTAATTTTTTGTGAGCAACGCAGTATTGCGACGAAGTTTGGATTTATAGAGGTGACCTAAACAGGGAGTGAGTGTGAGTCCGCGACATCAGTTGTTTTATTTTGTGAAAGGAAAAGCTATGAAGAAGATTCTATCGTTGTTGGTTTTGTTTTTCGCGTTTGTGAATATGGCATTTGCCGCCGTCAACCTGAATACCGCCACCAAGGATGAATTGGATGCGGTCAAAGGCATCGGTCCGGCCAAGGCTCAAGCGATCATCGACTATCGCACCAAGAATGGTCAATTCAAGAGCGTGGATGACCTGAAGAACGTCAAAGGTTTTGGCGACAAGACTGTGGCGAAAATGCGTTCCGAGTTGACTGTAAGCGGTGCTAGTACCGTGAATAAGGAAGAGAAGTCAAACAAAGCCGATAACAAGATGACCAAGGAAGATAAGAAGGCTGACAAGAAAGCCGCCAAAGAGGCCAAAAAAGCTGCAAAGGCCGACAAGAAAGCTGAGAAGGCCGAGAAACCAGCCAAGCCAGAAAAACCAGCCAAGCCAGAAAAACCAGCCAAGCCAGAAAAACCAGAAGGCGCCAAGAAATAAGACGCAGCTTCAAACAACAACCCGCCGAGAAATTTTCGGCGGGTTTTTTATTTTGACGCTCGTTATTACCATTGGTGAGTTGCTTATGACAACGGGTTAGTTTGAGGTCGGCAAGTAGTCCGCTAAACTGCCACCATTGTGAATCAAAATTTAGGAGATAAGCATGTCCAATCAGTTCGCAGATAACTCGCTGTCCGTCGGCCACACACCGCTCGTCAAACTCAACCGTATCGGCGATGGCGCACAGGCGATCATTCTCGCCAAGATCGAAGGCCGCAATCCGGCGTACTCGGTGAAGGATAGGATCGGCGTGGCGATGATAGACGATGCCGAGAAGCGCGGCCTGTTGGGGCCGGGCAAAGAGATCGTCGAACCCACCAGCGGCAACACCGGCATCGCGCTGGCTTTCGTCGCGGCGGCGCGCGGCATTCCGCTCACGCTGACCATGCCTGAGACGATGAGCATCGAACGGCGCAAATTGCTGGTCGCTTACGGTGCGAAACTGGTGTTGACCGAAGGCGCGAAAGGCATGAGCGGCGCGGTGGCCAAGGCGCAGGAGATTGCCGACTCCGACCCGAAATATGTGCTGCTGCAACAGTTCGAAAATCCCGCCAATCCCGCCATCCACGAAGCCACCACCGGCCCGGAAATCTGGCACGACACCGACGGCAGCGTCGATATTTTCATCTCCGGCGTGGGCACCGGCGGCACCATCACCGGCGTCACGCGCTATCTGAAAAACACGCGCGGCAAAGCCATCAAGTCGGTCGCGGTGGAACCCACCGCCAGTCCCATCCTCACGCAAAAACGCGCGGGGCAGGAACTCAAACCCGGTCCGCACAAAATCCAAGGCATAGGCGCAGGCTTTGTGCCCGGTGCGCTGGACTTGTCGCTGGTGGATGACATCGAGCAAGTGAGTAACGAAGATGCCGTGCTGTTCGCGCGCCGTCTGGCACACGAAGAAGGCATCATCTCCGGCATCTCCAGCGGCGCGGCGGTGGCCGTCGCCGTGCGTCTCGCGCACAAGCCGGAGAACGCGGGCAAGACCATCGTCGTCATCCTGCCGGATTCGGGTGAGCGCTATCTCAGCTCGATTTTGTTTGAAGGATTGTTCGACGCATCGGGGATTGCGATTTGAAGTGATTTCGCAGTATCACCTGCTTCGCAAGCCAGAAAAGACGGCCATCTCCAGATGGCGTTGTTTGTGGATTGCCAATTGACGGGCGTTGCGGGGTAGTGGGTATGTTTGAAAATGTCGTAATGCAAGATACCCGCTGGTGTCGCTTCTTAACCCATAAGAGACATTGAGCTTTCCAGAAAGTCGAATTCGAGAATGCGGCCTTAACCTAAAATAGCCTGATCTCTAGCAACTCTAAGCGGCCCTATATCCCATGCGGAATCCCCCCCAATGTTTTCCTCGCACCATGATGGGAACGGAAAGATCGTGCATGATTTCACCAGTATCTCGCTTATATGTTTGAACCAACATCTTCTTTGTGTGGCTCCCACAACGCGAGCCAGTACGATCATTGAATAGACGCTTAGTTCGATTGTTGACTATGTCAGCCTCAAGGTTGCCAGTTAAAGGTTTAGCAAACTTCAGATTGTGAGTTGGAATATAGCCGTTTGAGTCTGTAGCAGCAGCAAAGACTATTTCCGGATTTTCTTTTAAGACTTTTTCCTGAATTGCAGGAAGCGCTTTATCTGTAAATTTATCAAACCTAGTTGTGTACTTCTTTGGATTCGTGTTTGGCAACAGTTGATACTGTCGGTCAAATAAGTCTTCTATGCTGATTTGCCGTGATTGAATTGCTTGATCAAACACATGCTCGATTTGGTCTGCCGCATCGCGCGCAACCTTGGAAAAACGATTGTGCATCGTATCGAGATTAATTTGTTCCAGGGATTCATAAATCCCCTCGCTCAAATCAGAAAGCATCATAGCGTCTTCTGACACCCCCTTAATCTCATCTTCAATTTCCAACAGTTCGTTGTGAATCGTGCTAATGGCAGCCGTAATCTGGTCGACTTGCAAGTGATTGTCTTCTGCTCCTTTGGCAATCTCACGCACTTGCCCCTCAAGTGCCGAAGCATGCTGCAGAATGCCCTCCAACTGAATGCCAACTTTGCCAATGCTGCCGACCCCATGCTCGACTTCATCTGCCAGCGAAGACATGGTATTGGCTGCAGCTATGGTTTCCTCACCAATCACGTTAACCATTCCACCTATTTCTCCCGTAGCAGCTGATGTTTTCTCTGCCAGTTTTCTTACCTCGTCAGCCACCACTGCAAATCCGCGCCCGTATTCACCCGCCCTTGCCGCTTCAATTGCAGCATTTAACGCTAACAGATTTATTTGCTTAGCAATGGCTTCGATGACCGTTGTTATTTCTTGGATATTCCTTGAGCTATCTGTTAGTCGCGAAACCAATCCTGAAGTTTCATTTGTACGACTCCGCATGTGATTTAAGTCATCTATCGCCTGTTGAACAGCATTTCTTCCTTGAATGCTGTATTCCTTGGTTTGCATCGCGAATTGGGCAGCGTTAATCGTATTTTCAGAAGAACGGCTTGAGGTTAATAGAATAGTTTCTGCCGCCTTGGTAATTTCCTCGGACTTTAGCGTTGCAAGATGAGTGTTTTTTTTCAACTGATCAATTCGATGTGAAGTTGCCGCTAACGAAAGCGTATTTTTCTCAACTGTTTCAGAAATAGTATCTATAACTTTGATATAGCGAGCTTCAGCCTCTTTTGTTGTTGTTCTGACTAACTCGCCATACACAGGATGTTCCATCCCAATATTGCGCTGATTATTGGCCGCAATTCTTCGCAACTGGGTCGATGTAAAACTAATGAAAATCAGGATAGAAAGGAATGAACAGACACTAATTAGCACAAACGCCTCAACCACTCCTGTGAATTGAAAAAGAAGCTTCGAAACTATAAACACGACACTATTCACAATAAGCGCGATGAGCAAAGGCACACCAATATAATTAGTAATCTTTTTCATAAGACTGGCCTAAAAATTAACAATCTCAATGCGGAACGTGTTCATTATGAAACTCCAATAAGAGCAGAATGGGCAGTTACGCGATCTTAAATCGGGTAGCCAACTCATCTAGTTTTTTGCTTAGTCCTGCCATTTGATTAGCTGACACTGCCGTTTTTCTAGCAGCGATCGTATTGTCTTCAGTTCCTTGTGCAATTTTCTCGATGCGCTGAGCTATGTCACGTGCAGCTAATGATTGCTCCTGTATTGCTTGTGAAATGCCATCAACTTCATGTGCTGCATGTTCTGCTGCCTCACGAATACCGCTGACGGAATCTCCCGCCTTTCGTGCAAGGTCAACACCTTCATTAACTCGTACCACTCCAATTTCCATCTCTTTTACAGCTTCTTTGGTTCCGTCTTGTATCTTGCCTATCATGCCGCTGATCTCAGTCGTTGCAGTCGCGGTTCTTTCTGCAAGCTTGCGCACCTCATCGGCCACAACGGCGAAACCCCTTCCTTGCTCACCTGCACGAGCCGCTTCAATGGCTGCATTCAGCGCAAGCAGATTGGTCTGGTCGGCGATTTCTCGGATGGAATTGGCGATACCGGAAATGTGCTTTGAATATTCTTCCAATCCACGGATTTTCCCCGCCACGTGATTTACAGATGCCGCAATGTTCTCCATCTCTGTCGCAGCGCTATGAATGATGCGCCCCCCTTCGACGGCTTGTACGCTAGAGCTTTGACTAACCTGGTGAGCATCATTGGCATGCTCGCTGACCTGATCGATCGAGACCGACAATTCCTCCATAGCCGCTGCCATTCCAGATGCCGCCTCGGACTGCATTTCGCTGACCTGAGAGCTGCTATGCGCAGTGGCTGACACATCACCTGATGTCAGATTAAGCTCATGGATTCCTTCACTGACGCTGGCAATCAGTTCATGCAAGTTGTTCCGCATAACAGAAAGTGCCGCATTGAGATCGCCAAATTCGTCTTTAGTCGCAGCTGGAAGTGGTCTGGTCAAATCGCCTGTAGCTATCGATTCGGCTGCAACTTTTGATTCAGTGAATCCTTTTTTCAACTTATTAATTACTAGCCAAGCCTGTGTAAATAATGCAATCGTGCCGCCAGCCCCGATAGCTAATAGTGCCGAATTATTCAGTTCAAAGTATGCTGCTCCGATAGCCACCACAATCCAGAATCCCCCATTGGCGGCCAACAACCATAAACGTGTAGAAATATTTGAATGAGTTATGGGGCGCAGTATTCTGGCAAACAAGTTATTGCTAACCAGCTGCCCCTCTTCCAAATGGATATCAGGATTTCTCCGCATTTCGGCATAAAGGGCTTCAGCTGCGCTAATTTCCTGACGAGATGCGACAACGCGAACCGATACATAACCTGAGCCATCTGCGAGCGGAGAGGCGAAAGCCCTGACCCAGTAATGATCTCCGTTTTTGCGACGGTTTTTTACCAAGCCACTCCACGGACGACCTTTGTTCAGGGTATCCCATAGATCTCGAAATGCTTCTGGAGGCATATCGGGATGACGAATTATGTTGTGCGGTTGGCCGATCAACTCTTCTTTGGCAAAACCCGACAAATCGATAAAAATATCGTTGGCACGAGTGATCTGGCCTTTTAGGTTGGTATATGAAATAACGGTTTTACCCTGAGGGAATGGATATTCGCGTCCAGTTACAGGTTGGTTATTGCGCATGAGTGCCTCTGATATTCTTGTTGTTTGTCTTTGCCGATTGTCTGGCGGATAGAGTGTTAGGCTTTGGATGCTATACAAAATTGACAAACTCATTTCATCAAACAGAGATCACTTTTACGTCCAATTATATGAATCAAGGGAGTTTGCTAATCCTGCTGTTTAGAGAATGTGGCAAAGATGAAATCTTTGACTGTCCGTTCCTGGCCGATTGTGTTGAAAAACTCTTTTTTCGCACCCCTCTGAAATTTTGCGAATTGCGGCAGCATCTGTAAATCGCACTTGCTTATACATAGTGATGTAGCTTATTGGTGCATGGTTGAGTTTAAGCGTGGCTAGGGTACCCACCCGCGTAGAAAATATTTGAAGCGCCCTATGAGGCTATAATTTTTTTCAAGGTACCCAAAAAAGAGTTTTTCAACACAATCGGCCGATTCCAGTCCTTCTGATCGCTCGAAGCATCGCAATACTTTTGCATCTCACGCGAAATGCGTGGAATCGAATTAGCCCGCACCTTAACTTGCGCGCCATGCCGGGTCAACTCGAAAAACGGCCTGATATGTATTGACCTGTCAATTTTCAAAATCATGTTTCAGTGTATGGGTAGCAGAACGGACGGCATGCCGACGGTTGATCAGTCTGATATGCGCGGGTTGGTTACCGCATGACAACCGATTCGTCGGGGAGCTGC